>CAZDBH010000095.1:0-20915 GCA_964503485.1 uncultured Bradymonadales bacterium | reverse complement strand
GAGCCGCCTAGCCGCATCCTTCTGCAACTTCCTTCTACGGGGGACCAACAGATAACAGAAGGCCCGCTCACGACCGCGCCCCACTCGACCCCTCAGCTGGTAGAGCTGCGAGAGTCCGAAGTTATCAGCCCGATGAATCAGGATCGTGTTGGCAGAGCTGACATCCAAACCGCTCTCGACGATAGTAGTCGAGACAAGCACGTCGATCTCCCTGTTGAAGAACTGGTGCATGACCTTTTCCAACGCCTGGTTGGTCAATTGGGCGTGCCCAACCCCCACTCTTGCGTTCGGAACGACCTCTCTGACCGTTTCAGCCAGCTCCTGAATCCCGGCAACTCGGTTGGTGACGAAATAGACCTGCCCGCCGCGCCCTAGCTCACGCTCAATCGCTTCCCGTATGACGCCCTTGCCGAACTGGGCGACCAGAGTTTGTACCGCCAACCGGTCCGTGGGCGGGGTAAGAATGACCGAGAGATCACGGATTCCGAGCAGACTCATCTCGAGTGTCCGCGGTATCGGAGTGGCGGTCATACTCAGGACGTCCACCGTCTTCTTGAATTGTTTGAGTCGCTCTTTGTGGCGTACGCCAAACCGCTGCTCTTCATCGACGACGATCAGACCGAGGTCTTTGAAGACGATGTCCTTGCTGAGTAGGCGGTGGGTTCCAATCAGAATATCGACCGACCCCTTCTCGAGATCGGCGACGATCTTCTTCTGCTCCTTTCGGGAGCGAAAACGACTGAGTGCCTCGACTCGGACCGGGTAGTTCCGCAGGCGCTCCTTGAAGCTTCGCCAGTGCTGTTCGGCCAGAATCGTCGTGGGAACCAAAACCGCCACTTGCTTACCCGAAAGGACCGACAGAAACGCAGCCCGGATGCCGACCTCGGTCTTGCCGAAGCCAACATCACCACACAAGAGGCGATCCATTGGTTGGTTGGACTTCATGTCCTCCAACACCTCGAGAATCGCGTTTTCCTGGTGAGGCGTCTCGTCAAAGGGGAAGGATGCCTCGAACTCATCGTAGTAGGAGTCCGGCTCGGGAAACGCGTAGCCTCGCCGTTCCGCCCGTTCCGCGTACAGGGCCAGCAGCTCTGCTGCCAGCTCCTTGAGCTCCTCTTTTACCTTACTCTTGGTCTTCTCCCACCGAACACCGCCCAGTTTGTCGAGTGTGAGGCGGCCGCTTTCCCCAACGTGTTTGTGGACGCGACCCAGTCGATACACCGGCAGATAGAGGCGATCGGACCCAGCGAATTCGAGCTTGAGATAGTCGGCCGCGACACCGTCGAGGACGAGTTTCTCCATTCCCTGATATCGGGCCAGGCCGAATTCGAGATGGACGACCAGATCGCCGGCAGCCAGCTCTTTGAAATGGCTAACCGCAAACGCTTCTTCGACGACCTTCGAGGCGCGTCGACGCGCCGAACGGCCGAAGATTGCCGAATCAGGAATGATCGCTAGACCCATCGCGGGGCTGCGAAAACCAGACGAGACTGGGCTGGCGTACACTTCGAAGCAGGTAGCGGGCGGCGGAACGACCCCGACTGGGATAGCACCCTCTCGAATCTCTGTTTTCTGCCCATACCCCTTTAGAAGCCGCGTCAGACGTTCCGCGACGCCGGTGGAATGACAGGCAAACGCCACGCGACCGTACTGCGTCGCAAGCTGTTGGAATAGTTGGAGAAGGGCGTGCACCGTCCCTTCGGTTTCATCGTGTTGCTTCCGCACACGTTCCACGTCGCTATTGTCACGGCATCTAAAACCGAGCGCTCCATCCCGCTCCTGGAACGTGCTGCTCACCAGCCGGTGCGGTTTGTCATTCAAGCTGGCCAGAACCGCCTCTGGTCTCAGATAGTACTCGCCGGGCTCGAAGGCCAGTTCACCAGCCGCTACGTGCTCGTCGTAGTCGACTTCGAGTTTCGACCAGATCAGCTCGGCAGCCTCCCGCAGCGCATCGGGTTCGATGAGGATCCACTGTGCCTCGTGGGGCAGTATTTCGAAGGCCGGCTCCAGCTCCAGAAAGGCCGGGAGCAGCGATTCAATCCCAAAGAAGTACGCACCGCTGTCGAGTTCAGCCAACAGCGCCGTGCTCTGTGATGACGGCAGCTCGAGCTGGTCTCCCAGTTCTCGAATTCGCCTCCGGGCTCGCGACAGGGCTTCTGGATTTCGCACCTCTTCCCGGGCCGGAAAAATGTACAGATCCGATTGTTCCTCGGTCGTCCTTTGGGTCTGCGGGTCGAAGCACCTGATCGACTCGATCTCATCGCCCCAAAGATCCAGCCTGACGGGCTCCTCCGAGTAGGGACTGAAGATGTCTACGAGGCCGCCCCTGATCGCGAAGGTGCCGGGGTCTTCCACGAGACGAACCGACTGATATCCGCCCAGGGCCAAAACCGAACGCAGTTTCTCCAGATCGAGGGAGTCGCCGACCGACAGCATCATCGATGCGTCTTCGACTGCCTTCCAAGGGACCAGCTTTCGCATGGCGCCGCCGATTGGAACAATCAGCGCGCGCAGGTCGTCTCCCATGGCCAGCCTGAATTGGGAATTGAGCCGCTCCATGACCTGATATCGATCGGGCGAGACGTCGCCATAAGGTGACGTGTCTTGCGAAGGCAAAATCAGAATCTGGGTGCCGACTGAACCCAAGCCGAAAGACTCCAAATCTCTGCCGAGGCTTCGAGCCTGTTTGAGATTCGCGGTCACGAAGACCGGCAGACGTTCGGAGGCCTGGCAGACCTGGGCGAAGAGCGCCGACGAATAGCCTCCGCTCGCACCCGAAATGTGGACCTCGGCCTCGCTCGCGAGCCGTTCGACGAGCTCGTCGACTGGATGTTGGAACCCAACACCCGCTTCATCGCTCAAAGCCGCCGCGATCGTGCTATCCAGTTGGTCGCTCATTCGGAAAGGAGAAAGAGATCGCGCCTCAGCCGATTCAGTCCAGACAGACTGTGAATGTCGGTTGAGTACAGCGGAATTGGGTGCACCGACCCGGCCCGACGGGCGTTCAAACCATCGAGAGCGGCCTGATCGGCCTCGGCCAACCGGTCAAAGTCATGGGCGTTTGCAAGTAGTTCGACAGCCAGCTGTTGAAGCTGGTTCTTTCCGATGCGGCGCGAACCAGGGACGCTCAACAGCAAATCCACCAGGCTGCTTTTGTCGGGCATTTCTTCACTGCCCTGGACCGACTCGTGCACTCGGTTCACGATGAATCCGCCAAAGTTCAGCGACTCCTCGTGGAGGCGTTCGTCGAAGTACACCGCCTCGGCAATGGTCAGCGAGTCAGGGCTCGTCACAACGATGAAGGCGGTCGAGTTGGCTCGCAGCAGGTCGTGAACTGTTTTGGCGTGGTCCCTTAGGGCTCCGAACAACGGCGCCAGGTGCTCGAGAAACACAGCGGTTTCATCGAGCAAAGCGGAGCCGGTCAGCTTACCGAGGGTCCGTCGAATGCCCCTTGCGCCCAACTTCACGAGTCCCAGTCCCACCTTTCCGCTGGCGAGGGCCGGTTTGTAGAGCCACTGGAGCGCAGAGTTGTCCAAGGCGTCGTAGAGCCGCTGAGGTGCGTCCAGAAAGTCGAGCGCGTGCCGCGTCGGCGGCGTATCCAGTACGATCAGATCGTAGCGACCTTCTGAGGCAAGCTCACACAGACGCTCGATTGCAGAGTACTCGTGGGTGCCCGACAGACTCGAGGAGAAGCTCTGGTAGATGCGATTCGACAGGATTCGCTCGGCCGTCTCTCCTTCGAGATTGCGTTTCACCACTGAGTCGAAGCTCTGCTTCATATCGAGCATCATCGCCCAGAGTTCTCCTCCGTCGGTCAGCTCCTTTGGGAACAGAGTTTTGAGATCAATACGAGTCTCTTCATTGTCGATCCCCTCCAATCCCAGGCTGTTCGCCAGTCTTCTCGCAGGATCAATAGTCAGAACCAGGACCTTCCGGCCGGACAGCGCCGCGTGAAGAGCAATGACCGCGCTGCTCGTCGTCTTTCCGACACCGCCACTGCCGACACAGACCAGAATCTCGTGGCTGGCTACAATATCGTGTAGTCCGTTCACGAAAGCTCCATTGTGCGACCAACTGACTCTTCGATATGGGCTGCGATGCGCTCGATCACCGGCAAGTTGAGTTCGGGTTCGAAGGCGTAGGGAACTTCAATAATGGGCAGTCCCACCTTGCGGTCTAAAAGCCTGAGATACGATCCCTGCAAGTTGCACCGCTGATAACGGAACAGACCGGCCGACAGGAGGCGACTCAGTAGGTCGTCTCGACGCCGATGACTTTGCATCAACTTCTCGATCTGTTTGGCGTTGTTGGGACCAAATACGCGCGGATAGATACAGTTTGCGATGAGGTACCCGAGCGGAACATCGAGCTCGGCATCCAAGGCTTCTTTCAGCTCGAGCGTCTCATTGACGGGCATTTCTTCCGTCAACGTGATCAGGTTGAGCGCGGTCCGCTTGGGGTCCTGCAGTAGATCGAGCATGGCCTTGCACTCTTCGTACATCGGCCCGCTGCGAACGACGTTGAGAATCACTTGAGGAAGCCGCAGAAGAAACAGTCCGTGGCCTGTTGCCGGCGCGTCGATCACGATGAAGTCGTACACTGGGCGACCGTGGCGGTCTCTTTCCTGCTCGTGAAACCACGCCTTACCGATGAGAACCAAGTCGTTTAGGCCGGGAATGACTTTGAGGAATTGCCGCACGAACCGATTCTCGAAGACGGCCTTGTACACGATCTCAAAGCGTAGCTTCATGAGAACGTATTCTTTCAGGGCGGCATCGGGCGTGATGTTAACTGCCCAGATGTTGGGGTGGATCAGGCGTATGTCGCTTCCGACTGGGGGCTTTCCAAAGAGGCGACTGATTCGCTCCTTGGTGTTCAGCTCGATGACCAACGTTCTCTTGCCGCGCTTTGCGGCAGCGAGTGCCATCGCCGCGGAGATCGTGGATTTGCCCACCCCTCCCTTGCCTGTGTTGACCACAAAACGTTTGTCGAACAGATTCACCCATCCACCTACTGAGTCGAAGAGACCAGCGGAGGCGCACCATAGCGATCGCCTGAGGGGGCGTCAACGAAGAACCACAAGGGTCCTGTTGCCGCTGAGTTGAATCTCCCAACCATTTCGAGGACAACTCTAGATGTGGTCGACTATTCCCAAGACGAAGCACAGGCGGCAGATCTCCCCGAGTCCATCCGCCGCAGCACTGGCTGTTATCTGACCCCCGACCCGGTGGCGGATCTGATGGCGCGAATGCTCTGCGGTGGCCCAACCCGGAAGCAGACCTTCTTGGATCCTGCAGCAGGCACGGGGAGGTTGCTCGCCGCCGCGGCCAGAGCAAATACCGGTTCGGGAGGGCAGGGTGGTGCGTACTACGGCGTAGAGATTCAGCCCGCACTAGAAGAGTGGTGTAGAGGCAGGTTGGCCGCCGAAAACAACGTCATCGGGCTCGGAAACGGACTCGATCTCATCGAGGAGAGCTACGCCAACGAGCTGTTGGGAAGAGCAACCTTCGATGCCATCATCGCCAACCCACCCTACGTCCGCGAAAAGAGCCATCGTGACGTGTTCGCCTCGCTACGAGCGCATCCCCGTTGGAGCCAGATTCTGAGACCACGCCAGGATCTCCAGCAACTATTTCTATACCTCGCAACCGAGTTACTGGCCGACCAAGGCGAGCTGGTGTTCCTGCTCAACTCGTATTGGTTGACGAACGATGCGGGAACAGGGGTTCGCTCCGCGCTTTCGCGACGGCTCCGCATACTGACTCTCATCGACTTCGCCGACTACACGCTCTTTGCTGACGCCCCTGGCCAACACAACCTGATCATCCACGCTCGACGGGGCGGCGAGCAGAGCGAAACACGCTTCATGGTCATCGATTCCGCTCGCGCACCCAGCATCGAGACGGTGTGTGACGACCTCCAACGGGTCTTCGAGACAGGGGATGACTGCTCTCCTCCCCCTTATCTCGGGCTTTCTCGCGCACCGGCGTTGGTTTCTTCGGGCCCGTCTCAGCGTTGGTACATCCCCGGCCCCCACGATCGGGCGTTGATGGCGCTCGAGAACACAGGCCTGACCCTCGGGGACGTGTTCCACACCCACCAAGGGATGGTCTCGGGCGCGGACAAGGTCACCAAACGCAATCGCACTCACGCCTCCCTCGAAGCGTCCGTCGGTTCGGGGATTTTTCTGTTGTCGGCTGAGGAAATCGCAGGCCTCGACCTCAACCCGTCCGAGCTTGCTCGTGTATCGAAGGTGATTCGGGCTAGGGGAATCAGCCCATTCGAAGTCGTCGATAGCGAAATGTACGTGCTGCGAATGGACCGAGGGGTCGACCTCGCTCAGTTGCCCAACATCGCCGCCCACCTTACCCCGTTCAAGGAGCTGCTCTCGATGCGAAGAGAGGTTCGGACAGGCGCGATTCCATGGTTTGAATTGCACTGGCCGCGAGAGCCGGGCGTTTGGGAACGTCCCCGTCTCGTGACCCCTCGCCGGTCGACAACGGTCCGCTTTGCCCTATCTGGTGCAGGGTTCTGCGAGCAATCGGACGTCGCGATGATCACCTCCTCTGCTGACAACCAGGAGGCGCTCCGCGCGTTGGCGGTCATTCTCAACAGCCGAACGCTCGAACAGTGGTGTCTCAATCGAGGAAAACAGAAAGGCAAAGTCCGGGAGTATTTTGGTCGTTCGCTGAGTGAGATTCCCCTACCCATTGCCGTCAGAGAGCCCGGTTCCGACTTTCTAGCGCTATCACGCTACTATGGTCGTAGAACACCGGAATCTGATGAGGCCGTCCTAGACCTATATATGGCTATCTAGGTCCCGTTTGACGCCAGCCTCGTGTGGAGGCGCTTGCATGGTGTGAACTGACTTGATATGGCAACGCCTAACTACCGCAGCCGAAGGAGCTGTGACTGTGGGTCATGAAGAGCAGAGTATTGCACCGGGTCTCCTGATCGCAATGCCCCAACTGAAAGACCCCAACTTCGCGCGCTCAGTGGTCTTACTGCTCGAGCATAACGAGGAAGGGTCGTTCGGGGTGGTGATCAACAACCCGATACCGGCAGCCGTTACCCTCCAAGGGGACGCCGGCGAGGCCATCCCCGTCGTAGAGAACGTGTTTCTCGGCGGACCGGTAGCACCACACGTCTGCATGGTCGTACACAGCTCAGAATGGCAGTGCGAGCGCACCCAAACAGTCGCGGAAGGCCTCTGTATGAGCGAACCTTCTACCGCGATGCCGAACCTCCTCGACAAGGAAAAGGTCGTCTTCCGATTCATCATGGGTTACGCCGGATGGGGTGCGGGCCAACTCGAATCAGAGATGGCACGCGGCGCCTGGTTGTGTAGTCCGGTCACGCTCGATCTGGTCTTGGGAACCGAACCCGAAGAACAGTGGAACACGGTGATTCGCAGCCTCGGAATCGACCCGATGATGCTCATTCCAGCTCCCACCGCTCAATAAAACCCGAGGGGTATATGCCCGAAACTCCCGACTACGATATCTACGCTCCCACCGAAGAGCACGTGATGCTGCGCTCTACACTGCGCTCATTCGTGCGCAATCATGTGGAGCCCCAGGCTGAAAAGCACGACGCTGAAGGGACGATGAATATCGCCCTCCTGCGCCGATGCGCTGAGCTCGGTCTGCTCGGTATTACGATTCCCGAGGAATTCGGGGGGGCCGGGATGGATACGACGGCCTCTGTTATTGCGCTCGAGGAGCTAAGTCAGTCCGATCCCGGGTTTGCTTTGGCCTACCTGGCCCACGCGGTCCTTTTCGTTCACAACTTCTTTCACAATGCGACCGACGAGCAGCGCGAACGCTACCTGGGCAAGGTCCTGAGCGGAGAGTGGATCGGCGCGATGGGGATGACCGAGCCCTCAGCCGGAACCGACGTCATCGGAATGGCGAGCACGGCGGTTGAACAGGGAGACCACTACGTACTCAATGGCCGTAAGACGTTCATTACGAATGCGCCCGAAGCCCACGTTTTTCTCATCTACGCCAAGCTCCAGGGCCGGCTCACCGCGTTTGTAGTCGAACGAGAGTTCGAGGGATTCGCCGTCGGACCCAAAATCTCGAAAATGGGGATGCGTGCCAGCACCATGGCCGAGTTGATGATGGATGACTGCATTGTCCCGGCATCAAACGTTCTGGGCGAACCCGGAGGTGGACTCACTGGAATGATGAGGAACCTCGAAATCGAGCGGCTGACGCTCGCGGCGATGTCGACGGGCATCGCGATGCGTTGCCTGGAGACGATGATTCAATACTCGACGGAACGAACCGCGTTTGGGCAACAGATTCACAACTTCGGCCAGATCCAAAGATACATCGGCGACAGCTATGCGGCCACTCAAGCCGCTAGAGCGCTCACTTATTCGGTCGCGCAAAGCGTGAAGCCCGGAAATCGAAATCGAGTGGACTCCGATGCAGCAAAACTATTCGCCGCACCGGTCGGGAAGCAGGTGGCGGATGCTGCCATGCAAGTCCTTGGAGGCTACGGATACTGCACGGAATACAAGGTCGAACGCCTGCTGAGAGATGCCAAATTGTTGGAAATCGGCGGGGGGACACTCGAGTCCCACCAAAAGAACATTACCCGAGATCTTACCCGTGGCCGACAAATCGGATAGTCTACCGAGCATGGAGTCGGACCGCAGGCTGCTCGCTGAAGAGCACACCTACTTAATTCGCAAAGTTATCAACCAGATAGGTATGCGTTTGCCTCCGTACGTCCAGCGCGAGGACCTCGTTGGAGTCGCGGCGTTGGGGCTGCTCGACGCCGCGGAGAAGTTTGATTCATCGCGAGGGAAACGTTTTTCGTCGTATGCCGAGTATCGTATTCGGGGCGCAATTCTCGACGAATTGCGCCACCGTGATCCGATGCCACGTGTTCTTCGCGGCAAGGTAAAGAAGCTAGAACGAACCATCGACGAGCTGACCCGCGGTTTAGGTCGGCCACCCGACGACGACGAAGTCGCCGAGGCCATGGGGATGAAGCTGGCGAAGTACCACGAAATGCGCCTGCTGGTGGAACACGCCAATACAGTCGCGTTCAACGAAGCGATGTCCCAGAGTTACAGCGCGGCTGGTACGACCTCGGAAATCGACGTCGGCGAGGGGAGTTCATCCACAGCGCTCGGTGCCCATCCCGACGGTGACGCCAAAACTGGTGACTACGGTCCACTTCAAGACCTGATGAGGAAGGAACAGATTCGGCTTCTGTCGGACTCGATCGGCGAGCTGGACACCCGCGACCAGCTAATCCTGTCCCTCCACTATCAGGAAGAACTCAACTTTCGTCAGGTCGGGGAGATATTGGGCCTGACCGAGTCTCGCATCAGTCAGCTTCACAAAAGTGCGCTTCGGGCTCTCAAGGATAAGTTGGCTCGCTCTCAGCAGGCGATCTAGTCGGCCACGACGAGTTGGATTTCGTCTTCCCCAAATCGATTTCGTAGAAAAGATTCGACCCTCTTCTTGAGCTTGGCCTCGATTTGCCGGACTCGCTCGCGAGAGACCGAGAACTTGTCGCCCAGTTCTTGAAGTGAATGGGGGTTCTCAGACAGAACCCGATCGCTCCAGATAATGCGTTCTCGGTCGTCAGTGATGGTTTCGCCGAACGCAGCCAGCGCGTCCGAAATTCGGTCCCGCACGTCTGATTGAACCACCTCTTCCTCAGGACTCAGGGCCAGGTCATCGCTGAGGACGCTACCCAAACTCGTTGTCTCATAACCCGGGGCGGGTGCGTCGATACTGAGCGGTTGACCATCGATCACTCGCATGACGTTGACGACTTCCGTCTCCGCGACGCCGAGGCGATCCGCCAACAGCCGAGTAGAGGGCTGTATATTTGTCTCTTGCAGGAGCTTGTCCCGTTCCCTTCTCAGGTTGAAGAACAGCTTGCGGCCAGCACGAGTCGAACCGATTTTCAGCGTCTGCCCAACGTTCATGAGGTAGTTCATGATCATCGCCCGAATCCAATACTGGGCGTAGCTCGTGAACTTCACCCCTCGATAGGGGTCGTAGCGCCGGATCGCTTCAGCGAGTCCGACATTTCCCTCTTGGATGAGCTCCATGAGGCTTTCTCGCTGTCGGCGGTACTCTCGCGCAATCTTCACGACCAGTCGGACGTTGCTGAGAATAAGAAGCCTAGCCGCCTCGACGTCGTCATCTTCGTGATAACGCTCAGCCAGCTTTTGCTGCTCTTCGGCGGGTAATGGCTCGATATACCGCAGGTGTGCCATATAGGCCGACAGCGGATCAGCTGCTAGAAGCGCGTCTGTGTTCATGTCCGCTGGCATCAGGGACAGATGTACAGGGAGGTGATCTCTCTCGCGCGCCGGCTCGCCGAACGGGTCTAGGTCGTCGACGCTCAGCGACGCGACTGCGTCCTGGTCGACATCGATTACTTCGGGCTCAAGGGGTTGATTTGAGTCCGGATTTTGGTCCCGTTCGCGCTCTATCACCACCATCTCATCCAGCGGGCCGAGGTGACCCCAACGACTGCTCAGAAGCATATCACGACAGCAAGATTGTCAACTGACAATCGGTGATCGCTCGCTCGGATTTGTCGGGAAATGGAACCCACCGCGCGGTTTTAGAAAGGCCAGCCGCCGGCTTCGATTGTGACTTCGGCGATCGCTCGTTTGGCAGCTCTGAGATCGGCATTGCAGCGATAATCGAGTTTATCTAGCGCTAGATGGTGCTTTTCGAGCGCCTTGCCGGAGGCAATTGAGGGCGCCAACCTGCGCGCGATCGCCATGATCGAGGCATAGGCCTCGGCGACCACGGTGGTGAGTATGGCGTCCTGACCCTTGCCCGGCCAACGGGATGCGCGGGCGAGAACGCTATCCGCCTCGAATGCTGCCGAGAGCTGATCGGCCAGAGCCAACAAGATCTCTTGCTCGTCTTTGATGGTGGTCATGTAGCGTTGAATCGCGGCATTGGCCGTGAAGAGAAAGACCCTCTTACTCGCCTCCACGAAGAACGCGTGCCAACCCTCAGAACCAACTTCTGGTACCTCGGATTTGGGCAACTCAACCTCGGCCGTGACTTTCTGGATTCGCTCGAAGAGGGCGATTTCTCCCTTCATGGTCCGCTTCAACAGGGTGCCCGGGATAAGCATCCGGTTGACCTCGTTGGTGCCCTCGAAGATCCGGTTGACCCGACTGTCTCGGTAGTGGCGCTCAACGCCGTACTCCTGCGAGAAACCGTACCCACCGTGGATTTGAAGCGCTTCGTCGCAAACGAAGTCCAAGGTTTCGGAGCCCACGACTTTGATGATGCTGTCCTCGATCGAGTATTCCTCGATGATGTCCATCGCCTTGGCGAGGTAGTCCGCGTCATCGCTATCCAGTGTCTTCAACGTCAAGTCCTTGTAGCCACCGATTCGACAGCACATTGACTCGAGCCCGTAGATACGTCGGGTCATGTCAGCGACTTTCTCGCGGATCGCCCCGAAGTTCGAAATGGGTTGGTTGAAGGCTACGCGCTCTTTTGCGTAACCGACGGCGTCCTTCAAAATGACCTTGCAACCACCAACCGCACCAACGCCGAGCTTGAATCGCCCGATGTTTAGGGTGTTGAAGGCCACTTTGTGTCCGCGTCCGATTTCGCCGAGTACATTGGCGGCCGGGACTCGCACCGCGTCAAAGTTGACCTGAGTCGTGGACGCTCCCTTGAAGCCTAACATGTGGTCCTCGGCGCCGATAGTGAGGCCCGGGCTCGACGCTTCGACCAGGAAAGCGGTAAAAGCGGTCCCCTCGACCTTCGCAAAAACTGTGAAAAGGTCGGCCCAGGAGCCGTTCGTAATCCACATCTTGCTACCGGTCAGTTCGTAATAGTCTTCGCCGTCGTCTCCCTTGACCGGAATCGCCTTGGTTTTGGCGTTCATCGCGTCGGAGCCGCTCGACGGCTCGGTGAGTGCGTAGGCTCCGATCAGCTCCCCTGTCGCGAGTTTCGGGAGGTACTTCTTCTTTTGAGCATCACTCCCAAAGTAAATCAGGGGCACCGTACCGATTCCCGAATGGGCGCCGTGGGTCACCGAAAAAGAGGCGTAGTGAGCCATCTTTTCTGAACAGAGCATGCTGGTGGCGAGGTCGAGACCCAAGCCGCCATACTCCTCGGGGACATCAATCATCAGCAAGCCGAGCTTGCCCGCCTTTTTGAGCTTTTCGACCATCAAACCGGGCTCTTGCTTCTCCAACTTATCGATGTTGGGGACGATGTCTCGGTTGATGAAGTCTTCGGCCGTGTCTGCGAATGCCCTCTGTTCGTCGGTGAGAAACTCAGGAGAGTGGACTTCTTCGGGGCCCACTGCCGCCGTCAGAAAGTAACAACCCGGTCTTGCCTGACCCGCCATTTTTTCCTCCAAAGGTGCGACGTGCGCTCGAATAGTTAATCTGAATGAGCGCTCATTCACTCTATCTCGTATGGGGGACAAAAAGCAAGAGTGGGAGCCGTCATCTTGACGCGATAGGGGCCATTTGCTACCCCTGAGGATGGTGTCCGCGGTGTTAACCCTCCGGCAAATCGGTCTGTTTCCGAGTTGGGAGCCTCCCACAAGGTGACAGACACGAGCCGTGCCGGGGGCACATCACTAGAACTTGCAAGGCTGGAGAGCACGCCGAAGCGCGCCTCGAGGGGAGCCCGTCGATGAGATTTCGAAGCACAGCGTTTATCTTTGGGTTGGTTTTGTTGGTCACGGGCCAGGCTTATGGTCAGGACCTGATTTTCGATCCGGACGATGTTGAAGAGATCGACAGTACAGAGTTCTTTACGGACGAGGATCCGGAGGAGTTCGGATCCACAGGAAGTCTGCCGGTGGTGACCGGTTTGATAATCCCTGGTGACGTCCTCGACTCCCGAACGGCCGAACTGCTGACCGACCAACTCATGGAGGAGTTGGATTTGATTCCAGTCGCAGAAGCCGTGCCCAACTTCGAGTTGAAAGACGAGTTCGAGATCATGGGTTCTGAGTTGGCCACAGAGTGTGCTTTTGACCCGGTCTGTCTGGGACGAGTGGGCTGGGACATCGGCTTGGATCAGGTCGTTATTGGCCGCGCGACCAGTGGCCGCGAGGGCAGCCAAGTCTCATTCACGTTGGATTTGGTTGATCTAGAGAGTCGTTCGGTTCTGCGTTACAGGTCGGTAGAAGTCGACAACAACATGGCGATGTTTGCGCAGGTAATCAGCACTCAGCTGCCTTTTCTCTTCGAGATTCGGGAGGGGCCTGACGATGTTGTCCTCGGTCCCACCGGTCCGAGTCCAATTCAAGTCGGAGCTGCTTGGGGAACCCTCGGGTTGGGGACAGTGTCGCTGGTCGTCGGTATCGTTTTCGGCGTTGACGCGTCGGGTACCGAAGATGATGTCCGGAACGGAGAGTTGCGGGAGGGCGATGTGTATGTCGCAACCCAACGCGAGGCCCAGAACCAGCTTGATGAGGCGGCGGACAAGGCCCTGCTCGCAAACGTCTTTTTGGGGACGGGTGTGGCGTTGCTCGGCGTGTCCGCTCTACTCTTCCTGATTACACCGGGTTCGGATATCGATACTCAGGCGGATACGCTCACGAGCGGGAGTTTCGACTTACAGTCCGTGACGCCGACCGTTACGAGTGAAGGCTGGGGCGTCAGCAGCAGCTGGACGTTCTGACCGAGGTCGGCCAGATCTTTGTCTGTTTGACAGTGCTTCGGATTTCTTTTGATTGAATTGCAAGGAGTCGTTATGAGCTGGTTTCTCGGCGTGATGCGTGGCGGTAGCCGCCTCCTTCACAGCACCCTGTGTTTGGCTGCTCTTGCGTCGATTACGATGATCGGTTGTGCCGTCGATTTCGATGCGACAGATACCACCAACGTATTCTCCTGCAATTCAGACGACGACTGTTTGGCCGACTTCGTGTGCGTTCAAGATGTCGTCGGCGAGGTAGGCGTATGCCAACCGACCGGTACCACCGGTGGAACCAACTGCTTTGACCGCGACCAAGACGGCTACTTGTCTGGACCGGGTTGCGCCGGGACTGGACCCTTCGACTGCAACGACGATCCAGACCAAGATGGGGCGCTCATCAATCCGGGCCGCGAAGAGGACTGCAATGGAATTGACGACGATTGCGACGAAGAAATTGATGAAGAGATCGATCCCCGCCCTTGTTCTCTACAGGCTGGTGTATGTGCCGGCAGTACGACAACGTGCGTAGGTGGCGATTGGGTCGATTGCGCCGAAGCCGGGCTCTATGGGCCCAACTACGAGAACGTCTCCCAAGAGAACGAACTCTGCGATGGTCTCGACAACAACTGCTCCGGTGGGTACCCGACCAGTCCCACCGCAGACGAAGTCGATCCCCACTGTGCAGGCGGAATCGGACGCTGCATTCCCGGAACAACCCCCCCGAGCCAGTGCGGAACGGAGACGGGCGCCTGCGGTAGAGGCGTCAAATTCTGCATGGACGACGGGTTCCTCAGCCCGTGTGTCGTCGCGACCGCGGGCGCGCCCAGCACCCCCAGCGATGAATGCGGCGATCGCGGCGATTGCGTGTACGAGCGGTTGGATTTACGCGAAGACCAGCTCGACGAATGCACTCTCAGTGGTCCCGCCTGTGAGCGCGATATCTGTAGAACCTTGGCGGGCACGACACCGTGCACAGATGAAACTGAACTGGCAGACTGCGGCGAAGAGGCCGTGTGCCTCTTCGGTTTTTGCCAGGTTGAGGCTCAGACCAACACCGACGAAGAGTGCAACGGCGTTGACGACGACTGCAACGGTCGAATTGACGACGGTGCTGACTGCGGGCGCTGCCCATACAACATGGTTTTCATGAACGTTCCGGGCGAAGTCCAAGGGATTTGTATCGATATGTTCGAGGCCAGCAGGCCGGACGCAACGACCGATTCGGGTGGCGAGAACGATCTCTACGCAACAAGCCGGTCTGGTGCGCTGCCCTGGGTTTCGATCGCTAGTACAGACGCCGCCGACCAGGCCTGCCGAGGCAGTGCTATCAACGACCTCGACGTGAATCAGGGTGGAATTCCAGGCCACACACCTGAGAAATTCTTGTGTGAAGACAGGCACCTATCTGCCGCCTGCGGCGAGAACTTCCCCTATGGCGATACGTACATCGCGGGCGCCTGTAACGACAACAGCAACGGGCCAACCATCGAACCGACCGGTTCATACGGCAACTGCTGCACGACCGACGGCGTTTGCGACCTAGTCGGCAACGCAGGCGAACTCGTCGCCAGGCCTACCCAGGGCGAATTTGGCGGATCGGCTGAGGACGGAGAAGCCCAGGCGGCCTGTTCTTTCGTTGAACTACCCAGCGGCGTCCCCGATCCCTCACTTGGGTTCCGCTGCTGCACTCGCCCAACCAACTAGGTCTGCAATGACACAACGAATTGCAATCTATCCTGGCAGTTTCGATCCGATCACGAACGGCCATATCGCGATTATCAAGCGGACGCTCACCCTATTCGACCGCTTGGTGATTGGCGTGTTGCCGAACCTGAGCAAGCGTCCACTTTTCGACGTTGCTGAGCGCACCGAGCTGATTCTCGAGTGTTTCCCAGGGGAGGAGCGCATCGAGGTGGACAGTTTTGAGGGCTTGCTGGTCAACTACGCCCGCTCCAAAAACGCGACGGCAATCGTTCGCGGGCTGCGCGGCGTGGCCGACTTCGAGTACGAGCTCCAAATGTGCAATATGAACCGGCGTCTCGAGCCAGAGCTCACGACCATCTACCTGATGTCGGAGGAGCGCCACACCTACATCAGCTCGAGTCTCCTCAAGGAGGTTGCACGCCTCGGCGGTGACGTCACCGGCCTCGTGCCACCACATGTCAAAGTGCGACTGTTGCAAGCCTTCAAAGATGACAAATAGTCCCTTTGAAGATTCTGGGGCTCCCGCTTTGATCCCCGCCTCTGTTCCTGCACGATCGGCCTAGTACCTTGCGAATCACCGGAGGCAGCGCCCGTGGCCGGCGAATACAGGTTCCCAAGGGCCTAAAGGTTCGCCCAACGGCTGGCAAGGTGCGCGGCGCGATCTTCGACATGCTCGGCGCCGAGGTGCCCGGTGCACGCGTATTGGACCTGTATTGCGGAAGCGGATCCCTCGGGCTGGAATCACTCAGTAGAGGGGCAGCCGACGTCGTCTTTGTAGATCGTTCGCCAATCTCACTGTCGTGCGTTCGCCAGAACGTGAACGAGCTCGATTTCGATGGCCAGGCAAAAACCCTCAAACGCAATCTACCGAAGCAACTCAACCCGCGCCTAGGCGACGGATTCACAATTGTGTTCAGCGATCCTCCCTATGCGCAACAGCGTGTCCTCGAACTGGCCGAGCGACTGCTGGTGATCACTGCTTCCACAGCTGTTTGGGTCCACGAGAGCGCCTCAAAAGAGGAGGCTTGGTCTGTGGATCGCTTGGGGTGGTTGGTCTCGAAGACCAAGATCTATGGCGATACAAAGCTGACATTCTTGGAAAAAAGCCAACCCTGACCCGATCTTTTGGTTGCGTGCACCTTTGTGCGGTGCTATATCCCCGCACCAATTACGCACGCGTTCCGGACCGCCATTCCGGGTGCCGCACAGCGGTGGAAAGGCGGGTTGAAGGCACGCGGAGGAACAACCACTTCGGAGAAGACAACATGGCACGTATTGGCATCCGAGAGCTGCTCGAAGCCGGCGCTCACTTCGGTCATCAAACCCAGCGATGGAATCCTAAAATGCGACGGTACATCTTTGATGGACCACGTAACGGGATCTACATTATCGACCTCAGCAAGACGGTCGTATGTTTCGAAAAGGCATACGACTTCGTCGCTAAAACAGCGGCAGGGGGCAAGCCTGTCCTCTTCGTCGGTACCAAAAATCAGGCTCAGGCGATCGTAGAGGAAGAAGCGCGGCGCGCTGGACAGTACTTCGTGACGAACCGCTGGCTCGGTGGAACCCTGACGAACTGGCGAACAATCAAGAAGAGTATTGGCAAGCTTCGCGAGATCGAGAAGCTTCAGGCTGACGGAATCGTCGACAACCTGACCAAGAAGGAAGCCCTGTCCCTCGAGAGGACGCGCGAGAAGCTCGAGCGGAACCTCGGTGGAATCAAGGACATGGACAAGATGCCCGGGGCGATCTTCATCGTCGATCCGCGTCGGGAGCACATTGCCGTTAACGAAGCACGCGTTTTGGGAATCCCGGTCGTCGCGATTGTCGACACCAACTGCGACCCCGACTCCGTGAATTGGGTTATCCCCGGCAACGACGACGCTATTCGGTCGATTCGACTCTTCACGTCGCGCATTGCTGACGCCTGTCTGGAAGGCCGGAAGAACGCCAAAGACCGCAGGCCAGATGGACCATCAAAAGCTGCGCATCACGGTGGAACCGAGGAAGAAGAAGTCCAAGCCCCAGCAAGCCCGGCTTCAGAGGAAGGACCCGAGGTTCAACGAGTCGTCAAGCGCCCGAAGTTGGACCAGCCGGTCCCGTCGAGCTAGGACACAGCCACTGGGTTAGTATTGGATCGAACGGCGGGGGCCACAGGTCCGCGCCAAGTTCAAGCGAGGAATGAAATGGGAATTAGTGCTGCTCAAGTAAAAGAACTGCGCCAAGCAACCGGCGCTGGAATGATGGACTGCAAGAAGGCACTCGTTGAGTGCAATGGCGACCTGGAGGAGGCAAAGACCTTCCTCAAGAAAAAGGGTATCGCCGATAGCGCCAAGCGAGCCGGCCGAACAGCTAGCGAGGGTACAATCGTAGCCAAGCTGACAGAGGATGGCTCCAGGGCGCTCCTTCTCGAAGTCAACTGCGAAACCGACTTCGTCGCTCGCAATGACGACTTCGTTGGATTTGCCACGAGTCTGGCCGATTTCGCAGTTCAGTCTGGTGCCAATACGATCGGAGACCTCCTCGGGTCCGATTGGAACGGTGTAGCCGTCGACGAGCAGGTCAAGGAACGATCTGGCGTCATCGGAGAGAAGCTGGTCGTCCGCCGCCTCGCATGGGTTGGCCTCGGTGACAAGCCCGGCACCATCGGCTCCTACATTCACGACGGAAAGATCGGCGTGCTCGTCGCGTTGTCTGCAGCATCAGATGCGGATGCGGGTAACGACGCTCTGGCAACGCTCGCCAAGGATGTTTCGATGCACGTAGCCGCCACCGACCCCATGGTCGTGTCGGCAGATGAGATCGATCCAGCCA
The DNA here is from genome assembly GCA_964503485.1 of uncultured Bradymonadales bacterium. GTDB lineage: Bacteria > Myxococcota_A > Bradymonadia > JAFGEP01 > JAFGEP01 > CAZDBH01. The sequence continues at coordinate 2,727 of CAZDBH010000095.1, read as the reverse complement.
TTGTGGCCAAAGAGAAGGAGATTTTCCTTCACCAGGCCGCCGAGTCGGGCAAGCCTCCGGAAATCGCCGAGAAGATTGTGACCGGTCGCTTGAACAAGTGGAAGAAGGAGGTCGCCCTCCTCAACCAACCGTTCGTGAAAGCCCCCGACTTCACCGTCGAGAAGCATGTCGCTGCCGTATCGAAAGAATCCCTCTCAGGATCAGCTGCAGTGCTCGCTTTCGCTCGTTTCCGTCTCGGCGAAGCCGCCTGAACCGAGTCTTCCCCGCACAGATTCCACAATCGCCCACATAGTGGGGGTCCTCGAATGGCAGCGCCCAAGCTGAAAAGAGTCCTGGTGAAGTTGTCCGGCGAGGCCCTTTGTGGCGATGATTCCTACGGAATCAGTACTGCCGTTCTCTCAAAGATCGCCGAAGAGCTAAAAGGAATTCACACCCTCGGCGTCGAGTTGGCTGTTGTCATCGGGGGTGGGAACATCTTTCGCGGGGTCAAAGCCAGTGCGGCGGGCATGGACCGAGCTTCGGCTGATTACATGGGGATGCTCGCAACAGTCATGAACGCGATCGCCGTTCAGGATGCCCTCGAGCAGGTCGGGATTCCGACCCGAGTGCAGTCAGCAATCGCAATGCAGGCGATCGCTGAGCCATACATTCGTCGGCGCGCCATCCGCCATCTCGAGAAGGGGCGTATCGTCATCTTCGGAGCCGGAACCGGCAATCCATACTTCACAACCGACACGGCGGCCTGCCTGCGTGCGATGGAGATTCACGCCGAAGCCATCCTAAAGGCCACAAAGGTCGACGGGGTGTACTCAGCCGATCCCGAACAGGTGCAGGACGCTGTAATGTACGACCATGTTACCTACGACGAGGTGCTTCAAAAGAACCTCCGGGTTATGGATCAGACTGCGATTGCGCTCTGCAAAGAGAACAAGCTGCCAATCATTGTGTTCAACCTCCGAACCCCGGGAAACATCCGCAAGGTGATAATGGGCGAGTCGATCGGGACGCGAGTCTCCGAATAGGTTGCATAACCGATCGAATCAAGCCAATATGCCTGGCTGTTGCGGGTGCCGAACCCGAATAACCTCTCTCAAGGCGGAGCGGGACGATGTTAAATGATGTCTACAAAGAGCTCGAAGAGGCTTTCAAGAAGACGGCGCAGGCGTTTCGGAGGGACCTCCAAAAGGTCCGAACTGGACGCGCGAACCTAGCCCTGCTGGACGGCATCAAGGTCGAATTCTACGGTTCGATGACACCGCTCAATCAGGTGGGAACACTCAAAGTTCCGGAGCCGAGGTTGATCACCATCCAGCCCTGGGACAAGACCTTGATTCCCCTGATTGAGAAGGCGATTGGCGCCAGTGATCTGGGTCTCAACCCGTCGAGCGATGGAACTCTTATTCGGATTCCGATTCCAGCTCTCACTGGTGAGCGCCGCAAGGAGCTGGTCAAGATGGTGAAGAAGATGGGCGAAGACGCCAAGGTGGCCGTCAGAAACGAGCGCCGCTCAGCCAACGACACCGTCAAGGACTTGCAGAAAGAGAGTGAGATTAGCGAAGACAACATGCATGGGGCCCTCGCGAAGATTCAGTCTCTCACCGACGCTGCCACCAAGGGCCTAGACACGATAATGGCTGAGAAAGAGAAAGAAGTACTCGAGTTTTAAGCCCAACCTGTGTCCAGAGAACAAGACCAAAATCAAACGCCCATCGCCGGCAAGGAAGACCTAGTTCAGTACCTAGTCGACGGGTTTACACCCGCGACGTCCAGAGGTATCGGGACCGAGCACGAGAAATTCGGACTGGTGTTGGCGGACAACTCGGCCCTTCCCTACGCCGCACCGGTGGGCCTCGAGGCGGTCCTCACGGCGCTAGCCGAACGGCCCGGGTCGGAGGTAGACCACGACAACGGTCACATCATGGCGGTTGTCCTCGACGGCGGTGCCGTAACCCTCGAGCCGGGTGGCCAATTCGAGCTCAGCGGCGGGGTTACGAAGACCATCCACGAGACCGCATCTGAGCTGGATGTGCACCTCGAATCGATTCGTTCGATCAGTGACGAGCTGGGAATCGCCTGGCTTGGGACTGGATGCAGACCAATCGTCGAGCTGGACGACATCACGTGGATGCCAAAGACCCGCTACAAGTTGATGGCCCCGTTTCTCGAGTCAAGAGGTGATCTGGCTCACCACATGATGATGGGGACGTGCACGGTGCAGGCAAATCTCGACTACATCGACGAAGCTGATTGTATCGACATCGTCAATGTCGCCAGTCGAATCTCGCCGATCGTGTCAGCTGTATTTGCCAACTCGTCCATCGTTGGCGGCGTCGACAGTGGCTATCAAAGCTATCGATGCCACATCTGGACTGACACAGACCCGGAGCGCAGTGGGACGCCCGATTTCATGTTGAACGGCATGACCTTCGAGCGATATGTCGACTACTTGTTGGATATCCCGGTCATGTTTGTGCGCCGAGATGACGAGTACCACGATGCCAAGGGAGTCCCGTTCAGAACCCTATTGTCCACTGGCGTGCGCGGCACCCCAGCCACGATGGGTGACTGGGAATTGCACGTCTCGACAACGTTCCCCGACGTTCGAATCAAACAGTTTGTCGAGGTGCGCGGGGCTGACGGCGGTGGGCGCGACACCATACTTGGGCTCCCCGCCCTCTGGAAAGGCGTCCTCTATGACGAGCAGGCTCGCGCTGAGGCCAGCGAGCT
>CAZDBH010000094.1:0-20996 GCA_964503485.1 uncultured Bradymonadales bacterium | reverse complement strand
CCCGATCCCCGACTACGACATGCGTGACATACCGCTCCCGGCGGGATAAGAATCCGACACCAATTGGAGCACTCCCGCGTGAAGCGCCCTCTAGCAAGAATCTTTCTTTGGATCATGAGATGGCGAGTCGTCGGACGACCGCCGACCGCGCCGAAATACATCATTATTGGCGCCCCACACACCTCGAATTGCGATGGCGTCTATCTCATTGCGATGGCGTGGGCGCTTCGGGTGCGTGTGCGATGGTTGGGGAAAAACAGCCTCTTCCGTCCACCCTACGGCTGGTTCATGCGCTGGATGGGCGGTATCTCGATCGATCGCAGCAAATCGAACAATACGGTCGACCTGATCTGTGAGCGCTTCGCTGAAGAAGACGAATTTGTTCTAGCGGTTCCTGCCGAAGGGACGCGGAGCCGCCGGGAGTACTGGAAGTCTGGCTTCTATCACATCTCTTCCCAGGCCGAGGTACCAATTCTCCTATCGTTTCTAGACTACGCCAAGAAAGAGGGCGGGTTCGGTCCCGCTGTTACCCCCAGTGGGGACGTGACGGCTGACATGGACCAGATTCGGGCCTTCTATGATGGTGTCAGCGGTAAGTTTCCCGACAAGTTCACACCCCCTCGTCTTCGTTCGGAGGATCCGGCGGAAGACGAAGCTGCCAACGAAGCTGCGGGCTGAACTCCGAGCCCACCTGCAAATTGCGACGCATGCTCTATTGACACGGTGCGCCAAAGCGATCCATTGAGTTGACGGTGAAAAACTGTTCGCACGGTGCAGATGCACCGGATCGAACTCGACCAAATACTAACTTGGGAGCTTGATTCATGACTTACTCAATCCGGAAAGCTGCCGTTCTTGGTGCCGGTGTGATGGGTAGCGGTATCGCCGCCCACCTGGCCAACGCGGGTATTCCCGTGCTTCTACTCGACATCGTGCCGTTCAAGGCTGCAGAGGGGGAAGACACCTCCACCAAGGCATTCCGCAACAAGTTTGCGGCCTCGGCCCTGAAGAAGATGCCGAAAACAAAGCCGGCGCCTCATTTTTCTGCCAATGCACTTCCGTTGATCGAGGTCGGAAACTTCGAAGACGATATGCACAAGTTGAGCGAGGTCGACTGGGTCTGCGAAGCAATAATCGAGCGACTGGATATCAAACAGAAGGTCTTCGCCCAGGTGGAGCAACACGTCGGTGACACGACGATCGTGAGCTCCAATACGTCTGGCCTCAAGATCGAGGACATGATCGAAGGTCGCGGCGAGGCGTTCAGAAAGCACTTTCTGGTCACCCACTTTTTCAATCCAGTTCGTTACATGAAGCTGCTCGAGCTGGTCTCCGGCCAGGTCACGGATCCGACCGTCATGGCCTATATGCACAAATTTTCAGAGGAAACTCTGGGTAAGGGTGTCGTATTTGGCAAGGACACGACCAACTTCGTCGCCAATCGAATTGGTGTCTACGGCATCATGAAGACCTTCGAGGAAATGGCGAAGTCGGAGCTATCGGTCGAAGAGGTCGACAAGATTTGCGGTCCTGCAATGGGTCGTCCCAAGACCGCCGTGTTCCGAACCGCCGATTTGGTTGGCGTGGATACCTTCGCCCATGTGGCGCAGAACTGCTACGACAGTTTGGTTGATGACGAAGAGAGGGACGCATTTCATGTGCCTGACTTCGTGAAGCAGATGGTCGAAAAGGGTTGGCTGGGTAGAAAGAGCGGTTTCGGCTTCTATAAGAAAGACAAGGGACCAGACGGAAAACGTGTCTTCTTGACGCTCGACATCAACACCATGGAGCACACGCCTTCGGAGCCAGTTCGATACGATTCGCTGAAGGCGGCGAAGAAGGTGAAGGATGTGGGTGAGCGTGTCGCAACGGTCATGCGCGGCGAGGACAAGGCTGCCAAGTTTGCTGCGACCGTGAACTTCGCCACGTTGGCCTATTCGAGCCGACGAATTCCCGAAATCGCTGATGACTTTGTCAATATCGATCGGGGCATGCGCTGGGGCTTCAACTGGGACCTCGGTCCGTTTGAGGTCTGGGATGCTTTCGGAGTCGCCGAAGGACTCCAAGAGATCAACTCGCGCGGGTTCGAGGCTGCAGGCTGGGTTCAAGAGATGCTCGATGCGGGTCGGACATCCTTCTACGCCATCGAAGACGGCATAGATACCTATTGGGATATCCCGTCGAAGTCATCGAAACCGATCCCGACCAACGACCGCAGCTACTCGATCGAAATCCTCAAGCGAGGAGACAAAGTCATCGAGAAGAACTACGGCGCCACTTTGTGGGACATGGGCGACGATGTCGCTCTGCTCGAGTTCCATACGAAAATGAACGCGATCGACGCCGACATCATCTCGATGCTCGACAAGTCGCTAGATATTGTTGGACGCGACTACAAAGGTCTGGTGGTCGGTAATGACGCCGCCAACTTTTCGGCGGGCGCGAACATCATGCTCATTCTGATGGCCGCCCAGCAGAAGAAGTGGGATGACATCGATGCGATGCTCACCGGACTTCAGAATGTGGTGCAGCGTATGCGCTACAGCCGTTTTCCGGTCGTCACGGCCCCGGCTGGACTCACACTGGGTGGAGGTGCCGAAGTCACCATGGGCGGCAACGCCATCCAAGCGGCTGCCGAACTCTACATGGGCCTAGTGGAAGTCGGTGTGGGCCTGATCCCGGGTGCGACCGGTAGTATCCAATTGCTTCGCAACCTCTATGGACCATTCGCGGCCAATAAGGACTACGACCCCTTCCCGTATATCACCCAGGTCTTCCTGACTGTCGGTATGGCGAAGGTCGCTACATCGGCTGAAGAGGCCCGCGACTTTGGTTTTCTGAGCGGAAGCGACGGCATCTCGATGAACCGAGATTTCGTGCTGAGCGATGCGAAGGCGCGCTGCATTGGAATGGCGGACTCAGGTTTCTTGCCACCCCGGGTTACGAACTTCCTGCTGCCTGGACCGAGCGGAAGAGCCACCATCGACATGTTGCTCTACGACATGGAGATCAACGGTCAGGTCTCGGCGCACGATCGCCTGATTGGATCCAAACTCGGAACCCTTCTGACTGGCGGCGACACCTCCCCCAAGACTCCGGTCACTGAGGAGAAACTGATGGAACTCGAGAGGGAGATATTCCTCAGTCTGTGTGGCGAACAGAAGACGCAAGAGCGTCTGATGCACATGCTTCAAACAAACAAACCACTTCGGAACTAGTCCGGCCACCGGACCGACGGTGTTTGTCAGTTTGATGTTGGTGCCTAGCTTTACGATTCAAACGGCCGGCGGCGACGCTGGCCTTGGAGATACGACATGAAAAAAGCAGCGATTGTTAGCGCAGTACGAACCCCATTCACTCGAGCCCACAAAGGGGAATTCAAGGACGCTCGGCCCGATACCTTGGGCGGCTTGGCTATCGCCGAGGCACTCAAGCGTGTGCCTCAACTGAAACCCGAAGAGGTCGATGACGTCGTGATGGGTTGCGCGATGCCCGAAGCCGAGCAAGGCAACAACGTGGCCCGACTCAGTGCCATCATCGGTGGTCTTCCGGCAAGTGTGCCCGCGATGACCATTAATCGCTTCTGTTCATCTGGAGTTCAATCGATTGCCCTGATCGCCCAAGCCATCCAAACTGGTTCGATCGACGTCGGTGTAGCTGGCGGTTGCGAGAGCATGACGATGATTCCCATGGGCGGTAACAAATTCAGCGCCAACCCAGACCTCATGGCGGACTATCCTGAAGTTTATACGACCATGGGAGCCACCGCAGAGATCGTAGCCGAGCGCTTCGATGTCAGCCGGACCGACCAGGACGCGTTTGCCGCGGAGAGCCAGCGGCGTGCCGCAGCGGCACGCGAGGAAGGACGTCTGAGCGCCGAGATCTTTCCTGTTACGGTCAATGTCTATGGAGCGGGCGGAAAGAAAGAAGTCACCGTTGAGTACGACACGATTCTTCGGCCGACCACTACTGCGGAAGGACTCGGGAAACTTCGTCCCGCCTTCAGGCCCACAGGTACGGTCACCGCGGGTAATGCCTCTCCGTTGACCGACGGCGCAGCGGCGGCCGTCCTCATGAGCGACGAAAAGGCCACGGAGCTGGGCGTTGCACCACTCGGCTATTTTGTCGATCTTCAGGTCGCTGGCGTCGACCCAGACATCATGGGAACCGGTCCGGTTCCGGCCGTCCGGAAACTGCTGAAGAAACACGACCTGACGGTAGACGACATCGACGTCTTCGAGCTGAACGAGGCCTTTGCTGCGCAGTCGCTTTACTGCATCCGTGAGCTGGGCCTCGACACTGACAAGGTAAACCCCAACGGCGGCGCTATCGCATTGGGCCACCCACTGGGTGTTTCGGGAACGCGCATGACGGCGACCATTCTCAACGAGCTCAAACGGCGTGGTGGGAAGTATGGCGTGGTTACGATGTGCATTGGTGGCGGAATGGGAGCTGCTGCGCTGATCGAGGCGGCCTGACCGCGGACCGATCGAGGCTCACCGCTTGGGAACACTTTCAGGGTGTGGCCTGTTTAGCAGTTCGGAGGCACAGCGAGTTACACTATGGAGCAACTGACAGCAGAGCTTACCTTCGATGATGTGCTCAAGGACGCCGTGCGCGACTATTATGAGCGCTTCGGCAAACGTCATCCAGCTGACTTCGCAGCGCTGTTGATCGCGATCGGCGGCATGAAAACTGCCTCTATTGCCTGGGATTCCATCATCGATGGCGAAATGCCGAAGCGAGTCGCTTTTGGCGCCCTCGGGGTCGTAGCGCTTCGCTACGGACTCAAATATGTGCTGAGTGGACCCTTGGGAATCCTCGCCACTGGCCTGACTGTCGCCAGTATGGCCCGCTATGTCATCAAGAATCAGGGCGAAATCCGACCCAAAGCTGAGAAGTACCGAGAGGTCATCGAGGGTGCCCGCGAGAAGTACTCGGGCCTAACCGACAGCCTCAACTCAGGACGACTCAATGAGGAAGAGCGCGAGATGATCGCCGAAGGCCTCAAGAGCCGATTGATTCAAGCCATGGTCGGCGTCCACTCCAGCGTTTGAGCTCGCTCGAACCCACGCTCCCCGGCTCTCAGCCTAAGCCTAGCGTCTAGCGCGGCAGCAACCCATTCAGAACGATATCGATGGTGTGCTCGAAGACTTCTTCCATGTCGGCTCCTAGAACCGCCGTGAGCGCCGGTCGAACCAGCTGAGCGACGGCGACCGGTGCCATTAGTGAGGGCAATGCTGCCACAACTGGAACCGGTCGCACCTGCCCTTTTTCCTGTGCTTCGGCCAGAGCTTCTCTGACGAGCCGACCATGGCCGTTCAGAAAGCGGGAAATGACGTACATCAACCGATCGCTCTCGACAGTCGCCTCACGCAGTACAATTCGAATCGTGGTTCGTTCCAGTTCGTTGACCTTAGAGATGCGGCGCAGAATTTCTACCATGCGCACAACTGGATCGGTCTGTTCCAGCGCCACCGCTTCCAGGTCTGCCAAGAACCCGTCGTAGACGCTGTCGACCACAGCTCGGAACAGCCCATCTTTGTTCTCAAAGTGGTAGCTGATCATCGCTACGCTCGTGCGGGCGCCCTTTGCGATTTTTCGCAGTGACGCTGCGTCGACGCCGACCTTCGCGAAATGTTCGCGAGCAGACTCGATGATTCGTTCCGGTATGTCCGAACTTGGGCGTGCCATGGGAAACAACCTAGCACACATACAATTCTTTATCAAACGTTTAAAAATGAATTGACATCTCTTTCATTCATCACCAGAATGCGTGTGTATAGAGTCGTCTGTGCAGTCGACATTCTGACTGCCAGATATTTTCCAGTCGTTCGGGAAAGAAGATGACTAGACCAAAGAGAGCTACCGTGCCCCCTCGATGCATCAATAGAAACGAATCGACTGAGTCGAGTGGACAGTTCCGGCGACACCTGCAGTTTCTGCTCGGCGCTTTGGTTCTGATTGGCGGTTGTCGGAATGGCGCGCCCGAAGTGTCAGGGACCATTGAGGCGGACCGGACAACGGTGGCAGCAGAGATGGCAGGACGACTCCTAGCCGTTCACATCGACGAAGGCCAGATAGTAGAGGCCGGCGATTTGTTGCTCGAATTCGACTGTGACGTCCCGCGCTTGCAGCACGAACAGGCGGCAGCTGGTGTCCAGCTTGCGCAGGCGCAACTCGATTTACTGAATGACGGCGCCCGCCCTCAGGAGATCACTGCCGCAGAGGCTCAGATTGCGATTATCGAGCAGCAGTTGGAAATGGCTCGCAGCGGAGCAACCCGCAACCAGAGGAATCAACTCCAGGCCGGTATTGAGGCGGTTGAGGCCCGCATCGCCCTAGCCGAGCGCAGTCTGGAACGGGCTGTTGCACTCACTGCCTCTGGTAGCGCGCCTGCTCTGACGGCCGATGAAGCCGAGACTCAGCTGAGTGTCCTGCGTGCCGAAAAAGACAGGCTCACCGCTCAGCTGCGCGAAGCGAGGCGCGGAGCTAGAGGAGAGGAGTTAGAAATACTGAGCCAACAGCTCTCTCAGGCGAATCAACAGCTCGAAATCCTTCGCGAAGGGGCGCGAACGCCCCAAGTCGCCGCAGCCGAAGCCAACGTTGAGCTGGCCCGTGGCCAAGTCGCTCTCGCCCTCGAGGCGGTGGAGCGCTGCCAGGTCTTCGCTCCAGTGGCTGGGACTGTGGACATCGTCGACTTCGAGGCTGGAGAGGTCGTAGGAACGGGTGTGCCATTGGTCGCCATCGCTCAAGGCGACAACTTCCGAGTCAGGACCTACGCAGCCCAAGAGTTGCTCGGTGACCTAGCTGTTGGAGACGCCCTGACCATTATTGTTGATGGCTTTGAGTCGGCTGACGTGTCGGGTGAAATCACCCGAATCCACGACGCACCGGAGTTCGCCGACGGAAATGTCCAGACGCCCGAGGACCGGATGTTACTGGTGTATCGAGTCGACCTCGTCGTCACGAACGCTGAAGACATCACTCTGCGGCCAGGGATGACAGTCGTGGTCGACTTTGCGGGTGCACCGTGATCAAGCCGTCCACTGCCACACCTCCGCCAGACGATATCGCGATCTCGGTGACCGACCTCACCCGGCGCTTCGGCAACTTCACCGCCGTCGACTCCGTTTCGCTGGAGGTGAAACGCGGTGCGATATTCGGCTTCCTCGGCCCAAATGGGTCGGGCAAGAGCACTGTCGTTCGGATGATCTGCGGCCTGCTCGCGCCCAACCAAGGTACCATCTGGCTCGACGGACTCGACGTCTCGAGGTCACCCGCGGAAATCCGCCGCCGGTTGGGATACATGGCCCAAAGATTCAGTCTCTACCCCGATCTGTCCGTCGAAGAGAACCTCCGCTTTTTTGGGGGCATCTACGGAGTCCCGAAAAAGAAACTCGGTGAGCGAATCGACCATTTGGTGGACCTGATGGGCTTGCGACCCTATCTCGACCGCCGCGCCGGCGTGCTAAGCGGCGGCTGGAAACAACGCTTAGCCCTGGCGGCCGCGCTCATCCACGAGCCCAACGTCCTCTTTCTCGACGAACCAACCGCCGGGATTGATCCGGTGGCGCGGCGCGATTTGTGGGACCTGCTCTTTCGGTTGTCCGGGCAGGGGGTCACCATTTTCGTGACGACCCACTATATGGATGAAGCCGAGCGCTGCAGCCACGTGGCCTATATCTACCTGTCGAAGATACTGGCCAACGGGACCCCCTCGGACCTCAAGGCCCTTCCTCAGGTCACGTTGCCCGGTGAAGACTGGTTGGAATTGAGTTGCCCTTCACCTACCGCCGTCCTGGGGGCCGTACAGGACCTGAGCGGCGTGCTGGACGCCACCATTTTTGGAGAAACCCTGCACTTGCGCGTGCTCTCGGACTGGGACCGTGCCGAAGCCAAGGGACTGATGGAGGCCCACGGGCAGGCCGAGTACGAGTTTCGCAGGATTCACCCCAGCCTCGAGGATGTGTTTGTCACCCTCACTAGGCAAGCAGCTGAGAATCACGATGTTTAGCGGATTCAAAGCGATTGCCTACAAGGAGTTCCTGCACGTCATACGGGACCCTGCGACGCGTTTTGTGTTCATCATTCCGATCATGCAGCTGGTCCTCTTTGGCTATGCTATCGACCTTCAGGTCAAAGACATCCCCACATCGATCGTCGACCTCGACGGGACGGAAGAATCCCGTGAGCTGGCCGATATGCTGGAAAACACCCGCAGCTTGGAAGTCACCGATGAGTACAGGTCGCTCGAGGAGCTCGAGGAGGCCCTTGTCAACGGAACCACCCAGGTCGGCGTCTACATCCCCGATGGCTTCGCTCGGCGCGTCAGGCGAGGTGAGGAGTCGCAGGTACTGGTTCTGATTGACGGCTCCTACTCCACCGAAGCCACCGCCGCGCTGAATGTCACGGGCGCTCTAGGCCTGTACATCTCCCGCAATGTTAGAGCGGTGGAGTGGGACACCCATGAAATGGGTCGCTTGCCACCTAACGCGCCCTTGGCCAACATCGATATTCGACAACGACTCCTCTTCAACCCGAACCTTAGAAGTCCAAACTTCTTCGTCCCGGGTTTGGTGGGGGTCATCCTTCAACTGATCACCATTCTACTCACGTCATTCTCCATCGTGAGGGAACGCGAGTCCGGTACCTTCGAACAGTTGATGGTCACACCCGTGGGGCCGTGGGGATTGTTCCTGGGCAAACTGGTTCCCTACGCTGGGATTGCCATCATCGAGACGACCGTGGTGCTGGTATTGATGGTCTTTGCGTTCGGGGTCCCCATTGTCGGCAGCCTGCCACTGCTCGCGGTGCTCTCGCTGCTCTTCTTGCTGACCTCGCTCTCGCTGGGCGTCATCATATCGACATTGGCTTCCAACCAAGCCGAAGCGATGCAATTCTCCTTCTTGCTGTTGCTACCCTCGATCCTACTGAGCGGCTTCGTCTTTCCTCTGCAGACCATCCCAGATGTGCTGCAGCCACTCACTTATCTGATTCCGGTTCGCTATTTTATCGAGATTCTGCGGGGTTTGATCCTCCGCGGCGCCCCCTTCGAGGCCCTGTGGATGGACAGCGCGGCATTGGCCATCTTCACCATCGCACTGCTCGTCGTCAGCGCGATCCGGTTCAAGAAACGATTGGATTGATGGAGCGATGAAGAACCTACTCACTCACATCATTGTTATCGCGAGCCTGCTGGTAGGTCCACTGGCTGCCGCGGAGTCTCTCTCGCTCGACTATGCTAGCCGGCTCTCTCGGTCCAACACACTGACGGTGATGCAAGCCGAGGCCAATCTCGATGCGGCAGAGTCAGCCATCGCGCAGGCCTGGTCACTCATCATCCCCCGGATTTCCGCCAGCGCCAGCGGGACCATCTTCGACCGCGAGATAATCATCGATATGCCCGAGTTTCAGGGCGTCGACCTGGGCATCGAGGACCCGATTCTTCAGCACGACAGCTCGGCACGTGTTGGGGTACAACTACAGACGCAACTCTTCGATCCGACGCTGTTTCAAGTGCTACCGGGGGCGCGCGCGGGTGTTGTTGCCCAGGAACATGGCCTCGAGGCAACCCGCGATGCGGTCGAGCTGGCGGTGGTTGAGCTCTTCTTCAGGATTGAGGCGACTTCGAGGTTGGTCGAGACCGACCAAGAGCGCCTCCAGATATCTGCCGACCTGCTAGCGGCCGTAGCCGCAGAACTCGAAGCGGGAGCTACAACGGAGCTGCAGCTCATTCAGGCCGAAACTGACCTACTGGAAGCCGAAATCGCCCACGAAGACCTCATCAGGGCGCGACAGGCCCAACTTCGAGCGCTGGCCTCGCTTTTGGGACTGCCCGAAGGCAGCTTCGAACTCGGAGCGAGTGACCTGCCCACGGCTACCGATTCGCATGTTGAGGGCGGAATAGACGGCCTGTCCCGAGTACTTGCCGCCGAACAGGCCGTTGCGGTGGCGCGCTACCGCTATGGGGCCCTGGGACTCGGCTATCTACCGCACCTCGTACTCGACTCAGAACTCAACTGGATGAGCGAGGAGGCCGTCGACGGGGAGCGAACCGACTGGCGAATCACATTCGCCCTGCAGTGGAGCATCTTCGACGGCGGTGTCAGACGCGCACAACGGCGAGAGGCTGCTGCACAGATCGACCGGGCGGAGTTTGCCCTCGAGCAAGAGCGCCGAGAACGAGCGCTCGAGGTAGAGGAGGCACGCGACAGCTTGGATTCGGCGAAGCGGTCCCGAGACCTAGCCAACCAGCGAGAGCGCCTTGCAACAGCCGCTCGTAATCAAGCGGCACAGGCAGTCGATGAACAAGTTGGCTCCCGCACCCAAGTCCTGCGTAGCGACGAAGCGCTGGTCTGGGCGCGGATTGGCGTCGAGCGTGCGGAACTCGAGGTCGCGCTCGCCAACCTCCGACTGCTGGCCGCTACCGGCGACCTTTGACCATTAATCGAAACTCCCGTGCCGCCCTTTACCCTTCGCGAAGCGAGTTGCGCCGTCGAAGGCTTCCTTCTCGATCGCCTCGAGACCGTGCCGAAACTCGTTCGAAATAGCCTCTTCGATGGGAAGACCAATCTGCTCGTAGGCCGACCGCCGATCCGCTCGCATACACACCTGAGGAAACGAAGCGATTTGGGCGGCCAGAGCCTGCGCTTCCTCTAGCGCTGTGCCGTCGGGAACGACTCGGTTCACCAGCCCCATCTGCAGCGCTTCGTCAGCGGAGACGGGTCTCCCGGTAAGAATCATGTCGAGGGCTCTGCCTAACCCAATAAGTCGCGGCAACCGGACCGTACCACCGTCGATCAGGGGCACTCCCCACCGGCGGCAGAACACACCGAACACCGCGCTCTGTTCTGCGACTCTCATATCGCACCACAAAGACAGTTCTAGGCCTCCTGCAACCGCGTGACCCGCCACGGCTGCGATGACTGGTTTGTCGAGCTTCATGCGACTGGGCCCCATCGGTCCGTCCCCGTCGGGCGCCACTCGGTTCGGTTGTCCTGCCGCGACCGCCTTCAAGTCGGCTCCTGCGCAGAACGTCCCGTGGTCGCCGTAGAGTACACTGGCCAGAACGCTACCATCGGCCTCGATCTCGCGAAACGCTTTAGAGAGTGCCTCTGCGGTCTCGCGATCGACGGCGTTCCTGGCATGAGGGCGATCGATAGTTACAGTCGCGATTGGACCTTCTTGCTCAACCCGTACGTTCATCCTGGGCTCCTTGTCGGCTGGTCGGGCATAACATACCGTGGCGGGGCTCGTTGAAACAGGTTCAGAGTTGGGACTTGAGAGTGAGGAACGCCACGGGCCCGTCCAGCGCCGACGAGAGATGGTCGAGTTTGGACTCGAGAGTTGAGAGCAATTGAATTCGGCCGACGACATAAGCCAACGCCTCGGGGCGCTTCGGAACAACGGCGAAGTAATCTCACCGATTGAGCCCGAGCTGCTTTCTGGAGGCAACTGGTGGACGGGGTCGTGGCCCGAGCCGCTTCGGGCCGGGATTCTCGAACCGAAGAAGGGGTACCGATTCAGGCCCGAGAACGTGGTGCTCGCCCAACTGCTTCCTGGAATCAATGCTGATCGGGTGGTCGAGTTGGGTGCTGGAAGCGGTTCCCTACTGTTGACCGCACACTACTTCCTAGACCCTGACCGGCTGGTCGCTGTTGAGTACCAACAGCCCGTCGCCGAACGACTCGAGCGTTCGCTAAAGGCCCACAAACTGAACAACGCCGAGGTAGTTAGCGGTGACCTGCGAACGAGCACCACACTCGAGAGTTGTCGTTCCGCGCTGGGTGGTCAGGCCGACCTGGTTGTCATGAATCCCCCGTTCTTTCCGTCAGGCTGGGGGCAACCCAGCGCCAACGACGCGACTCGGCGCTCAACTCACGCCGAGCACGGTGATGTGGCCGACTTTTTTGCCAGCGCGCGTCGGATTCTTCAGCCAAAGGGCCACCTACTCGCGGTATATGATGCTGGGCGGCTCGCTGAACTTCTGGTCGCCGCGACTGCGGTCGGACTAGGGGCGACCCAGATCGTGAACATTCCCGACCAGAGGCCCGGCCGAGGCGGGCCTTTTCGAGTGTGGGTTAGATTTCAATCCGACGGTGGACTCGAACTCAGCAAGCTGGGAACCTAAACGATGATTCGTCTAGAGCGGCCATTCTCGACAGCAGAACTAACAACCGAGGGAGGGTCATACATCCTCGAGTTGAGTCTGAAGGCCGAACTTGTCTTGAACGTCGGGCGTTTGGGAATCGTGCGTCTGTCTCCTGGTCGGGTGCGCTACTACGGAAGCGCTTTTGGACCGGGCGGGCTGCGAGGTCGAGTCGCTCGCCACATTGGCACCGTAAAACGGCGCCATTGGCACATCGACTGGGTTCTGGAGCATGCTCATATCGAGGCGATCGAGATTGTGCCCGAGGCTTCCGAATGCGATCTCGTGAGGCGTGACCGCGAGAGTGGGTTGTGGGAGGCAGCAGTCCTGGGTTTCGGTTCGTCTGATTGCTCAGATTGTCCCGCGCACTTCCTGGTCCAGCGAAGCTCGGAGCTACCGAAGGGAGAGCCTCTCGAGTCGGTGACCTCCTACCTCGATGGACAAATAGAGCCTGGGCACATGTTGGACGTGGCCTGCGGACGAGGGCGGCACATGGCGGCAGCATTCGAGCGAGGCTGGCAAGTCGTCGGAATCGACCGGAACTCGGATGTGCTCGAGCAGGCGAGCCGGCAGGTCCCTCAGGCCCATATCGTTGAGTGGGATGTCGAGCAGAATGGGCTCCCAGATTTGGGCGGCGACTTCGATTTGGTAACAACCACGTTCTTTCTGTACCGGCCGTTACTCCCGGCCCTCTTCTCGGTACTGCGCCCGGGCGGACAGTGGCTCATCGAGACATTTCACACCCGCAACCACATCGAAAGAGGGCATCCTCGTCGCCGACACTTCTGCCTCGGTCCCAATGAAGCCGGCAAGTTGGCCAAGGCGGCAGGATTCGAGGTCGTTTGGGCAAATGAAGGGGAGCATGGTGGTCTCTGGACAACTCAGATGCTGGCAATGCGGCCGGGTTGAAGCGCCGACCGGGCGAAAGCCGAGCCGGACGGCCTGAGGAGCGGTCGAGTGCTGAATGGGCTCGGCTAAAGGGTCGCTTCGTGGAGTGTCTGAGCACGATCTACGAGCTGGAGAAACTCGACCTGTTCCGGGGACCTTCGGTCGATGGCGCCGCGCGCGATGCGCCGTATCCGATCGAATCGATAGCCGTCGGAGTACGGACTTCCCTTCAGAACCTCGGCAAGCTCTGCGACCGCTGAGGCGAACTGAAGGTCGTCCGAGGCCTCCTCGAACTCCGGCGTCATTTGGCGTGTCGTGAATGGCTCGGTGACTTCGACAATCTCTCCGTATCGGTCCTCGAATCGGATGTTCACGTCGAGCACCCGGGTGCGGCCTCTGCCTGGCGTCACCCACGGCTCGAGCTCAATTTCGAGCAGTGCTGTGACAGACTGACCCGGTCCGACCTCGCCGGCGTCGACCGAATCGTCGCGAAACTCGTGGTCTTCCAGAGCCCGGTTGTCGTAGCCAATCAATCGATATCGCTCCACGACCTCCTCGTTTACTTCGAGCTGGATTTTCATGTCGGTTGCGATGACTCCGATTGTGCTCTGTAGCCCGTGACCCATCACCCGATTGGCCTCGGTGCGGCTGTCGATGTAGTAGTAGTTCCCGTTCCCCCGATTTGCGATCTGCTCCATGTCCCTATCGTTGTAGTTGCCGCGGCCGTAACCCATTGTTGTCAGGTAGATGCCCATCTCTCTGTAGCGTTCCACCAACTCGATGAGTCGGTCTCCGGTGACGCCCACATTGAAATCGCCATCGCTACACCAGATCACCCGATTGATTCCGTCCTCTCTGAAGACCTCAGCTGCCAGGTTGTAGGCAGCCTGAATACCAGCTGAACCGTGAGTCGATCCGCCCGCCCTCAACCTGTCTATGGCCTCGTTGATCGCCTCGCTGTCCCTGGCTTCCGTCGGCTCGAGCACAACCCCCGCATTGCCAGCATAGACCACCAACCCAACTGAATCGTCGGGATTGAGTTCTTCGACTAGCCGTCTCAGGCCGTATTGGACTAGTGGGAGCTTGTCGTCGCTGTTCATTGAGCCAGACACATCCACCAGGAACACGAGGTTCATTGGGCGTTCATCGTGTTCCGAGACGCGTGCCCCCTGCACAGCCACGCGGACTAGTTCGGTGTTGGATGCAAATGGGGCAGGCGCGGACTCAACCTCGATTGAGAAGGGAACCGGGTCATCGGGCAAAGGCGCCTCGTAGCCGTAGTCGAAGAAGTTGAGGAACTCCTCGACACGCACTGATGCGGGCGCCGGTAGCTCACTCCGCTCCATCAGGCTGTCACGCGCCAACGTGTAGCTCGCCGTGTCGACATCGATCGAAAAGGTAACCAGTCTGTCTTCGGTGGCCCGCTCCCTGTGGGTCGGAGGATACGCCTCGTAGTTCTCTCGATTCGCGGATGCATACGAACCATTGAGTTCGTTTTGCTGATAGAGACCTGCTCCACCCCGAACCTCGAACGATTGGACACCTCGCTGCGTTTGAAACTCCGATTCCGCGACAGACCCGGTGTTTGTCCGGACGGGAAACGGCGGATGATCTTCCCCTGTGGACTCGGGCAAAAACGACCGACGGTCGGTACCGCTGTCGTACTGAAACAGACCCGCACCACCGCGAATCTCGTTGCCCGGCTCAACTGTCACGTGTCTGGCAAAGGCCTCGAGTTCGCCGTCTCCGTTCACGTCGCCGAAGGCGGAAGCTGCAGCCCGGGCGTCGTAGCCGTGGCCGGCGCTCTCGTATTGATAGGCATAGTAACTCGGCTCAACGACGCGGAACTCGAGAGCCTTCCAGGTCGGGGTCTCCCACAGACTGGGGTTCGGTTCCCTTTGGTCGGGACCCAATTCAGATAAAAACGGGGTGGGACCGGCGGACGCCGGGAATGAGGGTTGGCTCGCACTGTCGAAGTAGGACACACTCGCGTCGTATAGCCGACGCACATTCATCGTCGCCTCGATCGTTTTGGACCGCAGCCGGTAACGCTGAATCGAGGGAACAATCACTGCGGCTATGCCGGCCAATAGAACAATGAGCATGGATACGGATACAATTTTTCTTGTTGTGGACACGACGGCTCCTCCCAGCCACCTGACCGCCCCGCTCTATCAAACAATCTCATTTACTATCATTTTATTCCCGACGGTCGAGAGGACGAAGATCCAGGAAAATTCATCTGCAATACTCGACACTTACAAAATACCATGTAATTTTTATTAATGTAGACAACGGATCCCGCCGATGAAAGGAATAGGGGCGTGGTCACTTCCAGACCACAGGACATCATCATGAAAACCGAGGTAACTGCTGGAGAGTTGTCTATCCGCAGCACAACGTCGAAGCGCGTCATCGCCGCGTCGTTGTGCTTCCTGCTCGCGTTCTTCATCGTCGCGGGCGTCGCGAGTGCGCAGGACCATTTCGCACCGCTTCCTGTCCATGCCCGAATCATCGACGTCGGCGATCTGCCCGACGGGCTTGCAGTCGTCACTCGAATTATCGATGTCGGCGACCTACCTGACGGCATTATCGATGTCGGCGACCTGCCGGATGGCATTATCGACGTCGGTGACCTACCCGATGGCATCATTGACGTGGGCGATCTGCCCGATGGCATTATCGATGTCGGCGACCTACCTGATGGCATCATCGACGTCGGCGACTTGCCTGATGGCGTCGTCAGTCTCAAGATAATCGACGTCGGCGACCTTCCTGACGGTTTCTTCGTCGGTACCCACATTATCGACGTGGGTGACCTGCCCGATGGGGTTCACCAGCCACCGGCGATCATCGACGTCGGCGACTTGCCCGACGGCTTCATGCTGGTTGTGGTCGATATCGTGCCCGTCCACCATCCCTAAGGAGTGAGCGGTCTCTTCCCGGAATACTCAGCTCAGATCCTAACCTAGCCGTGCGCCGGCGAAGGCCCTTCAACAGCTTCGTCCACCCGCGTTTCCGCAAATTCGCGCATACCCGTTGAAACCCGCCGCCCGGAGGGCATCCAAGAGGGCGAGAACCTGGTCATCCGGAAGGCGCTCATTGCTCCGCACCGCATAAACGCCACTGAACGAATTCAGCTCGGGTAGCGAGAGCGCCAACATGTGGCGATTATTCTCTATCGTGAGGCCTGAGAAGAGCGTGTCGAGCGCCGGAAGCGAGAACGACAACAGTTGGTCGTTGTCCTCGATGGAGAGACCCGAGCTCACCAGCCGAAGCTCGGGTAGCGAGAACGACGTCAACTGATCATTATCCTGAATGAAAAGTCCTGTCGGAAGCATACTGAGTGCAGGTAGCGAGAAGCTTATCATTTCGTTGTTGTTTCGCACTGTGAGGCCTGACCTGACCGACGCGAGTTGGGGCAAATCCAGTTCGGAAAGGAGCTCGTTGTCTTCGAGATAAAGAGTACCCGATATCGACTCGAGTGATGGCAGCGACAGTGTCCTCAGTACTGGCTCGTCGGTCACGTAGAGTGAACGGGCGTTGGTGAGTACTGGTAGATCGATTGTGGTGAGCACGCCGTCACCCCGAAACGCGAGACGATCGCTCACTGACACCAGCGACGGCAGCCGAAGAGTGCTCAGCGCGGGTAGACCGCCGAGCGCCAACCCCCCCGACGACTCGAGGCGAGGCATCGAGACCTGCTCGAGCGCAAGATTGTCGGTAATGGTAATGCGATCGCGAACCCATATAACGGCGGGGAGGTCGAGAGTTTCTAGGGACTGGTTGCTGGTCATCACGATTCGACCGTGTACCAACTCCAGAAGAGGCGCATCGATTGCGACCAAACCGGCGTTCGAGACGATCTGCAGCCCGGTTGTGTCTGCCTCTGCCCGCCCGATCGAAGCCACTTTGGGTAGCTCGAGCACCACCAGGTTCCCGTTGCGATTGAGCATGAGGCCTGACCCGGCCTCCGAAAACTGGGGAAGGCCGATCGTGTCGAGAGCGGGGTTGTCATCTATCTGGATTCGCGTTCCAACCGCTTCGAGTAGTGGCAGGTCCAACTCGCCGAGGGCGGTGTTCTCGGCGATATAGACTGTCCTCTCGACCGATCTCAGCGAGGGAAAGTGCAGTGCGATTAGACCGCCTTCGCGGTGAACCGTGAGGCCTCGGACGCCGGCCAGGCTCGGCAGTTCGGGCCGATCGAGGGCTTGGTTTGTCGACAGCAGAATCTCACCTTCGACCAACTCGAGACTCGGTAAGTTGAGTTCGGTCAGGAACGGGTTGGACTCGATCACGACGTCGCCCCGAACCTCAGTTAGAGACGGTAAGCTGAGGCTCCTGAGCAAAGACTTTTCGATAACCAGGCCCAATGGTGGAGAACGAGTCACACCCACAACGGTCAGCACCGGGAGTCGCACCACGTCGAGCTCAGCGTTCCGCCCGAAGTAGATGCCCGAACCGGCGGACTCGAAGCTAGGCAGATCGACGGTCGCTAGTGTTGGATTGAACTCCACGATCATGGCCCCACCGAGCGCCTCGAATCGTCGCCAGCTCAGTCTCTCGAGAGCGCCGTTGGAGCGGAGTGTTACGTTTTCACCGACCGACTCAAGCGACGGGAGGCTCACAGTTGTGAGTTCCTCCGTTTGCCCGACAGCGAGAGAGCCACCAACCGATTCCAAAGAGGGGAGGAGCAGCAGAGTCAGGTAATCGCGATCTTCGGTGCGAGACTCGTCGCCGAGTGAAGGCAGGGTGCCATCGATACCCACCACACCGACCGTGAAGTTCCCAGCAACCGAGCGGAGGTTAGGAAGGCCGAGGATGGCCATCGAAGTGCCTGCGTCGACCGTGAGGTCGCCGGCAGCGTGGGTGCAATCAGATATGAGAGCGACGTCCTCGGGGGTTCGGGCGGTGTAATGGCCTGGGATGGTGCCCTCGGGGCACAGCGGATTCTCGATGGTCTGGTTCAGGCTTCGATCGGGCGAACCAGCATCCGAGTCGGTACCCGAATCGAGTTGGTCCGGCGAATTCAGGTCTCCAATAAATGGCCCATCCGCAGATGTGCACATCGAGAAGCACAATGCCAAGAGGATGAACACAAACGGTGTTCTCCCCGATATCGTCGACCGCATCGCGGGTCCATCATTAGACGTGGCTTCGTGAGATATCCCTGGAACCGACTCGCTGGCAATCCGCTCAGCCGTTGCAGTGGCGGCTTTCCTTTATCCTCGAGGCGTCTCCCCAACGTCGAGTTTTCGAAAAGCACAGCGCGGGCGGAGTATGCCGACATCCCGATAAGGGCGCAAGCGAAAGTGTTCTGGGTGTTCAAACCGACCAGGTTGCTGGCCTTGGGGCCCGTTCGGGCCTGTGGGCGTCGACGCACCGACGTAACCGGTCCTGGTTGTCACTCGTAGGAACCCAGCCTAAGCTGCATTCTCGTACTACGACGACCCCACACTATTGGTCGTGAACATCGAGGCCCGAGAAAGTGATGCGATTCATAATACTTGCTGCCACCCTTTCGTTGATTTTTGCCTGCACCGCGGGTTCGAGCTCGTCGGAAGGCTCCACTAATACCGAGTCAGCCCCTGACGACACGAACGGCGCTCAAACCGATATCGGTTCTGAGGATCCGGGCTCTGCCCAGACCGGGGACGTCGCTGAGCCCCCCGTTGCATGCGGGGAACAGGAGGTCGTTACCTTTGAAACCGAGGACTCCGTCACGCTCGTAGCTGACTATCTGCCGGCAGAAAGCGCCGGTGCGGGAGCGGTTATTCTGTTCCATCAGATCCCACCCCATTTTGATCGAACGTCCTACCCGCAGCGCATCTTGGACGCCATTTCGGAGACTGGCGTGAACGTACTCAACGTCGACCGCCGTGGCGTCGAAGACTCCACCACTGGCGACCCTGTCGACGCCTACGAAGGCCCAGGCGGACGGATCGACATGGAGGCTTCAGTGCGCTTCCTCCTTTCGGAAGAGCGGCCCTGCGCGATCGACTCGAGTCGGCTCGTTCTGGTCGGCGCAAGCAACGGCACCACCTCAGTTATGGACTACACGGTTGCCAAGAGTGACGGCCTACCGGATTCTGCAGCGATCATATGGCTGTCCCCCGGACAGTACACACAGAATCAGAACCAGATCGCGGACAATCGCGACACACTCGATCCGCTTCCCATTCTCTGGATTCACCCTGACGACGAGCCGTTCAGCCTCGACTTTGTAAATGGCGCGCCGTCAGCTTGGCGCTTTGTTCAACTCGAAGGCGGTACCCATGGAACAGGCAACTTCGACGAGGGCGCGCTCGAAGAGCAGCAGCTTTCAGAAATGGTGGCATGGATCGAGGCAATCGCCGCCGAACAATAGCCTGTAATTCGGCGTGGCGACCAGAGCGGTTAGAATGTCGCTGAGAAGATGATCTCGGGATAGGTCGACGAGCAGTCAGTGTCGCATTCGGACAGCACAATCTCGTGCACCACCCCTCCTCCCATGAAAAAGTGTTCGCTGGCCGAGAAAAAAGCCCCAAGCCGGCCACCGATGGTGTCAATATCATCTAGCCCGTCACCCACGAACCAGTGTTTGTGGAAGACGCCCAAAAACGGGTGGAGCGTGGGTACCATGTGCAGCACGTAGCGGACCTGCTCACTCAATTTGTGGATCGAAGGCGTTCCGCCGAGCCAGTGGTCGACATCAATGCCTACTTCGAGGCCGTCCAACACATAAAACCCGGCCCCATATCCAATCACGAAGTAGCCATCTCCGAAGGCCGATGCGCTGCTGCCACCCAGCGCGATGCGCACCCGGCCCTGGTCGAAGGGCCCCGCCTCGGCCGGAAGCCCGAAAGCTAGAGCCATCATGAAGACCATCGTAGCTGCCAAGCAATGGCGTCGTGGCTGATTCACTCGCCCTCCCCTCGCTTCTTTGTGTGATGAAAGAGGTCTCTCAGTTTCACGCGCGTCAACTTAGCACCAGAGACGCTCTGTTGCAGGGAGGCGAGCATTCCCTCGACTGGTCCGATTTTCCAGCACAGGATAGGTTCGAGATCTTCGATTGGACGCCCTTCTTCGTTCAGGGGACAGATATCTCGGTACTCCACCATGACTCCGTCCAGTGTCTCTTCATCCCAGCGGAGCGGTAGCCCCTGGCTTCGACATACGTAGGGCCGATGTTCGTAGATTCGGCAGGCGTCATCGGCGTCCAGGAACGCGCATCTCCCCTTCGCCGCAGGCGTTTGTAGAAGCACGTCCGAACAATGTCGGCGAATGCGCGCCGCCTCGATCTCAAAGACCGTGATTTCATCTACGCAGCAGGTAGCGCACCCCTTCTTGCATTGGAGGCGATCCTCGTGGATGGCCTCGAGCGCAGCAATCTGCTCGTCGCAATGGGTGTGGATTTCGGTTAGGCGTTTGGTGACCTCTAGGCCTTGCTTTTGGGTGGGGTGCGGGTTGTCTGATGACATGGAGTACTCTTGTTCGGAATCAGGTATTCACTCGCGGTGAGTCTTCTACTTTGAACCCGGTATCGACGAGTGCCGAGAGCACTTCTTCGACGTGCTTCGGCCCACGGGTCTCCAGGACCAGCTCGACCCCGGCGTCACCGATCGCGAGATCGACGAACGTCCTCTCATGGTGGATCTGAATGACGTTCGCGCCCATTTGTCCAACGAGTTCACAGAGTTGAGCCAGACTTCCTGGCCTGTCGGGTAACGCGACGCGAATGCGCTCCAGGCGCCCGTCGGCAACCAGTCCCCTTTCAATGATTCGGGACAGTACGTTGACGTCGATGTTTCCACCACTGACCAAGCAACAAACTCTCTTGTCGGTGACACCACTCAACTCAGCCAATGCGGCGGCCGTCGAGACAGCGCCCGCACCCTCCGCCACAGTCTTTTCGGTCTCGAGAAGGCGGAGAATAGCGTTCGCGATCGCGTCCTCAGTAACAGTGACAATATCGTCG
>CAZDBH010000093.1:14987-21016 GCA_964503485.1 uncultured Bradymonadales bacterium | reverse complement strand
GGAAGCTCTTGCGAAAGCAGAGGCAGCAAGTGCAGCTGCATTTGGATTGGAGATCTCATACCACGCTCGCAAGCCGGCAGTGGTTCCGGGCCTCTCAGCGACGTATTGTGACTTGGAGGAACTGCTCGAGACCTCGGACATCCTCACGGTGCACGTGCCACTGACATCTGAGACAAGAGGGCTTCTCAATCGGGCCCGGATTGGCCTCATGAAGCCTGGTGCTGTGTTGATCAATACGGCCCGGGGGCAGGTCGTGGACGAGCCCTCGCTGGTCGAGGCCTTGAAAGATGGTCACCTGTTCGCCGCCGGGCTGGACGTTTTTGAGCGTGAACCCGAGATTCATGCCGAGCTGCTTGGTTTGAACAATGTCGTGATGGCTCCCCACATCGGTTCGGCCACCGCAAACGTAAGAACAATGATGGCGGAACACCTGTGCGATGATGTATGTCGTGTCCTCAACGGTGAAACACCGAATACTCAGTTCCATCTGTAGACTAGAGCGGGTTTGTAGGGGTATGGTATGACCAAGTTTAGCGTTCGGTTGCGTCACCTGAGAGACTGCTAACGTGGGAAGGGATTGGAATGTACTCGTCGTCGAAGACGACTCACAGACGGCGGAGCTGCTGAAGCTTCAACTGTCTGAGTTCAAGCACGTCGCCCGGGTTGCGAGGAACGGCCAAGAGGCAATTCTGACTACGGGATCGCGGGTTCCGGAGCTCATCATCATGGATCTCATGATGCCCGAGCTGGATGGTTTCGAGACCAGCCGCTACATCAAACACAAGTTCTCGGATCGCTGCGTGCCGATACTTGTCCTGACCGCAATTCCGGACGCGAAATCGCGCCAGGAGTGTGGTCACGTAGGTTGCGACGACCTGATCGGCAAACCCTACGATCTCGACGCACTCATGCATGCCTGTACTGAGCTCATCGAGCTGGGTCAGGTCGAGAACCAGCTCTCCGAAGTGACTGCCTCACTCAAGAAGGCCAAGCGAAAAGAGAAACCTGCCGTTCGAGATCGAATTCAAGAACTCGCTGGCGAAGTGTGTGAGCGCCGGGCTCGGGTCATCGATCGACTCATCGAACGCGGATTCGTCGAACTGGTGGGTACGCACACAGCTCGAATTCGGGCGCTGCAGCCGGATCACCCTGCACTCGCGAAAGCCAAGAGCGCTGCGGAAGGAAGTAAACCGTGAGGGTACGCTTCGCAGCAATGACCGATGTGGGTCTCATGAGAGAGGCGAATGAAGATAACTTCTTCGTTTCATCGACCGAGGCTCTCTGTATGGTGGCGGACGGAATGGGGGGGCACCGATCTGGGGAAATCGCCTCTGGCCTGGCAGTCCAGACTATTGAGCGATTCTACGAAGAGAGTCTTCTCTCAAAGGAGGACGAGGCAGCCATCCGATCCAAGTTGCTCGGCTGGCCCTTCAAGAGGCGGAAACCTGAGCACACCGAGGAGCGTCGTCTGGTTCAGAGCGTTCTTCTAGCCAACCAGTCAATCTTTGAACACGCGTCGAAGAACGACGAATGTCGCGGGATGGGTACCACCATGGTGGGCGCGTACTTCTTGGAATCAGGAGCCTACTTCATTCACGTGGGCGACAGTCGAGTGTACCGGTTCCGAGACGGGAAGATTGAGCAGCTCAGTCACGATCATAGCCTCGCCAACGAATACATCCAGATGGGTATCTTGCGACCGGAAGAGGTTGAACACTTCCCCTATCGGAACGTAATCACCCGCGCTTGCGGCCTGAACGATACGGTCGAGCCAGAGGTTCAATTCGAGGTCTTGCAGGATGGGGATATCTACCTGTTCTGCTCAGATGGTCTGACCGATCCGGTTACCGACGCCGAGTTGACCGAGTTGCTCTCGGTCGACCAGGACCTGGATGCGACCTGCAAGTCTTTGGTCGATGCGGCCAACGCCGGCGGAGGGCCAGATAACATCACCGTGTTGTTGGCCCACACCTACCAAGACTGACCCCTTTTTTTTAGTTTTTTCATTTTTCCACGCAACAAACTCTGGCAGCCGCCGATAACTTCCCCGTTGTTAGCGGAGAGGTCCGATGTGGTCAGAAGAAAGACGTTGCGCACTGTTGCTTTGGTGCCTGGAGGAGATTGGGAACATAAGGCTCGGGCGCCTGTGCGAGGTCATCGGATCCGCCAGACAGGCGTTAGAGGAAGGGGCTGAGGCGTGCGCCGAAGCCGTCGGTCGTCCGAGCCTGGCGCGAAAATGGCGTGACAATTGGCCTGACGCGACGGCATACGCACCACTCGCGGCCCATCTGGATGACCTCGGCCTCACGGTTGTGCACAGGGACTTCGAGGAGTATCCGGAGGCGCTCCGATCGGTCGATGGGCCCGAATTCCTGTTTGCGAAGGGGGACATTCGAGCCTTGGACCTGGGCCTACTCGCCGTGGTCGGGACCCGCGCCGTAAGCGAAGATGGAATTCACCTGACGAGAACGGTTGCTCGATGGGTCGCAGCTAGGGGTTGGCACATCGCATCGGGAGGGGCGATGGGCGTCGACGCCGCGGCCCACGAGGAGTCGATTCACCTTGGCATCAAGACGGTGGTCGTGCTTCCCGCGGGCCTCTCGTTCCTTGTCCCGACTCGCCACAAAAAGCTCTATTCCTTGATTTGTGCTAGGGGAGGATGTCTGGTATCAGAACATCCGCCGTGGCGTCGGCCGAGTGCTAGGCTCTTCGTTCGCAGAAACCGATTGATAAGCGGTCTCTCGGCCGCAACGATCGTCGTTCGGGCACCGCGTGACAGCGGTGCGCTGATCACGGCTGATTGGGCGCGCAAGCAAGGAAGACCAGTCTTTGTCGCCCCAGGCGGGCCGTGCGACCCAACGGCTGCGGGGTGCCTTGACGAGTTGGCTCGAGGTGCTCACCTTCTTCGCTCGGCTGACGACTTGCCAGCCGGGCGTTTTGCTCGCGAGGAGCCGAAATCCGGGCCGATGAGACCGGATCTCGTGGCGAACGAGTTGGCAAATCGCATCCTCGAAATGCTTGCCCACGGACCGGCAACAGTTGACGGGATAATCTTTCGGGTTGACGCGACACCCCAAGATGTGGTGATCGAGGTCACCAATTTGCTCCTGGCCGAACGAGTAGCCCGAATCGGCTCCGGGCGGATCAAACGTCTATTGTGATTGGAAACAGATGGCAAAGAACCTCGTTGTAGTTGAGTCCCCAGCAAAAGCCCGTACGATCGAGCGCTACCTGGGCAAAGATTTCAAAGTCACGGCGTCGAAAGGACACGTGAAAGATCTGCCAACGAAAGAGTTGGGGGTTGATGTTGGAGATGATTTTTCGCCTCAGTACGTGACGGTCCGGGGCAAGGGCACCATCCTGACCGAGATCCGCAAACTGAGTAGAAAAGCCGAACGCGTCTATCTCGCACCTGACCCCGACCGCGAAGGTGAGGCGATTGCCTTTCACATCGAACAAGAGATCAACGGTGGTAAGAAGAAGACCCCGGTTTTCCGCGTCCTCATCAACGAGATAACGAAGCGGGGTATCAAGGACGCCTTTGCCAACCCGCTCGAGCTGAACCGGGACAAATACAATAGTCAGCAGGCGCGGCGTGTTCTCGACCGTTTGGTGGGCTACCAACTGAGTCCACTACTCTGGGACAAGGTTCGACGGGGCCTCTCGGCCGGTCGGGTCCAGTCCGTCGCGGTCCGCCTCGTGGTCGACAGAGAACGAGAAATCGAAGCTTTCGTGCCGGACGAGTTTTGGCGCATCGAAGCCCATCTCAAGGCGAATGAGCCGCCGACATTCTGGTCGAAGCTCCACTGGCAAGACGGCAAGGAGATCAAAGTAACCAACGGGGAAGACGCCCAAAAGGTAGTGGACGTTCTCAATTCGTCGCAGTGGATCGTCGACCGAGTCGAGAGGAAGCAGCGGCGAAGGCAGCCCACGGCGCCCTTCATTACAAGTACGCTGCAACAGGACGCGGCCCGAAAACTCAAAATGAACGCGAAGCGCACGATGCGAATCGCGCAGAAGCTATACGAAGGCGTGAGCATCGATGGTGAGCCGACTGGACTCATCACATATATGCGTACTGACTCGACACGCGTATCGGACGTGGCGGTCGAAGAAGCGCGCAAGTACGTCGAAGACAAATACGGCAAGAAGTGGTTGCCGCCCAAACCGCGCACGTTTGCGACCAAGAAGAAAGCACAGGACGCTCACGAGGCGATTCGGCCAACCTCGGCGTTGCGCGACCCGGAGTCACTGAAACAATATCTCGATCGAGACCAGTTCAGGCTCTATCAGCTGGTATGGCGGCGCTTCGTCGCCAGCCAAATGGCCGCAGCAAAATTTGACGCGACAACCATCGATATCGCTGTTGGGCCGTATACGTTCCGGGCCACCGGCTCGGTTCTCGTCTTCAAGGGATTCCTCGAAGTCTACATGGAAGCAAAAGAGGAGGCGAAGGCGGGTTCCGATCGCGACAAGCTCGTGCCGCCGCTCGAGAAGGGCGAGGTGCTCGAAAAGCTCGAGCTGAAGTCCGAGCAGTGCTTCACGAAGCCGCCACCCCGATACTCAGAAGCCAGTCTGGTCAAGGAACTGGAAGAGCAGGGGATTGGACGACCGTCGACCTACGCCTCAATCATCTCGGTTATTCAAGATAAGGGTTATGCCGAGAAGCAGAACGGACGATTCCACCCGAGCGAACTCGGGCGAGTGGTAACCGATTTGTTGGTCGAGAGTTTTCCAGACGTTCTCGGTATCGAGTTCACAGCCGGAATGGAAAATGAACTCGACAAGATCGAGGAGGGCAAGCTCCCTTGGACCAAGGTCCTGTCGACGTTCTACAAACCCTTTTCAGCGACGCTCGAAAAAGCCCGCAAAGAGATGCGCAATATCAAGCGCGAGCAAACCCCCACTGAGCTGAACTGTGAAGAGTGCGGCTCCCAGATGGTGATCCGTTGGGGGAAGAACGGCAGCTTTCTGGCCTGCAGCGCCTATCCTGATTGCCGAAACACACGAGAGTTCAAGCGCGAGGACGGCAAAATCGTCTTGGTAACGCCCGAGGTCATCACGGCTGGTTCGTGTGACAAGTGTGGTGCCGATATGATTATCAAGACCGGAAAGTTCGGTCGTTTTCGAGCCTGTTCCGCCTATCCCACTTGCAAAAACACCAAGCCGGTCACGACCGGTGTGACCTGCCCGAAATGCAGCAAGGGCGAGGTCGTCGAGAAGCGTTCTCGGCGCGGAAAGGTGTTTTACGGCTGCAACACGTTCCCGACCTGCCAATACGCGAGCTGGGATGAACTGATTCCCAAAGCATGCGAGCATTGCGACTCGACCTACCTGCTTAGGAAGAGCTCTCGCGATGGTGCGGGGAAGGTCACTTGCCCGACCTGCCAGTCCGTTTTCAAGGCCGACGAAGAGGCCGCGGGCGCCTAGCGATCGGGTGTGTGTCCGTAGTTTGGTGCGGTTTTTCGCCCATGATACTGTCACTACATGCTTCTCGAGGCCGCCAGCGCTGAGTTCTTAGCCTTCATGAGGGCCGAGAAAGGTGCGACTGCGGAGACACTTCGTGCCTACGGATCCGACCTAGAGCAGCTCGCCACGTGGTTTTCAGACAAGGGACCGATCGACGTGGGTGACATCACGGTCATGCACTTGCGACGTTTTTTGGCATCTCGAATCGAAGGTCGGGAATCGTCCACTCTGGGTCGCAACGTATCGACCTTGCGCTCGTTGTTTCGCTTCCTAGTGAGGCGAGGCTATCTCGCCGAGAACCCCGCCAGTCTTCTGAAAGCGCCCAAGCAGCCGCAGGGGTTGCGGTCGTTCCTTTCGGTAGACGAGGCCTTTCATCTTCTCGATACACAGTCAGGGGACACTGTTCTTCAGCAGCGCGATCGGGCGATGTGGGAACTCCTGTATTCGACTGGGCTGAGAGTCTCCGAGCTGGTCTCCCTGGACGCAGCCGGCATCGATCTCGAATCGGCCTGGATTCGGGTACGGGGCAAGGGGCGCAAGGAACGCGAGGTGCCCGTTGG
>CAZDBH010000093.1:0-14977 GCA_964503485.1 uncultured Bradymonadales bacterium | reverse complement strand
TGGCTCAAAGGCGCTCGCGGCGCTGACGATTTACCTCTCTCGCCGAGGTGAGCTCGCATCAAAGGGCCCGGGCGATCCGGCCCTCTTTCTCAACCGTTTCGGGAAACGTCTGGGTGTGCGCAGTGTTCGTCGGCTTCTAAAACAGGCACAGTTGCGCTCCGGTATGGAGCCGAAAGTCAGTCCGCACGGCCTTCGCCATTCTTTTGCGACCCATCTGCTCGACGCTGGTGCTGATCTGCGGGCGATCCAAGAGTTGTTGGGACACAGCAGCCTCTCGACGACCCAACGCTACACTCACGTGAGCATGGCCCACCTCATGGACGTGTATGACCGCGCCCATCCCCGTTCGAGCGGGAGCACCCGCGGAAAAAAGAAGACGGGCTCTGATTGAGCAACGAATCGACCGCCCAAGCGTCTGCTGAAAGGGGCGCACACTAATCCGCCCCTATCAAACACCGATTTGAGGTTGTAATCGGTTGACCGACCCCAACTCGTGTCTAGGATTCCGAGTTCTCGACGGAGACCTCTGAAACGTCGCTTTGCAATCGAACGGAGACCGGATGTTCAAAGGAACGACAATCTTAACAGTGCGCGACGCCGATCAGGTTGTCGTGGCAGGCGACGGGCAGGTGTCTCTAGGGAATACTGTCATCAAATCAAGCGCGAGGAAGGTGCGAAGGTTGGCCAATGATCGGGTCATCGCGGGTTTCGCGGGCTCCACAGCCGATGCGATGACGCTGTTCGAGAAGCTCGAGGCCAAGTTGAAGGAGTACAACAACAATTTGCTACGGGCCGCAGTCGAGCTCGCCAAGGATTGGCGCACGGATCGCTACCTTCGCCGCCTTGAAGCGATGTTGATCGCGGCAGATCGCGACATCACGTTGATTTTGTCGGGAACCGGAGACGTGCTCGAACCAGACGCGGGTATTGCAGCAATCGGTTCGGGAGGTTCCTACGCGATGGCAGCAGCGCGAGCGCTTTCGCGTCACAGCGACCTGCCTGCCGAAGGGATCGCCACGAAGGCTCTCGGTATCGCGGCCGAAATCTGCGTATTTACGAATGAGTCGATCGTCGCTGAGTCAATCGACCTCAAAAACTAGCTAAGGCTCGGAGAAACACAGTGGCTGAGAGTACGAGTAACCTAACTCCTCGCGAGATCGTCGCAAAACTCGATAAGTACATCATCGGTCAGGCCGACGCGAAACGGAGCGTCGCGATCGCGCTGCGCAACCGGTGGCGGCGGCAGCAGGTCGACCCTGACCTACGAGATGAGATCGCCCCCAAGAATATCATCATGATCGGCCCCACGGGTGTCGGGAAGACCGAGATCGCCAGGCGTCTGGCAAAACTCGCCAAGGCCCCCTTCATTAAAGTGGAGGCGAGCAAGTTCACCGAGGTAGGGTACGTGGGTCGCGACGTCGAGTCGATGATACGCGACCTCACAGATCTTGCGCTGGTCATGGTCCAGGCGGAGGAGACAGTCCTCGTTCAGGACAAGGCCAGGAAGGCAGCTCGAGAGCGAATCTTGACGCTACTCATGTCTGGTGGACGCAAGCCCAATCGGGGTTCTGGGTCGAGTTCAGGCCCTTTCCTGGTGTCGACTGAAGGTGTGGCAGAGGCCAGCGAAGCCCCAGACCGAGATGCGCTGCGCAAACAGCTGGAGGCCGGAGAACTCGACGATAGAACCGTCGAGGTAGACGTGACCGACTCGGGTATGCCGATGGTCGAGATCTTCAGTCCTCAGAGCGGCATGGAGGAGATGGGAATCAACTTCAAAGACATGCTCGGGAACCTGATGCCCAAGCGACGGAGGCGGGTACCGATGAAGGTCGCCGAGGCCCTGGCGATGTTAGAGCGGGAAGAAGCCGAGAAGCTGATCGACAAGGACGCCATCAAACGGGAAGCCCTACGAAGGGTTCAGGATGGCGGGATCGTCTTCCTGGACGAGATCGACAAGATTGCGGGCAGAGAATCCAAACAGGGCCCCGACGTCTCCAGAGAAGGAGTGCAGCGGGACTTGCTTCCGATCGTTGAGGGGTCGACCGTCAATACAAAACACGGACCGGTCAAGACCGACCACATCCTCTTCATCGCGGCTGGCGCCTTCCATGTGGCGAAGCCGAGTGACCTCATTCCCGAGCTGCAAGGCCGATTCCCGATCCGGGTTGAGCTGAGCGCCCTGACGAAAGACGATTTCGTTCGAATCCTGACGGAGCCCGAAAACTCACTCGTGCGACAGTACGAAGCCCTGCTGGGCACGGAAGGGTTGAAGATTCGCTTCAAAGAAGATGCGATCGAGGAGATCGCCGGTATGGCCGGGATAGCGAATCAGTCGATGGAGAACATCGGAGCCCGCCGCCTGCATACCATCATGGAGCGTGTCGTGGACGAACTGAGCTTCGACGCCCCACAAATGGAGCCGAGCGAAGTACCCATCGACGCCAAGTACGTGCGAGATCGGCTCGAGGGCATACTCGAAAACGAAGACGTGAGCCGATACATCCTCTGAACGCTTGACCCATTCGCTCCCGCCAGCCATCACATAGCCAGACATTCGCAGGGCTAACCAAAAGGGATGAGTGCGATGGGTATGGAGGAGACTCTTTTTGACAGTGGTCGAAGGACCACGATTCCGAGCTATGCACCGAGCTTGATCCTCAGCAAGGGTGAGGGCGCCCGTGTTTGGGACTCGACGGGGAAGGAATACCTCGATTTCTTGGCTGGTATCGCGGTCAATGTGCTCGGCCACTGCCACCCAGTTTATGTGAAGCGCGTGCAAGAGCAGATGGGTACCTTACTTCAGGTATCCAACATGTTTTTCAGCGAGCCACAACTCAAGCTGCAACTGGAGCTCACTCGACGCAGCTTTGCGGATCGTGTGTATTTCTGTAACAGCGGGGCGGAGGCCAACGAAGCGGCCCTAAAGTTGGCGAGGCGCTATCAACGCGCAGTTCGGGGCGAAGATCGATACGAGATCATTTCGGCGGAACGCTCATTTCATGGGCGCACCTTCGGGGCGATCACCGCGACGGGACAGCCGAAATACCACGCGGGTTTTGAGCCCCTGGTTCCCGGTTTTTCCTATGCGAGCTTCAACGATTTAGCGAGTGTCGAAGCCCTCATAACCGAGCGAACAGCGGCGATCATCGTCGAACCCATCCAGGGTGAGGGCGGCGTCGTTCCGGCCACCCCAGAGTTCATTCGGGGCATCAGGTCGCTGTGTGACCAGCATGGGATCGTAATGATCCTCGATGAAGTCCAAACCGGAATCGGACGTACCGGTCGCCTCTTCGCATACGAACACTACGGCATCGAGCCGGACGTAGTCAGCCTGGCCAAAGGGCTGGGAGGAGGGCTTCCCGTGGGGGCGATGCTGTGCCGAGAGGAGATCTCCCACGGATTTGTCCCAGGAAGCCACGCGACGACCTTCGGGGGCAATCCAGTGGTTACTGCGGGTGGTTTGGCAGTTCTTGAAGTGCTCGACTCAGAGGCTTTGCTCGATGCAGCTGTCGAGCGCGGCGCCCAACTCGCGGAAGGGCTCGGCACGCTTGCGAATCAGTTCCCGCGGCTGGGACAGGTTCGTGGTAAGGGCCTGATGCTAGCCGTGGAGTTCGACGGCGACTTGAAGGCGATGGTGGGTGCCTCCCGTGAGGCTGGTTTATTACACAATTCTGCGGGCGGAACGGTCCTTCGATTCCTGCCTCCGCTCACCATTACGAAGACCGAGATCGCGGAAGGACTCAATCGCTTTGAGAGCGCCCTGTTACGGAACTCCTGAGTCGGGTAGAATCACAACGATCCGAGAAGTCGAAACAGGCGGGGGAACCTGCGGCTTAGAGGTGGTATGCCGGAGAGGATAGCTGACTTGGGATTTGAGTCCGACGTACCTGTACGTGTGGAAGGCGGCCCCGACGTCACCAACAGTGGGCTTTCGACCCAACAGTATTTCGCGCTATCCCGCATCGATGGAAACACGACGCTCAAGGCGCTGGTCAGCTACATTGGCCTAGGCTGGCAAGAGGCCGTCGAGTGTATTCGGGCCTTGAATGACGCCGGCTTTATCGAGCTACCCAACCGCGAGCGTCCCCAAGAAGCTGAAACGCCATCCAAGCCTCCCCAGGCGATCGCTCGCACCGCCTCGGGCGAGTTCGTGGTGCCAGATTGGTCCACGCCCCTATCAGTCTTCCCGTTCACAAAAGAGGATATGGAAGACGAAAACGCGTTGAGCACCGACATGAGGAAACTGGTGATCTACTACCATCACCACCTCGAGGAGGTGTCTTACTACGACCTGTTTCAGATCTCCGAAGGCGCGTCCATCAGAGAGTTGACCGACTCCTACTACCGGCTGTCCAAGCTGTTTCATCCCGATCGATGGTTTCGGAAAGAACTCGGCGTGATGGAGGTTCGGGTCCGCGCGGTGTTCCGTTGGATAAACAAGGCCTATCGCACCCTTTCCAAGGCTCCTCGGCGGAAGGAATATGATGTCGTTCTCGCACACGGCAAAGTCGGTCCTTGGAAAAACGGTGTGACCGACAAGGAACCGCGAGGAAAAACCGGGGTTTTCAAGATGGTCTCGCCGAGCAATTCGGTGGCAAGGTCGGCATTGCTTGCCCAGGCGAGAAAATTCCACACGAGAGATTGCTTCAAAGAGGCGGCAGACTGCTACCGCCGAGCCCTCCAACTGGGTTATACCGTAAAGACAGCTCTCGACCTCGCGGATTCACTGTACTCTGGCGGGCTGGGAGCAGATGAAGGCATCGAACTAGTCCGGCGCATTCAAAGTGAGAACGAGGGAAGCTTCGCGGCGATGCTGTTGGAAGCAAAGCTGTTGCGGCAGAAAGGGGAAATTGCCAATGCTCGCGAGATTTGTGCCGCGATCATTCGCGATGACCCCCGCTACCCGGGTGCAGCCGAGGAAATGGCCAAGTTGTCTAAAAGCGAATAGCCTCGGTCTATCGAAGAAAGGGAAAGCACAATGGAGAACGTGATTGGCATTGACCTTGGGACGACAAACTCGTGCGTTGCCGTCGTCACCGACGGTCATCACGAGGTCATCCCCAACAAGGGCGGTTACAAGACCACCCCGTCCATGGTCGCGGTCAGCGAGTCTGGAAGGCGCCTCGTCGGCCAAATGGCTAAACGGCAGGCAATCACAAACGCTCAGCACACTGTCTATGCCTGGAAGCGACTCATCGGGCGAAAATGGGGTAGCCCGCAAGTTCTCAGGAGTATCGAGACGTGTCCCTTCGAGATAATCGAGGGTCCGCACCAGGATGTTCGAGTACGACTCAGGGACAAGCTGTACAGTATCCCTGAAGTCGCGGGGATGATCCTGCAAGAAATGCGTCTCATCGCCGAGGAGTATCTCAGCGCTGAAGTGACTCACGCTGTGATCACCGTGCCGGCCTATTTCAACGACGCGCAGAGGCAGGCAACCAAGGACTCCGGGCGCATCGCTGGCCTCGAGGTTCTGCGAATCATCAACGAGCCAACCGCGGGCGCATTGGCCTACGGTTATGGAAAGAACTTAAACTAGACCATCTCAGTTTATGACCTCGGTGGCGGTACCTTTGATATCTCGGTGCTAACGATCAGAGACGGCGTCTTTGACGTCATCGCGACAGCCGGCGATTCGTTCTTGGGCGGTGAGGATTTCGACGCGCGTATCATCGAAGCGTTGGCATTCGAGTTCGCGTCGCAACACAAAGTGGACCTCCGCAACGATACGATGGCGCTACAGCGCTTGAAAGATGCTGCCGAAAAAGCAAAGTGCGACCTTTCTGAGCTCGATCAGGTCGACATCAATCTGCCCTTCATCTTCACCACCGAAGACAACGAGGCTCTGCATCTTCAGACGGTCATCACGCGGGAACGTCTCGAGGAACTGACGATCGATCTGGTCGAACGAACATTCAAAATCTGCTCGCAAGCTCTCGAAGACGCCGGCATGAAGCGGACCGAGATCGACGAAGTCGTGCTCGTGGGTGGGCAGACTCGAATGCCGCTTGTGCAGCAGTCAGCCGCGAAGTTCTTCGGCAGAGATCCCAGCAAGGGCGTGCATCCAGACGAGGTCGTGGCCGTAGGGGCCGCAATCCAGGGCTCAGCGCTGGCTGGCAAGACGACTGATGTTTTGCTGCTCGACGTTACGCCACACTCTCTAGGCGTCATGGTGTTCGGCGGTGGTTTCGAGGTCATTATCGAACGGAACAGTACAGTTCCTACCGATGACTACATGATTTTCACCACCGTCAAAGACAATCAAACCTCCGTCAAGATCCTGGTTCTACAGGGTGAAAGCGAGCGAGCCGAAGACAACGATTTGCTAGGCGAGTTCGTACTCGAAGGCCTGCGACCGGCGCCAGCGGGTGAGGTCGAGATTCGCATCACGTTCTCGATTTCCGCCGATGGAATCGTGAGCGTGTCTGCTGAGGACATCGAGACTGGGCAGGCTCAGTCGATTACCGTGACCGCTACAAGCGGACTCACGGAAGATGAGATTCGACGCATGATCGAGGAGAACAAAGATTATCTCCTCGAGGTCAAAGAGACCGAAGAGGTCGACGCCCAACGCTCTGTCGTCCTGAAACAAATCAAAGAGGTTTCGACGCTTCTTCCCAAGGTCGAGACCATCCTCGCCGAAAGCACGCTGGGCGATCCAACGCTGGCCAAGGCTCGCGAAGTTGTGGAGCGGGCCAGAAACGGTGTCGAAACCGGTTCACTCAACGACTTGGTTCGCGACGAAGAGGCACTGCAGCGGACTCTGTCCGTCTTCAAGGGGATCGTCGATAGAGTTGGAGGCTAGGCGATGGGCTCCGACCGGAGCCACAATGTGAGCGCCCGCGAAATGGTGCTCGGCGGAGTCCGATTCGCAGAAGAGGGCGAGTTTCTCGACGCAATTGATTTGTGGGAACAGGCCCTCGCCATCGAAGGCGGCGGTGCGAACGAGGCCGCATACCTCTGCATCGCTCTACTCGAGGGGCATTTGAAAGCGCTTCATGAGGGTCGTGAAACCGAGTTTCCGCAATTTCGCGCCCGTCTTCGCGAACTCCATTTCCCTCTCGACGAACACCCAACTCAACCGTACGAAGAACACGATCACTTCGAGCTCAGCGATATGTCTGGGGAGCTCGAGGAACCCTCGTTGCCCGACGTCGACCTCCCGCTTGCTCTCGACGACGCTGAGGAGTGGAGCGACCCCGAGGCTGAAACTCGGGACTTCGACGAGTTCGAGGAAGCCGGCTGGGAGACAG
Source organism: uncultured Bradymonadales bacterium (assembly GCA_964503485.1). Taxonomy (GTDB): domain Bacteria; phylum Myxococcota_A; class Bradymonadia; order JAFGEP01; family JAFGEP01; genus CAZDBH01. Next base: position 7,724 of record CAZDBH010000093.1, on the reverse strand, counting down.
AGTTCGAAGACAGTGGCCCATTTAGCTCAAACGAGTCACAGAGTCAGCCCAGGGTCCCCACGGGTTCGCGACTTCCGGTTGAATTGGAATTGCCCGCACCGCTTCCGACATCCGTGCAACTGGCTCAGATCAAACCCGTACAGATTGCGGTAGGCGGATCGGAGCCCGCGCCCGATTCCTTGATGGACCCATTCGCGGTGCTGCGGACGGCAAACCGAATCGCCGAGCTTCCACCGCCGCTCGAAACAGATGAACCCGAGGAGCAGGTCGAAGAATCGGAGGATGACTTCGAGATCGTAGTGGACGAGAGCGAAGTTCGAGCGACCGATGAAGTACTGAAACCGTGGGAGCGAGCGGATGAGTCAGAGATTATCGATCTGGCTGGGTCGGAATTGCTTCCCGAGACCGATACGCATCAGTGGACCGACGACAATCCTTGGTCGGCAAAAGCGAAGGTACCGCCACAATTCGAATCGACCCCCTTTCGTCCCCACAAACGGACGGGTTTCAGCAGTGATCTCGAGTTGCACGAACTCGACATGCCCGAGGAGGTCACTGGCCAGATACGAGTCGACAAACTCAAGGAAGCCAGGACGCACCAATCGTTAGGCGACTATCACAGTTCGCAATCGGTGATCGAAGAATACCTCGAGAACAATCCCGACAGCCGGGAGATCCAAGATCTAAAGGAAGAGAATCTTCGACAAATCGAGATGAAATACTTGGCAAAACTCGGCCCGATGGAGTCTCAGCCGCGGCTGGCGATCAGCGCCGATCAACTGGTGTGGCACAATCTGGACCCCAACAAGGGCTTTCTCATATCGCGTGTCGACGGAAAGGTGTCTGTAGCCAATTTGATCGACATCGTTCACTTGCCCAGGCTCGAAACACTACGGCTACTTGCGGAATTGGCCACCGACGGAATCATCGATTTCAAGTAGACATCCAGGACAGTAAGGCGGGGATTTGTGATCGGAGCTCGTCCAGAGTGCCATTGTTGCTCAGGACGTAATCGGCCTGCTCGACTTTCTCTTCCTGGGCCATCTGGGCGTCGATTCGGAGATTCGCATCATCCTCGCTAAGTCCGTCTCTCTCGACGATTCGCTTGACCTGATGTAAGCGCGAGGTTGTTACGACGATTAGTCCGGCGAAGGATTTCGCTTGCCCTGATTCCACTAGGATCGCGCTGTCATAGACGCCCAGTTCAGTCCCGAGTTGCGATTCTCGACCGAATAACTCTGCGGCTCGAGCTGCGATTTTCGGGTGGGTAATCTGCTCGAGTTGTCTTAGAGCTTCCGGGTCGGAAAACACGATCCTAGCCAGTTCCTTGCGCTTCAGTTCGCCCTCAGCGGTAACGAACTCCTCGCCAAAGGTCACCCGAATCTCGTCGAGACCTGGAGTGCCCGGCGCAACGACATCTCTGGCGAGTTGGTCGGCGTCGACAACGGCAACACCATGGTCTTGGAGCATTCTGGCTACCGTAGACTTCCCACTTCCAGTATTCCCTGTTAAGCCGAAGATTCGCATTGCGGGATTCCTAACATTGTGGTGTTAGTCCGCACAATAGTCGCAACGGTGCGAACCAGATTCGAGTTGTTAGATGAAACATAAGGAAGTGGCACAACCCGGGTGGCAGAAATTGACGGCGACACTGCTGTCGGTTGTCGCGCTCGCGCTTGTCGCGGGGTGGGTCAGTCGCGTCGCTGGCAACATTTCCGAGGGTCGGTTTCTCTGGCGGCTCGCTGCCTTCGCTTACCTAGCCTGGATTGGCAGTTCATTTCCTCGATTTCTGGGTGCATATCGCGGCCGTGTTCACCAGGGGCGAAAAACGACCATCTCGCTTCCTTTTTCGGAATCCGAATTCCGCGAGAGCGCAGTTGTGCATCCCTCGCGTGGAATGAGTGGTGTCCGAGGACGCTCGACGCTGGTCGGTATGGCGCTGGTCGTCCTGTCGGTCGGACTGGCTCTCTTCGGACTAACTGCGCTTTCTCCCAGATCCACTGGCACGATGAGCCTGTCATCTGGGGAGTCGTCAAGTGCGGTAGTCCCGGATGGTGTCGAGTACGCACTGGCGACGGCCTATCAGTTCACGCTCGTCAGCTATGAAGAGGCTTCTCAAACAGCCAACTTTCGTCTCGAGGATCCCGCCACAGGCGATCTCGCCGAGTTCAGTTTGACCCCAGACAGTTCCGTGCGGATTCTGAAACAACGGGTGTCTTTGGCAGCTGCTCGATACCAATTGCCAATTCAAGCTGCTCGACTAGACATCGTTGGCGAGGATGGTGAGTCGAGAACACTACAACTTCCAACCGGACGGGCAACGACCGTCGACGGCAGGGAGTGGCAGCTCCTCGGCGTTGAGCCAGGGGAGGGCGGGTCATCGGGGAGCTTGCGAGTCCGAGTCACAGACGACTCGGGCGAATCCGAATTCGGTATCGACGTCGATTCACCCCAATTGCACGAACTCGAGTCGGGCGAGACACTTCGCGTGGCCGAAGTGTTGCTGACTCCCAGCGTCGAGCTGCGATTCACGGCGAAGTGGGTGTGGTGGTGGCGAGTGAATGTTCTCTTGCTGGCGGGACTCGGTGTCCTGATTTTGGTACTGGTGCCGCATGTCGGGTGGCGCTGGCGGCAGCAAGACGAGGCATGGAGCCTTTCTCTCTACTCGATCAACCTGCTTTCCCAAGCACAGCGAGAACGGTACGTGGACGGTTTGCTCAAGGACCTGTTGGGTGACGAGCAGCTAGGCGAATTGAGAAAACTACAGCGGTTTGCGGATCGACTCGCCGCCAGAGGCCAGAGGAAGCAGGAGGCACAATGTTGATGTTTGCCGCCGGAGCATGTGTAGCCGCCGCGGGGCTACTACTTCTGGCCACGCTGAGTTCAGCGAAGCCTCTACCGATACGCTATGTGGTACCGATACCCCTCGCAGCCAGTGTCGCCGCACTTCAGAGCGCGGGTGGGGCCGCGCCGGTTGCGCTACTGATCGCGGTGGGTGTCGTCGCGGCATGCAGCACACCAAAGAGCCGATCAGTAAGCGCCGTGGTGGCAGTTGCCGTCGGCAGTTTGGCGATCATATGCAACATAATCCAACCGGTTATCGGTGTGTCGACGAGTTGGGAACCCGCCGCACTCGGAGGCGCAGCAGCGCTTTCGGTCGGCCTTTCCTTCGGATTGGGCCTCCAGTTGGTCGGACAGTCGGGCCGCCGGGTCAGCGGTGCAGCAGCCGTCGCCGCACTGCTGGCGATGCTCGGGTTTCTCAACAAGGGTCTGCCCGACCTGCAGGTCGCCGGTCTGGTCGGCTTCGAACCCGCTGTCGTCGCCCACGGCGGGTTACTCATCATCGCTGCCTGCGTCGTGATCGTCGTTCCGGTTACTCCACAATTGAGGTGGCCCAAGTTGATTGGGGCGGGCCTGCTGATCGCCGCGACCGCTGGCCTGATCGTGGTCAGTGGGAATAGCAATGGGGCTGATCTCGCTCGAGCGTGGCCGACCTTTGGTGGACTGATCTGCGCGTTGGGTCTGATTGTCGCAGCAGACGCCCAGATGCCCGCTTCGGATGGCGGACCCGTCGGGGCGATTGTGTCTCTTGCGCTGTGCATGGCGCTACTCGGGCTCTGGGGGGAGTTCTGGGCGCACGCACCGGGCTACGGGCCGACCGCACTGATTCTCGCACTTCTCTGTAGTGGTGGTGTTGCGCTGACAAACAAACAAGACCGGTCGTGGACGGGTGCCTTCGGGGCGGCGCTCTGCGTCGGTGCAGTTGGCTATTCCCTGTGGTTCGGGCACGTCGAGGCATCCTGGATACCATGAATCTGAACAACGTCGAGTTCATTAAGAGCGCCGCCGGCACCCGCGATTTTCTAATCGGCGAGGAGCCGCAGGTGGCTGTGGCCGGCCGAAGTAATGTGGGCAAGTCGTCTTTGATCAACCGCATGTTCAACCGCAAGAGCCTGGCTCGTGTCTCTGGGACACCGGGAGCAACGCGTTTGGTTAACTATTTCTTGGTCGATGACACGTTCTACTTCACCGACCTTCCGGGCTATGGCTATGCAAAGCGATCAAAGTCGGAGCGCAACGAGTGGAGGCGTTTGATTGCTTCTTATCTCGATGAAACTCTCTCGCTCAAAGCGATGCTCGTCTTGATCGACCTGAGACGAGGCCCGGAAACTGAAGAGTGGCAACTGCTCCAGGCAATGAATGACGCCGAGATTGGGGCCATCGCGGTGCTGACGAAGGCGGACAAGCTACCTAAGAACAAGCGTCGCTTGGCAGCTTCGAAGATTGCTAAAGGCTTCAAAGACATCTCGGTCAAAACCGTCACGTTCTCCAGTAAGACAGGCGAGGGAAAAGACGCACTCTGGAAGGAGATTACCCGGTGTGTGACCACATCGAACTGAGTACCATCGGTGTGATTCGACCCGCCACCGAGGCAGATGTGCCCGCCATCATCGAGCTAGAGCATCAGTGCTTCCCGTTTCCATGGCCAGAGGGTGCGTTTTACCAGGAACTCAAGAACGCCTGGTCTTCCCTCGAGGTCCTTGTCGAACCCGGCGGTTCTATCGTCGGGTTCATCGTTTACTGGATCGTGGAGGACGAACTCCATTTGCTAGACATCGCCGTCCACCCATCGCTGCAAAAAAGGGGAGTCGGCCGGGCATTGATGCTCCGCCTCGAAGAGATTTGTGCCAGCGACGGGCTGACCTTTCTGACTCTGGAAGTCAGAGAGAGCAACGACCGGGCAATCCGGCTCTACACCAAGATGGGTTACGACGTGATTCACAAGCGAAAGAAATACTACGTCGACAACCAAGAGGACGCCCTGGTCATGGCCAAGGTGGTGGGCGAAAACGACAAGCCAAGTTGACAAGTGGTCGTCTAACTTGTCAGAAATTCGCGGTCGAGCGGCCGGTCGGATAATTTCGAGTCCGACGAAATGCAGAGCCCCAAGGCGTTCCGGGATGCCCGGTGATCTTGGCTTGGACTTTGCGTACAATACATGCCGTGACGCAACGACACCGAAATACACCTGTTCTCTTGCTCCTGGCGGCGATGCTGTTGCTTGGCGCCTGCGGAACCCCCGTCAAACAGGTGTACCGGGCTCCAAACCTGTCTGACGTTACAGGAAGCGATCTGATCGAGTTCCAGGACGACCTAGACGGCGATAACACCGAGTACGAGGGGCAGTTCGAGGCAGGCCAGTTTCAGGGGTATCGCTACGCTGCCCCCGAAGGTGCCCGCGTCCGCGTCACTCTCGAACGATTGAGTGGCTCCGGTGATCCAGTTCTTCTTATGTACGGACCGCAACAGGCAAATGGTGTCTGGGGCGCGGTAGTCGAGGTGGCGGACGATACAGGTCGGTCGCTTGATTCGAGCATGCGGGTTGGTCCACTCGAGTCCGGAACCTACCTTTTTGTGGTCACGACGCGCGAGTATCCGTCGACGGGGCGCTACCTGATTCACCTCGAGTGCGAAGAAAACTGTACCGAAGAGCCCGAGTGCCCCCTCACCGAACTCTGTGCTGAGACGGTCTGTTACACCGGGTTTGTTACGGATGCCGACGGCTGTGCCACTTGCGAATGCGACGATGAGTGCGATGAGGACGAGGACTGCGGTCTCGGTGAGGCTTGTCTGCGCGGGCTGTGCGAGCTTTACTGTCATTGCAGCGACGAATACGAGCCGGTTTGTGGTGAAAACGGAACCACCTATCGAAACCAATGCGAGGCTGGCTGTGAGGGTGTTGGTATAGCCTCCCGCGGCGAGTGCCGCCGAGATTGTACGCTCGAGGGCTGCGATCTGGAGTGTGAGAACGGCTACGTTCGCGATGACGAAGGTTGTGAGACGTGCGAGTGTCTCGATCGTTGTGCGGCCTGCGACTCGGTCCAGTCCCCCGTTTGCACCCGGAACGGGCTGACATACACAAATGAATGCCTAGCGGAATGCCGTGGCGAAGAAGTTTCCTACGCGGGTGAATGCCGCGAGGAATGTGCGCGGACAACCTGCGACCTCTCCTGCGAGAACGGATATGCCCGAGACGCAGACGGCTGCAGTCTCTGCGAGTGTCTACCAGATACCTGCTCGGACGATGGTGAGCAGGTGTGTGGAGCCAACGCCGTGACTTATGCCAGTGAATGCGAAGCGGAGCTGGCTGGTGTGGAGGTCAAATGGAACGGTCCCTGCCCGCCAACCTGCCACTCCGGGGACGATTGTCCCGATGGGTTCAGCTGTCTGTCGGGCATTCGCGGTCTGCCAGATTGCGATCGTGAAGACGAGGATTGCATCGCCATCTGCATCGAGCTTCCCACGCGCTGCGACCCAGATGTCGACTCGATTACCGATCAGTGCGACCCAGATGAGCAATGCAACCGAGATGGGGTTTGCGAGTCGCGCTGCGGCTGCGTTCCAGTTTACTACCCGGTATGCTCCGATGGCGCGACGTACGAAAGCGCCTGTCGGGCCCGTTGCGTCGGCGTGACGAGCCCAGATTCCGGCACCTGCTGCGACGAGAGCGTCGTTGACAGCTGCGACCTGCGTTGCGAGTCGGGCTTAGCCACAGATCCGGCGACGGGCTGCACGATTTGCGAGTGCGCGGTCACCCTCGCGACAGTTGACTGTGAGTGCGATCGCGACCTCGTCAATCCGGTTTGCGGTACCGATGGCGATTGGTATTGCAACGAGTGTTTGGCGCGATGCGAAGGCGCTCGTGTCACCGATACCGGAGAGGAGTGTCGCAGCGAGGACTTGAGGGCGCTCTGTGGTGACTGAATCGTGAATCGGAAGCAACTACTATGCTGCGCTATCGGGCTTCTAGCAGTATGTGGCTGCGGAGACGCCTATTCTACCCACGTACCTGAACAGAAGGTCGTCGTCCAGATGGACCTATCACGCTCGGACATGGACGCAGACAAGCCAGTCGAGATTGACGCCTACGTATTCACCCCCAGTAGCAATCACTATGTGGTCGACTTCGACTTCGGTCCGGGGATTTCGATCGTGGAGTCCGAGTCGGGTGGGGAAGGCTGTGAAAAGGCTGAACCGTACGATTCAGCGATCCCGAATTTGTGGGAAACAACCTACGTCTTCCCAATTTGCCTCACCCTGCAGCCGCAACCCTTCATCGCATACGGTGACCGTACCGTCTCGATTGATGTTGAAAGCAACGGCACACAAATCAGGGCACAGTATCAGGGGTTTCGCATCAATCCCCCATGAGCCAATTTCTCCCTTCTCGCCCTCGGACTGGTTCCGTGGCATTCTGCGCCCGAAAGGGCAAATGACGACCTATTGGAGTTTTGGGTGAGGTGTCGGGTGAGAAGCAAAGGTCGCGGGTTGGGGGTAGTGGCCCTCATCTTGGCGACCCTGATCCCTCTTGGCACAGTCAATTCCCAAAGTACGACCCTCCGAAGCCAAGTCGATCGTGCGATGTCCTGCTATGCACGCCTACAATATGACTGTGTCTTAGAGGAGCTTGCCGACTTCAACATTAGCGGCGCATCGGAGGTACTGGACAGGGGCCTGGTGCAAGAGGCGGCCAAAGTACTGGCCGTATCGTATATCGTTAGCGAGATGCCCGACCAAGCTCGGCGGATTTTTGCCGAGCTGCTGGCGATTTGGCCCAACTATCGTCTCGAAGGCTACTAATTGTCCCCACGATTCTTCGCCGTCTTTCTGGAGGCACACGCCCAAGCAACTGGGCAAGGTCTGGGGCCGGCCGTCTTGGACAG
>CAZDBH010000092.1:15843-21030 GCA_964503485.1 uncultured Bradymonadales bacterium | reverse complement strand
GCATGCCCACCCTCTGTTGTCATCGTCTGTTTGAGTTTAGTGTTGGTCTTGTAAATCTACCGCGTCGTCGTCGTCGTTGTCGATGCCGTCGTTGCACAGGGACTCGCCGAGACCGTCCTCCTCGCTGTTGTCCGTGCCGTGGGCGCAGCCGCTGTCGTCCCCGTCTACTAGTCCGTCCCCGTCGTTGTCCTCACCATCGTTGCAGTGATGCCACTCGTATCCGGGCGGAAGGATGATCGAGTACTCCTCGAACGCATCCAGCGACTCAGACTCGAACAGATAATTGCCGCTCGGGGTGGGGTAGGGCGGCTCGAGCTCGGTGAAATCGCCACCCGGGAACCGGTTGGTGATGAGCCCCAGCATCGTTAGAAGTCGGTTGGCGATTTGTGGCACCGTGCCGACGTGCTTTCCATCGCCCCAGCAGATGTCTTCCTCGGAGGCGTTTACGTCACCATAACGCAGGTAGACATGGTCACCGACATCATCGTACTCGACCTCAGCGAACCGGTAGTCGTCCTCCTCGGGATCGAGGTTGGCGAGGCTAAAAAACCCGTCGTAGATGCGCATATTCTCGCCAGCCGCAGCGATGGCCCCGGATAGCTGGTTGGTCGAGACGGCAAAGTTGAAAAGGTCGCGCACTCCGGCGTCCATATAGAACGTCAGCCCATCCCACTGCTCTTGAGTCAGGGTGCCCACACGGCCGTGCGGGTCCCTCTCGGCCAACAACGCCGCCAGGTGCGGGTTGAGGTCAAATTCACCGTTCCCCTCTCCGAAATCGTAACCATCCTCATCCAGCTGCGGGGTATCGTCGACGCCGTCCAGACCGTAGTCTTGGTAGGGTTCTCCCTCCTCCCACAGCCAGTTCCCTTCGGTGCCCGTCGGGTTGACATAGTAGTCATAGTTGTCGCCAGCCGGGTCGGGCCGAGTCACTGCGTCATATCCCTCTTCATCCTCGTCAGCGAGGCCGTCCTCACCGACGTCTTCGTACGGCTCGTGTGAGTTCCGAATCACTGGTTCACCAAAATCGCGCACGCCATTTCCGTTGACGTCGACTGCCCAAGCGATCATCACCGGCCTTGGCTGATTCTCAGGTCCTGGATACAGCCCTTGGTTTGCCTCGTCCGGGGTGCCGTTTTCGTCTAAGTCACAGTAGCGATCGAACTCGAGCGTGGCATCGCGATTGGCCCGGCCGTCGCAGAACATGATGACCGGCATTGACCCGTCGGGATTGTATTCATCATCATAAAACCCCTCTTCAATCGTCAGCGTCGGCTCAGTGCCATTGCAGCGCTCAGCGTGAGTTCTCGTCAATTCAGAGGCATCGACACCTGGCGGTAGGAATGGGCTATCTGGCGAATAGTTCGAGATATTCCCGAAGGTCAGCGCCAAGTCCTGGAAAATCTTGATATATTCTGGCCGATCGAAAGTACCACCACTGCCCTCGCCAGTCGGAGACCAGAAGTTGTCGAAGGTTTGCGCGTGCTCCAGCTCTTGGGTTGGAACAAAGGCCGGTCCGGATCCCCAGCCTTCCTCCGCGGTCTTGAAACCTCCCATACCGCCTACCTTGATGTAGTGAGATAGGTAGACCCAACTCGTGGGTCCTCCCAGAGCACCGATGATGTCGAACTCTTCGGGGTTCCTGGTTCCAACCATCGAGGCCCCCGAGCATCCCATACTGACGCCGGTAATGGCTCGAAACCGCCAGGTGCGTTCGTAGGTCTCGCCGGCATTGGCGGCCACGGCTACAACGTAGGTCCCGGGATGCCGACTCGCGAAGGTGACATAGCCGATACCAAGATTCTCCTGTAGGTCGACGGCGGGCGGGCTCACCAGGGGCGCTCCGGTCGCTGGAGCAAAAAGGAGGCGCACCGAGCTGGGTCTGGCGTTTTCCGGAATCTCATCTACAGCGAAGGGGATCCGAATCGTGGCGTAATCGACCAACGCACCATCAAAGCCGACCACCACGGGTCGGCTCAAGACGATGTAGTCATCTGTCACGTCGAGTTCGCTGGTCGCGCACGACAGAGTTACTTCCAGGTCTTCTGCAACCGCACCGGCCTCGGCCGTAAACGAGACCCGTTGGTCGGTGCCCACCTCGAAGGACAGGTTTCCGCCCTCTTCGGGTGTGATTGTCGCCGTATCGCCCGCCTCGCAAGCCTCGAAATCCAGACTCGTATCTGCCGCAACGTCCCCGTCCGTCGTCGTGTCACTCTCGTCCTCCACATCGCCTTCGACAGGGTCGCTCGTCGCGTCGGAGTTCGTGGACTCGTCTTCTTCCGGGATGTCTGGGTAATAGATCTCGTTTCCGCCGCAAGCAGCAACAAGCAGAGGGAAAATGACCAGCGCTTGGTACAAGGTGCGCATCGATACTCCTGATAATGTTTGCGGTCTTCACGGGACGCCCGTAGAGCGGCATTAGATTAGGGGGAACGCGCACAAAGTCAACAGGGGCGGTTAGGGGCCCATACCAACCCACTCCGTTCCGTCGGGCCCGACTTCTCGTTTCCAGATGGGCGCGGTCTCTTTGAGCCGATCGATGACGTATTCGCAGGCTGCGAATGCTTCCTTTCGATGGGGGGACGCGACAGCGATCACAACCGCCAAGTCGCCGATTTCGAGTCGACCGTAGCGATGATCGACGAGGACCCGACACTCGGGCCACTTCTCAGAGACTTCGCTGATGACCAGCTCCATTTGGTGCACGGCCATCTCGGGATACGCCTCATACTCCAGGAAAGACACCGTCCGTCCTTGGCTGTGGTTCCGAACCGCTCCCGCGAACGTGACAACGGCGCCATCTTCATCGCTGAGCACTCGACGGGCCAGCGCGTCTGGATCCAACTTCTCGAGCGTCATCCGAGCTACCGGTGCACCCCCGGCGACGGGGGGAATGAGCGCGACTTCGTCTCCGTCCTTCAGTGTGTAGGAGTCCTCCACAAAGTCCATATTGACGGCTGTTCGGATGTGCGCCTTCAGTGAGTCCATGCCAGGATGGGTGGAGGTCAGCGCCTTCCAAAAATCTGAAATCGTGGATCCATCAGGGATTTCTAGCTCTTGCGAACGTTTACCCAGGCGCTCCCGGACAATAGCGAAAAAGAGGACGTTGACTCGAATCATGGCTCTCTCGCCTACATGTTGGCTAGCATAGCGATTACTCCCACACAGAACAGTGTGATTGTTAAGCACAAAACCAATATCCACACAATCCCAATGTAGCCCACGTTGGCTCCAAAGCCCCCGAGAAGCGCCAGTTCGGGATCGTCGATCTCCGCCATCTCTAGCTCAGTAAATCGCTTGGTTCGCCACATCGACCACCCGACCTTTCCCACGATCATCAACAGGAGGATAATCGTACCCAAACCCAGCACCCAGTGGGCCCGCTTCCGAAAGACGACCGTCTCGCCCTCGAGGGCCGACTGTTGCGACTCAGAGTTGTCAAAAACCACCTGGAGTCCCGTGAGACTCGGATGGGCTCTAGCGCACAGATAGTTCAGCAATCGAGCCTGTTCAGAGTCGGCTGCGGACGCTATCTCGACCGGACTCTGCTGAAGTGCCGTGACGTAAGACGGCCGTATTCCCGCTCCCTGCAGTGATGTGAGCAGCGTCGTCCATGCCTGAGAGCGTCTTTCATCTTCCGCAACGAGCAGACAGCGCGTCGCTCCCTGCTCCGACACAAAAGCGGGTCCGGGCGCAACTTGGACCAAAAGGAGCGGGTTACCGTCGGGGGCCGACCACCCGCCAGGCGGCGGCGGATGACTGAGAGACCCGTCAGCGCGGTGGAATCGATGGGAGGAAACGCCCTGGGGACCAACCGTCGCAGAGAAGAGTCCCTCTTGCGCCCGGTTCGAATCGACTCGAACACGAATTGGACTGTTTTCCCTAACGAAGGGAGACATGGCGTGGACTCCGAGAGCAAAGCCCGGGACTATCTCGAACGTGGTCCGCAGTGTGCCGCCAGCACCGTTCAGCTCGGCTGTCCACAACCCCCAGTCGACTAACTCCGCCGAAAACTCTGCCAGCCCGAATCCGTCGGTCTCGAGGGTCAGAGTCTGGGGGTCCTCGAGCCCTGAGGGCATCTCGAGCGAAATCTGTTGTTCGGGAACGGGTACACCGTCGGCCGTTGTGACCAAGACCAGAAAATTGCCCGGAAGGAACCTGACGGGTTCGCCTCCGTCGGCCACGACATCTACCCGCCACAGATCAGGCTGCGTTTCGCGAGAAAGCGCATCACCGTCACCATCGGTTGTTCGGACTAACTGGATCCGAGGCGGGTCGGGACGCTGTCGGTGCGATGATCGCAGACGTTGAAGCCATTGCACCAGATCGACCGATTCACCAACCAACAACGGTATGCTGCCGGTGTGTAGTTCTCCCTCACCGGTAGTGACCTCGAACTCTACCCGGCCACCCGAAAATCCTGGAGGCAGACGGAACTCGAAAGTGCTCAGTCGGCCGTTCTCTATGTCACGGTCACCCTGCCAAAGTGGCTCTGCAGCGTCGCCGAAGACCGAAACCGACGCGGTTCCTTCGATGTCGTCGGCGCGATCCGGCCGACCGAGGCGAATTGCAACCACATACGTCGAGTCGGCGGCCGCCGAACCCGAGGCGTAAACCTGCACGGCCGAGTGCACGTAGCGATTGACGATTTTCATGTAAGCGCCCACGAGGAGGGCGAAACCGATTGCAAAAATAGCGATGGCGGTCCAGCGAACAGGGCGGCTCATCACTACTTGCAGAATCCGCTTGGGCAAAGCCCCTCCGAAAGGTGATTACTCTCCCGATTCCACGAAGGTGTCGTCGACGATACCGAAGTCGCTGGGAAGCTCTTCAGTCGGCTCCTCCTGGACGGCGACAGCAGAGACATCGACGGGCGGGATCACAATTTCTGACAACTCCCGCTGCCAGACCGCCACTCGGGTCTGGTGTGTTTCGAGAGCTCGACCTCGAAGGCTAGGCTCCCTTTCGGAGCGGAGTTCGAGCGGATCCACAAAGTCCCCCCTGTGGCGGACACCGAGGTGGAGGTGGGGACCGGTACTCAAACCGGTACTACCCACGTACCCGATCACGTCACCCTGGCGCACATCGCGACCGCGACGAATACCCGGGCCAAAGCCGGACAGGTGGGCATAGTGGCTGGAGTACCCGTGCTCATGCTCTAGCACCACCAGGTTCCCATTTCCCCCGCGC
>CAZDBH010000092.1:0-15833 GCA_964503485.1 uncultured Bradymonadales bacterium | reverse complement strand
TCGCCCGAGAAAGTCACCCTGCCGTCAGCAACTGCCCAGATTGGTGTTCCGCTCGGTGCGGCGTAGTCTACGCCCAAGTGTGGTCGGTAGGTCTGAAGCACGGGATGGTAGCGGCGCCGCGTGAACGTCGAGCTGATTCGCCGATAGTTGAGCGGAGCCTGTAAGAACGTCCTGCGCACTGCCTCGCCATCGGCCGTGTAGTTCTCTGTTCGGCCGTCGTCGTCGGTGTAGCTGTAGACGGCGAGGTCGAGGTTCTCACCCTGATAGTGGGCGGCGGTCACGACGCCATGTCTCAGGAATTCGCCATCGAGGTAGACTTTTTCCACCAACATTCGGAACGTGTCGCCCGGACGGGCCTGCCTACTGAAGTCGATGTCCCACCTGAAGAGTTCCATAAAACTGCCCGCGAGCGCTGACCGCTCCCCCGAGGCAACCACTGCGTCATAGACCGAAGTCAGAACAGTCCCTCCGATGGCTTCAGTGACCGTTTGAAGCGGTACGTCGACGCGTCCGCTCTGGAACATCCCGTCCGGCTCTCGAACCGCCTCATAGACCTCTTCTCGCGAGACCGTATACCGAAAACGCACAACGCGACCGTCGAGGTCGAGGTCCGCCTCCCAGCGATCGCCGGGACGACTACGTCTGAAATCGAAGGTGCCCTGAAGCGCGTCCACAACCGCCTGGATACTAGCTGGGTCGACGTCCGCGTGCCGCATGGCAACAAAGAGTGTTTGGTTTTGTCGAATCGATCCTTCGACCCGATGGGGGTGGCCAAGGGCGACGCCCCGCGGAGCCCGCCGTTCCGACTCGGCCGAGTCGAGCGGGTCGGGTTCTTCTGAGAAGATTTCGGTGAAGTCCGGGGACGACAGCGGCATGATTCGGTCCACTGTCGCCTCGGCTTCTGGCTGGTCTGCCGTGGGCAACGCCCAGTAGCAGATCAGTCCGACGCCGATCAAGACGACCAGACCGACAGTCCTCTTACCCTTTCGGTTGCGGCGCTTCCTACCAAGGAGGCCGTCTATCGGCTGATAAATCTTCATTAGTTGATCCGTGATCGAACCAGCATCTCGCGCGCGTGCTGCCGCGTCGTGTCGGTGATTTCCGTTCCGCCCAGCATCCGCGCTACCTCACGTTCCCTTTCGGCGTCCGTGAGTGTGACTAGCGAGGTGACGGGCTCGTCATCACGCACTTCTTTCGAGACAACCAGGTGACTATCCGCGAAGCTGGCGATTTGGGGCAGGTGCGTCACGCAGAGAACCTGCGAGCCGTCGGCGAGCTGCCGTATCTTTCGTCCCACCACCTCGGCAATACCTCCGCCCAGACCGGTCCCGATTTCATCGAACACTTTGACGGGCACGGTATCGATTTCTGCCAAAGCGCATTTGATCGCCAAGAGCATTCTCGAAAGCTCTCCGCCCGATGCAACCTTGGCCAACGGTCTCGCTGGCGCACTGGGATTCGATGAAAAGAGAAACACAATCTGGTCGGCCCCAGTTTCGGAGTACTCAGCAGGATCCTCCACGACGTCGTGTCTGACTTCGAAACGACAGCCGGTCAGTCCGAGTTCGTCGAGGTGGTCCTGAGCCCGAGACATCAGTTTGGGGACTGCTTTCGACCGTTCTTCCGTAAGCTCGGCTGCGAGCCGCGACGCCTCTTCGCGAGCGGCCTCGTGTTCTTTACTCCCCTCCAGCAACTGAATGTCCAGGTCGTCCAAGCTATCGAGTTCTTGGCGAGCCTGGTTCATTTTTTCGCAGACGGCCTCTAGGGGAGCGCCGTGCTTGCGGCACAATCTCTGAATCCGGTGGAGGCGCTCCTCGATCGCTTCCAACTCGACAGAGTCCTCATAGGTGTCATCGCGATAGCGTGTGAGGGTTCGGGCAACTTCTTCGATGGTCGTCTGCGCGACCTCGAGCTCTGAGGCCAGTGGACCGAGCTCCTGGTCGAAACGGGTCAGGTCCTGGAGCTGTCCGGTGGCCACCCCGACCATGTCGTAGGCACTGTTTGCGGCCTCATAGAGGGCGCCGAGCGTCCTGCCGAGGCCGTCGCGAATCCGCTCGGAGTTACGGTAGCGGTCGACCTGCTTGAGTAGGGTTTCATCCTCTCGCGGTTCGGGAGCCAGCTCCTCGTACTCCTTCAGAAAGAACCGAAGGAACTCGGAACGCTCGATCCGGTCGCGCAGCGCCGCTTCGATCTCGAGGAGCTGCTTTTCAGCCTTTCGAAGGCGAGCAACGCAGGCTGAGACGTCGGAACGGAGCGATTCGACATCAGCAAAGGCGTCGAGAAGCTCGAGGTGTCGGCGCGGACGCAAAAGACCTAGTTGGGCATGCTGGCCGGTGTGCTCGACCAGACCCGACGTCGTGCGGCTGAGTGCCGCAACGGTGGCGCTCGCATCGTTGATATAGACTTTTGACTTGCCGTCCTTCGACAACCTTCGACGAATGATGAGCCCATCGTCGCAGGTCGGCAAACCGAGTTCTCCCAGTTCGATGTTGACCCGGGCCTCGTCGCTGGGGCGTAACTCGAAGCGGGCCTCGACGACCGCAAAGTCAGCGCCGTGACGAACCAGCTCAGAGCTGGCTCTGCCGCCAGTGATGAGGCTGAAGGCCTGCAAGAGGATGGACTTCCCCGCACCAGTTTCACCACTGATAACGTTCAGTCCTTCCCCAAACTCTGCGCGGGCCGTGCGCACGACGGCCAGGTTCTCTATGCGAAGATCAGCCAACATCGGCGTACCCCTAACACAAGGGAAAGGGGCCGACAACCCAAGAAATACCGGATAATGACAATTAACCCAGCAAACATCAACACTTACACACAACAAAACGAGCCGGCGGGGGATCGATGAGTCGTTGACGGCGGGGATGTTGGCAAGTTTGTCACTTTTTTGTCGATTCTCAGGCTCTCAGCTTACATTGACAGTGTTGACCGGCGTTGGTAGGTACGCAGCATCTAGGTTCGTTTGGAATCGAGGCAAGGCAGCTTCGGAGTAAGGGATGCTGAGGGATTCGCTATATCGTTTTTGGTCAATCGTATTTGTCTTCTTGCTGGTCGCGTGCAAGGGCGAACAACCCGCTGAAAATCCAGCACCTGAACCATCACAAGAGCCCGAACCGACGCCTTCGGGGGACCCGACTCCTGCAGTTGAAGAGGTCCGATTCAGCGAGGGCTTCGGCCCAGTCTTCTCTTTTGTCGACAACAGTCATCTACTCCATCGGTTCGACGAGGGCCTGTTGATCGACATCGGGTCCGCTGCGGCACTCAAGTATGTGGGTGGTCGCTGGCGCGGCTCCCACTGGCAGGACAGCTCCGAGGAAGGTGGCAGTCGCCATGCCTGGATAGACGGCGTTCGCGGCATCCTTCGTTTCCCGGTGCGAACGACGGACGTCGAGTTGGAACTGGTGACGATGATGAAAGGTAGTAGCGAGGGCCAGCGTATGGACTTCTTTCTCAATGGGGAGAAGATTGGGAACACGCGCACTGGAATATCGTCATCGTGGCACGTCGAGCGCTTTCCGCTACCGGCCGCACATCTTCGAGACGGAGAGAATCAGGTTCGGTTTCACTTTGCGGGATCCGAGAGCGTAGCGGGTGCTGATGGCCGCACGGCCGGTGCCTTCCGCTGGGTGAGAATTCAGCCGGTGGGTGGCTCTGAAACCGGAATCCCAGCGGAGTTCGAGACAGACCGAAGTGCTAGGACGCTTCGAGCGCCTGCAAACGGCGGCTACACTGCCTACGTCCTCTTGCCCGAGCAATCTCGATTGCAGCTGAGTATCTCGGGGACGGCTGATGTACCCTCTTCGGTAGCCCTCACGAGCGACGGGGCTCAGACCGAGACCATCTGGAGTGGAACGGCTTCCGACGTGTCCCAACGCGCCGAAATTGACCTGAGTCGCTGGTCGAATCAGTTCGTCAGGATCGACTTTTACTCAGCGGGGGAGGGCGGCCAAGTGAGCTGGGTCGATCCCGTCCTGGTGGTTGCTGACGGCGAACAGCGCGAGGTGGCCGATGCAGATCGTCCAAAACACATCATCGTCTGGCTCGTCGATACGCTGCGCACCGACCATTTCCCGGTCTACAATCCGTCGACTCGGGTTCACGCGCCCAACTACGCCGCGTTCGCCGAGCAGTGTGTCACGTTCACGAACGCTACGGTGCAGGGCAACAGCAGCCTTCCTGCCTCCGCGTCGATCCACACATCAACATATCCTCCGGTCCACCGACTCAACTCCGGGGATCGAAGATTGTCTTCGGATTTGACGTTGATAGCCGATCCGTTCCACGAGGCGAGCTGGGAGACTGGCCTGTATAGCTCCAACGGCTATGTGACACAGAGCCGTGGTTTCGGCCGTCGATACGACAGCTACAGGAATTTGATTCACGAGCCCGGACGGGCCGACAGTGAACATCTGCTGCCTCACGTTGTTGAGTGGTTGCAGGGACACCCTGACGACCACAGCTTTCTCTTCGTCAATACGATCGATCCACATGTCCCGTACGACCCGCCCGCGGACATACTCGCCCGCTATTACCCAGAACCGTATTCCGGTCGCGTCAGACCGCGAGGGACGGGCGAGTTGTTGGACGCGCTCGGCGATGAGGGGCTAGCTGGGGACGATTTGCGATACATCTTGGCGCTGTACGACGGAGAGATCACCTATAGCGACCAGTATTTCGGTGTGCTTCTAGAGGAACTTCGAACGCAAAACAGGCTCGACGACACGTTGATCGTCATTACGAGTGACCACGGCGAGGCCTTCTTCGAACATGGCCGCGGCGGCCACGGTTCTGGCGTTTGGGAAGAGGTGGTCGACGTGCCACTGATGCTGTGCCATGCGAGATCGCTGGGCGGCGGGCTGCGTATCGACACCGAAGTCGAATTGGTCGACCTGCTTCCCACGGTAGTAGAGCTCTCGAACCTGGAAATCCCTGACAGCGCCCAGGGAGGGTCTCTCCTGCCGTTGATACTGGACCAATCAGCCGCCTACAATCGGCCAGGGTTCTCTTACCATCAGGACGATATTCGGGGGTTGCGAATGGGGGGATGGAAGCTCCAACATCGGGGCGGTAACCTCGATGATGTCTACAACCTTGCCGACGGCGTCGAGGACACCAACGTCGCCGCAGCACACCCACTCATCCATCGCGTCCTGCGGGATACGATGAGCTTTCATCTTGCGTTCGAGAGCGAGTGGCGCAAATCTGAATGGGGCCTCGCGAACAACCATGACGAATCGTTTGCCGTGATGCTGGACGCGCGCGGCTGGTAACGGGCACCCAAGAATGGCCAAGAAGAGCAAGAAGAAGAAGATCAGAATCAGAGCGGCGGACTTGTCCGAGGCAAGACTCTCTGAGCTGAATGCTGAGCTAGACTCGGGCTCTCTGGCGGCGATCGGAGATTCGGAGTTCTTGGCCTTCCTGAAGGCGCTCGAAGCGGACACGAAGGTCGACTCGATCGTTGCGCTGGCAGCCTCGGCGCAAGGGAAGGCCCAGCGAAAGGCAGTCAACCAAACACTCTTCAGGTTGAAGGGAAAAGGTCTTGTCGTCCCCGACACAAAGCCCAGGAAAGAGCCTATAAAGCTCGGAGCGGACCTACCGAATCTCGACGATTTGCCGGCCATCATGTCTGCCCCCCACGGAAACGCTACCCGGATCCTCTTCTTCCCCTACCTGGCTGGCACGTCGCTGTGGTTCGTGCAAGCGGAACTGCGGGAACCCGTGGGATTGAGCAGCCTCAAAGGTCACTCAGCCTCGCGAAGCACTTACAAAATGCTGCTGCAGCAGGTCGCAACTCTGGACTCGAAACCAGGGCTCCCGCCGGCTTTCGCTGAAGTGGAGCCCGCTTTTGTTCGTCGCAAGGTCTGGGAAATGGGTCGCCTCGTGCGCAGTGGCAGAACGACGAACGCGGTCGACCACAACACGACGACTGTTATGGCCTTTCCAAACGACGCCCCCAGTCACCCGATATACGACGCCGATCTCGGCGACGCGTCTCCCCTGTCGGTCGGGGAGCTGGACGAGCGCAAGTTCGCCCTTGCGCCCCTCATGCACGAGGCTCTCTTCAAGAGGCTGGAAGCAAAGATCGAGGAGCTCGAAGGGGGGATCATCGAGCTGACTGAGGCTCAAAAGGCCGAGCGCGCCAGCGAAGAAGAGCGAAAGCTAGTCGTGCAATGGGCAGAGAAGTGGGGATTGGACAACCTCGCAGAGGTCTTGCTCGACACGGCCTATTTCCAGCTTCGCATCGGGGAGCCACAGCTTGCCAAGACCTTCCTGGAGGTCGTCGGCGCGCCTGGTGACGCACAACGGGACGACCGTGTTTTGAAGTTCGTGGGACAGGTCGTTCAACAAATGAGAACCGGAGGGAAATGACATGATCCCTCGCGAGGTCCTGGACATCATCGTCTGCCCGACCTGCAAGGCAGACGACCTAGGTCTCGAAGACAGGCCAACCATCCGCTTCGAATGCGGGGCGTGTGGAGCCTACTACCCAGTGATTGACGGGATTCCGGATCTCGCCCCGCGGGCGAGCAACGACACGGCGCCGCACTATCGGACCGAGAAACTCTACGACACCATCGCACCCATCTTCGACCTCGCCTTTCCCCTCATGAGCATGACAGTCTGGAACTGTCCCCCCCTTCGTTATGTCGACTGGGCTCATCGGGCGATGGGTCGGGGCGAGGACGGGCTCCTGCTGACAAGTCCCGTCGGAACGGGTTTCATACTGAAGCACGTACAGAGCGTGCACACTCAGTTCCCAATCGTTGCCACCGATGTCTCCTGGCGCATGCTGCGCAAGGCCCAAGCCCGCTTCAAGCGGGGGGGCAACAGCAACATCACGCTGATAAAAGCCGAGCCCGCAGCGCTCCCGTTCAAAGACGGCGTGTTTCGCTCCGTCATGACCCTCAACGGCGTCAGTGGCTTTTATGATCGGGAGGAAGCGCTTGGCGAGTTAGCCCGCGTCAGCCAGCCAGGTGGCTGGGTCGCAGGCAGCGGTTTATGCCGTGGTCTAGAGCGGTTGGCCGACCGTGTTCTCAACCAGTACGAAAAGTGGGGTGTCTATCCCATCCTGCGCAGTAGAGAGTTCCTCATTTCGGAGCTCACAACGGTACTCAACGACCCCGAGATTCGCTTTGAGACCCATGGCGCCACCGTTTTTTTTATGGCACAAGTGAACCGTGCTCAGAATTGAGTATGCTAGAGTGAGTAGCGCTCGAGGCGCATCCGCTGCCGGCGACCAGCTAACTACGGGATGATTTCAACCTTGACCAATCGAGCCATCACGGCTGTTTTCGCTATTGGGATTACGCTAGCGGTCCTGCTCACCAACTCCTGCGTCGACTTGAGCGACCCGGAAGTCCTCGGCGAAAACGTCGGCCGACCTGCCAATGGAACCGGCACCCACTGCGCCGACGCACCGGCCACCGCAGACGACGATCTCATCCTGCACTTCATCGATGTAGGGCAGGGGGACGCAATCTGGATTCAGACGCCGGACGACGGCGAGCCGGGTAACGGATACATGGAGGGCCTCAATGTACTCGTCGATGCGGGCCGCGTAGCAACAGAAAACGCTCCTGGCACAGGCCAGTTCGTCGTGTCCTACCTCGAGAACCACGGACGTCCAGCTGGGACCGACCTGGATTGGTTCTTCATTACACATGCCCACGCGGACCACTATGGCGGTGGAGGTGACATACTGCGAGCGTTCAATGTCCTCAACATCGCCGATCCTGGCCTCGACAACGACGCCAACTCGAGCTACTCCAGCTTCCTGACTCAAGCCCAGAACGAAGTGGCCGGAAACGGCGGGCAGTTCTACCGTCCGGTCGTTGGCACCCTCGTCGACGCGGAGTACGCCGAACTCCCCGCGCTCGGCACGGAACTGAGTGCACAGATACTCAACGCCGAAAGCCAACCGCGACTCGGAGAGGCTGACAACGATCGAATCAACAACTCGTCGATCGTCCTCTCGCTGACCTATGCCGACGTCAACGTGCTCCTGATGGGCGACGCACAGTCTGAGACCGAGAGCGAATTGATCGAATCGTTGTCGACCCTTCGGGCCAACATTCTGAAGGTGGGGCATCACGGGAGTTCCAACGCCAGCTCGGAACGCTTCCTTAGCCACATCTTCGACAACGTTCCCACCACCCGACGGGTGGCAGTGATTCAGTCGGGCGTGACCAGCTTCGGAGGAGTCCAATTGCCGACCACCGACACACTCGAGCGTTTGGGTCGGTTCATTGAATCCAAGTCGATTTTCAGCACCGAGTTTGGCGACGCCGGCCGAGACGAATCTGACGTAGCCGGCGATGATCATGTTCAAGTCATCATCGGATCGGATGGTTCGATTCGGTCCTGTTACGTCGACTAACCTACCAGCAAACCAGTCTCTTCGGCCCGAAACTGCATCGCAAATACTGGATCCCTTCGGTTTTTTGACAAGGCAGAACCCATGTGAGCTTATGTGGGTGTGTGTATGAAAGAGTCTTACTTCGGTAGAAGGACGGTAGGGAGATGATGGACGAAAGACGACGTGCCCGAAGAAAACGTGTTGACCTGATGCTGAACGCCTATCAAAACGGTTTCCCTCGGCTTGCCGTGGCGGACAACTTGAGTGAGACCGGTATTCGGCTCCGCCGTGTGCTGCAGCCGAGTGGTCTAAAATGCGGTCCAGTCGAACTCGAGTTTCAACTACCGAACGACCCTGAAGTGTTTCACATCAAGGGCGACTTTGTGCACTCGTCACAGGCCCGCGGCTACATTGGGATACGGTTTCTCGACCTGACTGATGAACAACGGGCGAAAGTACGACGCTTCATCGAAATTCGCCGCTCGAGACTTCACTAGTCACCCGTTCAGCGCCCCGCTTCAGGCGCCTTCCGCAAACAACTTATCGCGATCCGCGCGGGTCTTATCCAAGATTGGTTTAGCGTCTGGATGGTCATGTAGTGCAGTGCTCAGTTCGTCTGCGTCCAGAAAGAGCGCTCGAAGTTGGGTCGAAGCGACCACAGAGTAGGCTGCAGCCCCCGATCCGTTGAGACCTGACAGACCGACGATCTCTCCAACACCCAACCTGCATTCAGTCGCGTTCGGGTCGCTACTGGCGAGCAGCTCGACCTCACCCCATGTGATCAGGAACAACCCGGGTGATTGTTTGCCCTGCTCGACCAGATGACCGCCTTCTGGAATCTGATAACCCACGAATCTGGACAAGAGACCTGCGTGATCTTCGACTTTGAGCCCCTGGAACAGCTTCGATCGTCCTACAGCCCGATGGACTTCGTAGCGAGCGGCGACTGCCTCCACTCGAGCGCGGAAGCGGTTGCTTCTGAGCAACTCCGCGATTGGTCCCAAAGGGAGGGCCAGCAGTTCGCAGGCTGATAGCGCCTTTGCTTGCAGATAGGCGGATTTTCCCAAGAGGGCCTCAAAACCGAGGATCGCCCCCTGTCCGATCGCTGAAAAAGCGCGCCCCCTCGAGCCGATCTCGACTTCACCCTGAACCAGCCACCAGACACCGGGCAGATTCGCTGCAGCTCGGTAGATCCTCTGGCCGGGACGGACGGTTTGGAGCTCGAGTGACTTCACTACGTTGTGGAGGTCGGTCGGCTCGAGGTCAGACATGAGCGGAATGGGAGAGCAGGCGGTCAGGGGCTTCATCAGCTGGAGTGAGCCCCGAATGACCTCGGCTGCTTCCTCGATCAGGGCGGCAAAGGCATCGTCCTCTACGTCGTCCGAGAATTCGAGAGAGGGTAAGTGAACCGGCTCGTCCTCCGAGACGGTCGTACCCACGATCAGGCACTCAGATCCCGCCGAGTAGCGGTTCACAAAGTTCGACACGACTTCTTCCGCGCTGCCGCCGAACCCCTCGAGCAGCTTGAGGCTGGCAAGGGCTTCGATGGGCTTGTTTCCATTCAGCGCGGTCGCGCTGATCTCGAGCAATAGGGCCTGAGCAGTCTCCCTACCGCCCATTTCTTCAATGCATCGAGTTGCCAGCCGCAACATGAAGAACCCGCCCGGCCAACTGGGAATGGCCTCGAGGAGTACTGTGAGCGCCTCAGCTGGCCGGCGGTTGTCGAGTGCATCTAGGACGGTCGTGAGTAGCTGGGAGCTGTCTTTCAAATTGCGTTTCTTGGCCATTGAACCCCAGTTACTCCTTCGTAGGCATCGTATGTGCCGTCGAACATTGACATAGAGCGGATTGGAGGACTAATGTAGCACAATCGTGTCCATGGCAGGATACTGTTGACCAACCCAAGGTAGACCTGGCGAGATTCACCTGTGATTCGGTGTCAAAACTGCGGAATGCTCAACAAAGTCGGGAGTATTCACTGTGGATCTTGTGGGAATCTCCTTTCCTTGAAGGAGTCATCGGGCCCGCCCGCTCCCAATCAGGCCGAACTCAAGACCCAACTGACGGATAGCCCCGGAGACACTCTGGGCCCATGGAACACCGCGATGGGCGGTTCGCCATTTCCGAAAATGGAGGCAGATTCACCTGCCCAAGCCACGCCAGCGACCGCTCCGAGTGATCCGAGCGGTCCTGTTGACGAGGAATGGATCCTCGGCTCTGAGGGGATCGATCCAGAAACCGATCCAGGCCTCATTCCAGGCCAACAACCGCCAGAGGACAAACCCTCCGAGACTCAAACAATGACATTGAGTCGCACGATGTTTGGTGCTGCCGGGCCGACCCAAGACGATCCACCAGCGCAGCCGGTGCCGGAACAGCCGAAAACGGAGGAAGCTCCTCCGGCCCTTCCTGCCGACGGCGGATCGACCACAGTGATGGGTATGCCGGCGGTGATGGCTGCCGCGCGAGCTGCCGGACTCGATATCGAGTTCGGAAAGGGCTCATCCAAGAGTTCGCCCACCGAGAACGTGGACGACATGGCCCCGACGCTCCTCAGCGTGCCCGATCAGGCACAACAACCCGATCTCGGAGGGCGACAAGCTCGCTCACAGCTCCCGAGTATGACCCAAGAAGGCCCCCCGTTGCCGGCGGTTGAAACAAAGGCAAAGAAAGAGGCCTCTAAAACGCTCTTCGGAATGAAGGCCGCCGAATTGGGGCTGAACTTCATGCAAGAGGCTCCCGCTGCCGCTCCCCAGCCCAGCGGGATGGTTGAAAATGATACCGCTGAGTTCTCGGCTGTCAGAGAAGACCCGATCCCGAACGTCCTCACACCGAGTGGCGACACGGAGTCGGTCGCTCCGACACCGAGCATGCCTGACCCCTTCGGTCTGGCTACGGAACCCTCCGGAAACCAAGCGGCTGTAGCCAGCGAGCCCATTCCAGTGCCGGCAGATTCTAGCGACGTCCGGATCGAACCGGTCGCGCCAGTGGGCCAAGGTCCTGGGTTCTCCGAAACCGAAGTAATCCCGGTCTTCAAGCCTGGAGCAACGCCTTCGGCGCCGCAAGCCGCGGCTCCGGCCGGGCAGAGTTACGCGATCTCGGGATCTGAACTATCGGGTTTCGAAGACCCAATAGTGAAGACGGAAGTCACCGCCGACCGGGCAGCAGTACCCCAACACCCGGCGCCTCCCATACCTGGAACACCATCCGGCGGCATGAACGCGGCCCGGGTTCCCACGATGGGAGTCGATATCCCCGTCCAGCGTGGAATTGCCGCATTCTTCCAATGCGTCGCCGGCCTGGCCATTTTAGCGTCAACCGTCCTTCCACTCGATACGTCGGTGTGGAGCACAGGGCAGGGCAGTCTTTTGGGCGCGGTCCTTCCTGTTGGGCTCGGTCTCCTCGCGATTGGACTGACATTCCCAAAGGCGGTCCCTCGGTGGGAGCGATTCCTTTTGGGGCTGGGTTGCGCCGCCCTTGGCGTGTTTGCCGTTATCGATTTCGGCTTGGCACCCTTCGAGACGGGGCTTGTACCTTCACTCGGTTATGGACTCCTCATGGCTGGTTGTGGATTAGGCTTCCTGGCGGGGCTCTTCGGCCTCATGAAGAGCTCGGGCAGTTAATCTGCAGAGGAACGCCATGGACGGTCACACCAATTGCAGCGAGATCAGACACCAGCGAGCCGGAACCAACGCTAGGCGAGCCCCGATCCCCACTTGCTCGCTCCCTATCGTTGCTGAGCCTCAGCGGTGGAGTCTGCAATGAGAATACTCGGCGTTGACCCGGGAAGCCGTCGCACGGGCTATGCAGTCGTGTCCAGGGAAGGGAGTCGAATAACTCCCGTTACCCACGGCACCATTGTCCTCGGCAAATCTGGATTCGACTCACGTCTTCTGCTTCTCTTCCAACAATTGAGTGCCGTGGTCGAGGAGCACCAGCCACAGTACATGGCTGTCGAGGGAATCTTCCACGCCAAGCACGCCGGATCGGCCCTGAAACTCGGACACGCAAGAGGCGTCATCTTGCTGGTTGCAGCACTCAACAACCTCGAGCTACACGAGTTCGCCCCCCGAGCAGTGAAACAGGCAGTAACGAGCTCGGGAAAAGCGAGCAAGGAACAAGTTCAAAGGATGGTAAAAACCCTACTGCGACTAACCGAGGAGCCTCAGCAGGACGCGGCCGATGCGCTAGCCGTTGCGCTCTGCTGCTCCTTTCAGCTGCGACCAGGCAGCCTGGGAGCGGCTCAATGATCGCATACTTGCGAGGGCGTCTCGTACAACGAGGTCTCGAGAGCGTCGTGCTCGACGTCAACGGCGTTGGGTACAAAGTCGCCGTCCCAACGACCGCGCTGCAGGCACTACCTCCTGTCGACAGTGAGGCCACACTGCACATCCACACCCATGTTCGGGAGGACGCACTGAGACTCTTTGGCTTCGAATCGAAAGAGGCCCTCGATCTCTTTGAAAGACTCATCACCGTGTCTGGCGTCGGCCCCAAGCTGGCTCTTGCAGGGTTGAGCCGGTTTTCGCCGTCAGGCCTACAGCGAGCGATTGTGACAGCCGATGTGGCGGCTCTCAAGTCGATTAGTGGGGTGGGAAAACGCACCGCTGAGCGAATGATCGTCGACCTTGGGCCGAGCGTCGGCAAGCTCGATCTGAGCGGTGACGGCTCCACCAGCCCAGCGCCAGCCGGCGCAGGCCTGGCGGGCCAACTCGAAGAGGCGTTGCGCTACTTGGGATACAAGCCCGCTGAAATCAAACGCGTAGTACAGAAACTAATGCCTACAGCCTCTCCGGAAGCGCGTGTCGAAGAACTATTGCGACAAGCACTCCAGCTGGTTAAGTGAACTGCATGAGTGAACCGGATATTGAACGCGAAGTCTCGGCCCATTCACTGACCGGCGACAGCGCCCGAGACGCTTCCATCAGACCAAGGACGTTTTCCGAATTCGTCGGGCAAGAGAAGGTCTGCAGCCGCATCAAAGTGGCGGTCGAAGCCGCCAAACTGCGGGGTGAGCCGCTTGACCACGTTCTGCTTTCCGGTCCGCCGGGACTCGGGAAAACGAGCTTGGCTCAGATCATTGCGGAAGAGATGGGCGTGCAGCTACACGCGACAAGCGGACCGGCAGTCGACAAGAAAGGGGATCTCGCGGGAATCCTGACCCAACTCCAACCCGGGGACCTGCTCTTCGTCGACGAGATCCACCGCTTGAACGCTGTCGTCGAAGAGAACCTGTACCCAGCGATGGAGGACTTTCATTTCGACGTCATCATGGGTACTGGACCCGGCGCCCATACGATTCGATTGCCCTTGAACCGGTTTACTCTGGTCGGCGCGACCACACGAGCCGGCCTTCTGACCGCCCCATTGCGCAGTCGATTCGGGATCGTAGAACGGGTGGATTTCTATTCAGCCGAGGAACTGCAGCGAATCGTAGAACGAGCAGCCAAGGTACACGGGCTGAAGATCACCTCTGGTGGTGCCGAGCAGCTTGCTCGAAGGAGCAGAGGGACTCCCCGGATCGTCAACCGGCTACTCCGGCGCATCTGGGACTACGCGCTTGTCCAGAAGAGCGAACAAATCGACGAAGAAAGCGCGCGTTCAGCGCTCGCACAACTCGAAGTCGACGAAAACGGATTCGACCGCATGGACCGCATGCTGTTGGAGACGATTGTCATCAAGTTCGATGGCGGTCCGGTCGGCCTCGATACGCTTGCCGCGGCTACAGGCGAGTCGACGGATGCCATCGAAGACGTCTACGAGCCATTTCTGCTTCAGCAGGGCTTCATCCAGCGGACTCCACGGGGACGAATAGCGACCAGACGCGCGTTTGAACTGGTCGGCCGGCCACTGCCCGACGACGAGGAACCTCAGGGCTCGCTGGGCCTGAGCTAGGAGTACCATGAGCAAAGATCTGCCACCGGAGAGTCATTTTCGGAGCTTCCTCGAAGCGATTGGCGCCGACATTTCGGGCAAACACGCGAATCTCGATCAGGCTCCCGATCGGTTCACTGAGCTGCTTCGGTCGTTTGTCGAAGACAAAGCACCCCCGAAGCCGACGCTCATGGCAGCGGAAGGAGACGGAGTAATCGCCGTCGGAGAGATCGAGTTCATCTCTCTCTGTGAGCACCATCTGGTGCCCTTCTTCGGGACAATGAGTCTGGCCTACCAACCGAATCAAGCCATCGTCGGGCTCGGTGCGCTCGATCGAATCGTGGGCCATTTCGCCCGCAGACCGCAGATTCAGGAGCGCCTGACGGAGCAGGTCGCTGAGTTTCTCGAATCCCTACTCCAACCGGCCGGGGTTGGGGTCCTTTGCCGTGCGCGCCACATGTGTCGAGAGATGACGGGGGGCAGCCCCGCTGCGACTGTTACCACCCTTGTGCGCCGAGGATCCCTTTCCGAAGCCATCCTCTCCGAGCTCTTCTCGCCAAGTGTGAACGACTGAACACAGTTGCGTAAGCAATACGTGTCAGTTTTTCCACAGATCATGACACGAATGTCGCAGTTTGAGACACTCTGGCCCGTTTCGGGATCTCATGTTTATACTGCTAGATCTTTATTTTTGCAGCGTTTGCTATCTTTCAGGGGTGGTGCACGGACAAAGGGGCACAAAAATTGCTGGAATGGCTGGAAAGGACCGATACGTTCCCTAGAGGGAGGAAGTAACACCCTGCCGAGTTTTTGCGTAGTTCACTGTAGCAGCCCCAGGCTGTAGAAGCAAAACTCGGTGGTCGGCCGCAGGGCCGTCGGAGAAAGGCATGGCGAAAACACGGCGAAATCGAAAATCAAGTCCGACCCAAGAAGCAAAGGCTGTTCAGCGGAACGAAACCGCTGCACCAGCCACTGGAAATTTGGATCCGGTAAAAATGTACCTCAAGCGCATTGGGACAGTGACGCTGCTCGACCGCGCTGGAGAAGTAGATATCGCCAAGCGGATCGAGAACGGCAGAATTGCGCTCTACGATGCGCTCTTCTCCTGTAACGCTGGGGTGAGGGCTCTTCTCAGCACTCGGACAGAGGTGCTCGAGGGCAACGTGCGCGCCAAGGCCTTCCTTACGCCAGAAGAGGTGGAGCGTGTCCCCGAGATAGAAGACGCAAACAGGCTCTTAATCAAACGATTCGACATCGTTGAAAAGGCCTACGAAACCGCAGTGGCAAAGAACAAGTGGAAGCCTCTCAGAGGACTTATTGACGAGTTGGTCATCGATCCGGGTTACGTTATTGAGCTTTCGGTGAAGGTGGAGCGCTCAGCTACGGCGCTGCGCAGGTGTTGGCAGCGGCTCGAAGACTGTGCACGGGAGGCGAAAGAGACTCCTGAAAGCATGTTCGCCCTGCTCGAGGATTCCCAGGTCCACGAAAGCCGTCCCGAATTGAGTGAAACACTGGCCCGCTTCGACGCGGCAGCGACCACATATCGCAAGCTCGAGCAGGCCTTTGATACTGAGGGCCAGGCCCTCAAAGAACTGGCGAAGGAACT
>CAZDBH010000091.1:0-21275 GCA_964503485.1 uncultured Bradymonadales bacterium | reverse complement strand
CGCTAAAAGCTAACGGCTGGAGTCCGGGGCGTTATACGCGACGGGCTCCTAGGCTATCTGATAGGGACCTCGAACTCGACTCTCAGTCATCTGATATGATCGAAGCCCAGCGGACCGCGCGGCCAGGTAGCAGCCAATGGGTGGGATCCATATCAGCCGGAAAGTGAGCTAGTTCTAAGAGCAGGTCGACGCAACTCTCGACCTGGGTAACGTTCACCAGGGTCAGCTCCTGGTCTCCAACCGCCTGGCCCTGGCTCAGGGCATTGAACGGGGCAGGCAATTCAGGAAGTCGATACTCGTCGTTCGATGGCGGGCCAAAAAACCGCCAGATAACGTTCGGGGACTGCAATGTCACCCGCCCAGCCACGCAATCCGTACGTGAATCGATCTCGCCATCCACCGAAAGCCTCCAACTGTCTTCGTGTCGAGCGAGAGTCAGTGTCCCGTCGGCGCTCAGCAGGTCGTCAAAGTCGATAGTGAGCCCATGGTCACCCGATGCCAGCAACGAGATCTGCCCCCGTTCACCTCGCTCACCGTCCCGGACGACCAGCCGAGCACCCAGTACGGAATCAAGCGGTAGCAGGCGCTCAAAGAGCACGGTATCGTCTTGTTCCCCGAGCGTCCGGTGTTCTGAGTTGAAAGCCGACCACCATGTCGTGCTCTGGTCGCTAAATGTGTCTTCTGGGACGAACTGCCGCAGCTCAGCTTGAATGAATGTCCCGCGCTGCAAGTGGTCCAGGAGCAGCACCTCCGAGACCCAGTCGTCTCTCCAGTCGCTGAACTCGAAGCCGGCATCGCCGAAGCGCCACGACGCATCCGAAAAGAACTGTCGGCCATCCTGCCCATCGCCAGCGATGGCAACGATCCTGGCGCCCTGCTCCGAGGAGGCAGACGACCGCCTGATACAGTCCTCCGCCGCCACATAGCGTGATAGTTCCAAGGCACCGAACTCGAGCGCGGGGCAGTTGGACTGAACGGAGCGCAGCCGAGTCCCGATGGGAAGGTCCGTCGTTTCAACCTGAAAATGGACTGTTTTAGGTTCCACATGGTCGTTCCAAGCGATCGTCTGCCCGGGAGCGACCTCGAGAAGGGTGACCACTGAGGAGAACGTGTGTGAATCCGGCTCGAAATTAGCCACCGTCACCGCAACGTTTTTCGAGACGGGCAGACGAAACTCTCGATCCCGGAAGTCCGTTTCGAACGCAAGCGGCTCCCCGAGCAGAGAGGTGACCAGAACAAAGGAAGGTGCGAGCCCTTCCCAACTGACGACGACATCTTGTTCGACCGGCTGGACCAGTTCGGGTTCTGAGAACAGATCGTTCATTAGGGCGAGTTGGTCTGTAGAGCTGGACTCGGGCTGGTGCTGAGAGAGCTGACTCGCGCTCGGACCTGTAGGTTGGTCCACCTCAACTTCTTGGGTGGTTGGAACCAGGTCAGCGCAAGCGGAAAACAACGCGAAAAAAACGGTCAATTCGGCAACATACAGAATTCCAAATCTCATCATTCCCTCCCAGCAACTATTCGGACCCTCAAACAAAACCAAACCGGCTATTGTCGAGACAACTGAGTTTGGCTTAGGTTTACAGAGGAAACCTCCAGTACACTGCGTTGAGAATGAACGACAAATTGACCCCCAGTCCGAAGAGTAAGGCGGTCCAGAACCTCGAGCGAAAGGCCGTCCGGGGGTCACTCGAAAGGCTCGGCTACCGGTTCCTCGGGATGGGTTTTGGACCGCTCATCGTCACCTCTTCCGTCATCGGAATGATCCTCTCCTACTCCCTGGTATCTGCGATCAGTTCACTGATCGGCCCGTCGTATCCGCAGGTGCAACAAAGTCTGGCGAGCTTTGCCGGTTTGTTCATCCTTGGGATGATGGTGTTGCCCGCATTCCTCGTGCTTCGGCTCAAGAGGCGATTCGACCGGGTCGCTGGCGAACGCCAGGTGGCCCAGCTCATGACGAAAGTCCAGCTCGAAGAACTCGAGGAGCGCCTCGAAGGCTCCCCGGAAGCCGCGGGCGCCGAGCAGGGACTGACCATCGTCGATGGCGAAGGCGGCGCAGGGTCGGGTGAACTCTCATTGCATTCGAGTGAACCGGGCGCGGTCAGTCTCGAAAACACCGGCCGGACCGATCTGACAGCCGAGGAGTCCACAGTGGACGACTGTGTCGAGGTCGAGGTGAGCAGCGACTAGCGACTGGAAGCTATTCAGGACCGAGTACGGAATAGAGTTCGAGTAGATTCGCAGCGAGATTCCCAGAGAGACCTAGGGCAAGATCGGTGTTGTCCTCGAGCACATCGACCACGTCTGCGGTGTAGTCGACCAGGGCAACGACCTCCGTCACTGCCTCGGCGTTATGGTTTCGTGGCTGTTCTGCCATGGCGTTCAGGTGACCGAGCGAGAAGCCTGAGCCCGCAGTAAAAGACCGTTGGCCTTCATCGCCCCAACAGCGCACATTGCCGTATAGGATAGACAGCCCGTAGTCGGCGTGCTCCCCCGTGGACCAAATCCGTTCACCTGGTTGCCATCGCTTCTCAGTTTGGTTGCGGGCGATCTGCATCACCGCGTCCAGGTTGCTGTTGGCAAAGACCGCACTCGTCTCTGTGAGCCACAACAGGCGCTGGACTAGGTCGAGCGGTCGTTTGGGGAATCCGAAATCCGGATGTTCGACGGGTACCGGTTCGTCACTGACGGGCAGTCGCTCGCGCACTGCAAGGAGTTGTTTCGACAGCTGCCGGAGTCCCAATAGAATCCCGTCGAAATAGTCCTCGAAGATGTCGAAGAGAATGTCCGACTTGATGGTGAGGGTATGGGTGTCGACCTCGGCGACCACCTCGTAGCCGCTTGGGCATCTGGCCAGATAGCCCAAGAAACCGGAGGCGAAGGGCGGCTCGACGTAAGCGACGGGCACACCCTGGTAGTTGGTCACGGTGCGGCCCGAGACCACCCAGTGAATCTCCTCAGGTGGTCCGCTCGCCGAGATGAGCTCGCTGCCCTTTCGATAGGTGCGTTCCTCGAGATACTCGGCGATCGATGCCAACTCCTCCAGCGCGACCTGCCCCAAGGCGCCGAGCGATTTGAGGAAAACAAGGCGCTCGAGAGGACCGATACTGTTGCCGTGTGCACTAGCTTTCATGGGCGAAATCCGCTGTCAGGGCGCTGAGCACCTTTCGGGTCACGGCCTCGAGGTAGCTCTCCTTCGGAGGTGCGATGGCCTCAATCTGGGGCCTCAAGTCGGACAGCCCGACCTCACCAATGTGATAGACGACGAGACTCCTGATCGAGTCACTGTCAATGGCGAGCAGTCGCTGTAGTACGCCCGAGTAGGACAGATTCTGCGGTTTGTAGAATTCGCCCGCGCTCGCCAAACGCTCAACATCGGAGGTGTCGTCGACGAGGCCGAGCAACTGCTCGCGGATGCTGTGGGGGACCACGTGGGCGAGCAGCTCCATACTATTCGAGCGCAGCTGCCGGTCCTGGCTATTCAATCCGCGCCAGATCTGAGCCACATCGTGCGCCGAATACTGCAGGCCCAGTGCCTGTCCCAATCGACCGAGGCCTTGGGTCTCCTTGTCTCGAAGCAATCTAACGAGAAACTGCTGCACGGGCGTGGCCAACCCAGGCTTCTTTTCGGCTTCGTCAATCAACGTCAATCGCATCTCGAGGAGTTCGAACAGTCGCCGTATCGCCTGCTTGGTCCCCTTTTCGAGCATCGCTGTGTCGTATTTGAGCTTCGGATTAGCCCTTCGCAGCTGCTCCAGGCCGCGCAGCGCTTTGAAGCGCACGGCCCCGTCGGGCTCGGACCCGATGTGCTCCAACAGGACTTTTGACGCCTCACTCGGGTCGAACCGGATCAGCGTTCGGGGCAGATGAAGGCGAATCGAGCGCGGCAAAGACAACTCTGCTAGGGCAATCCGCAGCGCCTCGAGACCGGCTCCGCCAAGAGCGACGATTGCGTCCCTGGCATCGGGACGGGTGCTATGGTGCGTGAGCAAGTCCATGAGGGCAGGCAAGTAGATGGTACTGGGCTGCCGAACCATCGCCCGGGCTGCCTCTCGTCGAACCTCGATCCGAAGATCGGCAGCGAGTGCGATTAGAGTGGGCGCAAAAAGGTCGCTGGGTTGATATCCAATGGCCTGGGCCAGCGCAGTGCGGGACTCGATCGAGGCGGATCCTACGGCCTGCTGAAGCATGGCCTGGGCGTCGTCCCCTCCGATCGCGCCGTGGCCGATCAGGTTCACCATCGCGGTGGCACGGACCAACTCAGACTCATCCTCGAGGGCTGCGCTGAGTTCATCTTCATCGAGATCGAACTGGCTCAAGGCCCGGTAGATTGCGGCCCTGACCTCGGGCTCGGCGCGAACAAGACGCCGCCGCGCCACGCTGGCAAAATCGGTGCGACCGGCGTCGGTAAACACCTTCAGGGCGGTAACAACGACCTCGGCCGCGGGATGGAACAAAATGTACGACTGAACCGCATTGAGTTTTCCCTTTTTGGCCAGGATATCCAAGACGGCCGCAACCTCAGCGTCCCGTTCGCTGTTGAGTCGGGCCATGAGCGACTCGAAGGTGTCCAAGTCCAGCTCTGGAAACTCGATGCGAGTCTTGACCAGGTCTTTCTCGAGTGCTTGGCGAAACACATTCATGTGGTGGCGTCGGGTATCCACCGCACCGATCAGCCAGAACATGCTCAGCACCGCCAATACGATGCCGAATGTCCCCGGTTCGGCACCAAAGCCGGTGAGCGCCAGAATGAGCACAGAGGCCAGCGCCTGCCCGCCACGTTGGCCCATCACATCGATCAGACCCTTTATTCGACTTCGCAATGCACCCGACATCGGCACGAAAAGCAGTTCGCTGGCTGTGCGATGAAGGGAGTGCTTTAGACTGCCGTCGGTCGCTTTGATCAATAGAGCGGCGGCGAGGCCCCCGGTCGCAGCCACGGCTATTGCGCCACCTACCAACAGAAAGGGCAGCACGGCCAAAGAAATCGCGAGGTTGAAGCGGCGGACGACCCACCGAACCAGAAAGAGCTGAGCCAGGAGCGACAGTCCGTTCAAGCCGAAGTAAACGACCGCAAAGAACGTGTCCATGCGGGCCGCCTCGACATGGCGATCGACCGCACTCTTGAAGATGAAATCTGCGATCGTCAGGCTCACCGTCGACACGAAGACCAATAGCGCAACGCGTCGTGCGTATGGACGGCTAGACAAAACGCGGAAGTTGTCGGCAAGGTTCCACGAGGGCGCTTTCGCAGCCTCGGTAGAGGGCGCAGCATTCAGTTTTTGTTCGGGTTCGGGAACCCGAAACGCCCTGGGAACGAGAGCGGTAACGAGGAAGAGCCCGGCGGCACACAACAGAAGGTGTTCGGCCGGAACCAGAAACGACAATAGCGCAGCGACACCTGAGCCGAGCATTGCGCCAATGACGCTCCCCAACCCGATCACCGCGAAAACCCGTTTGGCTTGGCTCGCTGTGAAGCGGTCACCCTGTAGCAGCCAGAAACGGATCAGAATCAGTGTGGCGATAACCCCGGACCAGATGTAGAGCAGGTAGTAGACCCAGCCGAAACCCAACTGGACAACTCCCCAGAAGCCCAGGGTGACGACACCGGCGCCAAACAGCCAACTAGAGAGCGAGGGGCGCTTGGTTCCCGATCGGCCGGGAAGTTGAGTCAGAATCAGGGACAAGACCGCGATCGAGATGTAGACCCAGGGAAGCCGAGAGGCTGACTTCTCAGCCAGAAACAATGCGTCCCTTGCTGTCTCGAGTACCGCGTGAGCCGACATGAAGGCCAACAATGTAACGAAGGCGCTTATCGTGGCCCGTCTTTCGTCAGCTCGAATCGCGGTGAAGAAGCTCATCGAGTCAACCTAAGCGCCGAGTGCACCTCGGTCAATCGCACTTTGTTGTTTCCGGTGCGTCCTACAGAAGACTGGCCGTGATCGAGGTAAGAAGGTAGTGTCCAACTCATCCGGGGAATGACGCCAGGACACCAGACTCGGTCTGGTCCAAACGAGGTTAGGGGGCTTGTGACTAATTCGACCCTAGAATTGAAAAACAAACGCATCTTCATCACGGGCGGAGCCGGGTTCATTGGTTCAACCCTGATCGGCCGGCTGATTGAAGACAACGAGTTTGTGGTTTACGACAATTTCAAACGAAACGCGCTCGTGAACAAGCCGTATCGTAACCACCCGAATCTGACCATCATCGAAGGTGACGTGCTTGACCAGAAGCACTTGGCAGACAGTATCTCGGGCGCCCAGCTCGTCATCCACTGCGCCGCGATCGCAGGGATCGATACCGTCATAAAGAGCCCGACCACAACAATGCGGGTCAACATGATGGGAACGGCTAACGTGTTGGAGGCCGCGAAGTCGTTGACGTCCCTCGAACGGCTGGTCGATTTCTCTACCAGCGAAGTGTTCGGAACGAGTGCATTTCGCGCCTCTGAAGAGCAGACCACCCATATCGGCGCTGTCGGAGAGGCCCGCTGGACCTATGCCGTGAGTAAGCTGGCTGCCGAGCACTTGGCAAAGGCCTATCACGACGAGTTTGGGATGCCGACCGTCACCCTTCGACCCTTCAACGTGTACGGTCCGGGGCAGGTCGGCGAGGGCGCGATTCGCGTCTTTGTGGAGCGTGCTCTGGAAGACAAGACGATCTGGATTCACGGTGACGGCAATCAGATTCGGGCCTGGTGCTACGTCGACGACTTCGTCGAAGGGCTGCTGCTTGCGATGACTCGACCAGAGGCCGTCGGCGAATCGCTCAACATTGGCAATTCGAGGGCCGTGGTCACAATCTACGGATTGGCTCAGACCGTAGTCAGAGTGTTGGGTTCAAACTCGAAGATCGAGTTCATGAACAAAGACTACGCTGATATCGAGTTGCGCGTACCCAAAGTCGGAAAGGCGCGCGAGCTGCTCGGCTTCGAGGCCAAGGTCGACCTCGAGGAGGGACTGCGCCGAACAGCCGAGGCCTTCGCTTCGGCAACTCCCTAGACTCTCCCACTTAGAGCCTGAAACCGTTCCAGCTGTGACGGCCCGGTTTTTGGTTGTTTCTTGCTTCAAGGTCGATCTGCTCGACACTGTGCATCATGAAGAACTTGCCATTGGACAGTGTCGCGTTGGGCCTTGGCGGTATACTCGCCGTGGTCGCTGGATTGTTATCGATTGATGGCGGCGGCAGTGCCGACCCGACTCAGGCCATCAAGGTCGGAGTTACAGCGCTTGCCTTTATCGCCTTCTCTCGGGAGTGGCGAGTTCGGCGCGACGGCTGACTGGCCGCGCCCTTGAAATTCGCCTTTCTGTGGGCACCGAATATTATCGGGCAATGGAAAGTCTAGTCCCCCTCATGGTCTATGTCCTGTGGACGGTCCTCCTGGCCGTCATTGTCGTGAGCGCTCGCGGTCTGGCCGTGATGAACGGCACCTGCGCCGTCAACGAGTTCAAGTCCGGTGTGCCCCACGGAAGCGAGCGCTATTGGCAGCTCAACCGAGTGCACATGAACGCGGTTGAGAACCTTCCCATGTTCGGGGCGGTTGTCATTGCGGGCATACTCACCGGCGCTGACACCGCAACCTTCCTGAACATTGCCTGGCTCGCAGCCTTTGCCCGTATCGCCCAGAGCACAATTCATATGATTTCGACGAGCAAATTGGCTGTGTGGCTTCGCGTCACGGCGTTCTGCGCCCAGCTCGGCTGCTTCGCCACGATGGCGGTGTTGGTGTTGCTCGAGTAGTGCCAATTACGAAGCCGGAAGGCCTTCGTTCGCTTCGCTCACTCGGCCGCGTTCTGTTACCGTCTCAAATCGGCAGCGAAACTGAAAGGCCATCTGGGGTTTGTTCGGGCGCGCTGGGCCTCAGTCGAGGCTACACTCTTGACCGGCTCTGATCTCACCACCTGCGTCGAGGTAGTCAACTCGGCACAGGTTCGAGATGAAGCTGCAGTAACCGGATCGGATGTCGTCGTAGCCGTTGACAACCGTTTCGTTGTCGAGATTGCAGCCGATCTCAGTCGGATCGCCAGAAACCGCCTCGTAGACTGTGGCGCATTTCGTGGTGTCGAGGTCGGTGAGCGCGGCCATGAAGTCCATGATTTCCACTGGTTCATCGTCGATTTCGTCTGTGATCCGCCAGGTCTCTCGGTTGAAACCCGCGATGAAGGGTCCCCATTGATCGCGAGTTTCGTCGAGAATGGCGTCCAGGTCCTCGCGGTCTCGCTCGATTTCGATCGCCAACAGTTCGTCGAAGTCCATTCTACTTGCCGTGTCGTACACTCGGCCCTCACCGATGACGACCAGGCGCCAGCCGTTGGTCATGACGGTGTCGAGAATTCGGTCGAGTTCGGCCGCTACGCTGGCGTTCTCTTCGTCCATCGAGCCTGAGCTGTCGACCACGATCACGATGGCAATATCGTCGCAGATTCGCTGACATTCGAGGCAGTCAGGAACGCAACGCCCTGGTGGCAGGCAGATGCCGCCCAGCGTCGGACAGCATTCGTCGCCTCCTCGGCAATCACAGCCGCCGCCGCAATAGCGGGGGCAGAATGACTCGGGCATACAGACGGCGGTACCTGCTCCGCGACAGCAGGTGTACCCATCCTCGCAGGGCTCGTCGCAGTTCGGTGCGGTCGTCGGAAAACAGGGGCAGTCGTAGGGATTTTCGAGCCGTGTATCTTCGATGGGGTGGTTGAATTCGAGGGTGCGGTCAGGATCGACAATGTGAATTCCGCTGGCCCAGAAACCGCACTCGAGCAGTC
This sequence comes from uncultured Bradymonadales bacterium, assembly GCA_964503485.1. Classification (GTDB taxonomy): domain Bacteria; phylum Myxococcota_A; class Bradymonadia; order JAFGEP01; family JAFGEP01; genus CAZDBH01. The sequence continues at coordinate 12,513 of CAZDBH010000091.1, read as the reverse complement.
CCCAGCGGGCGATACACACGCCATCGGCACGCCTGCGACAGTGGTAGGCCTCCCATGTGTCGCATCCATACTCCGTATTGCACTCGTCGAAGGCCGCGTCGTGGTCGCGGCATCCCTCGTGGGACTCGCACGAATAAAGATCGAACTCGAGCCGATATCCGGTGTATTGGCCCGCTTCATTCTCCTCACAGCGCCACTCCTGCTCGACGTCGCAAGGATCGCAGTCCACGCCACAGGCGCCACGGCAAGTAGCCTCGCAGGCGGCGGGTGGGTCGCCGTGTGACTTCTCGACCATTCTGGCGCGGGCACCGAACTCGTCTTGGAGGACGTATCCGAACACGTGGGGGATGGGGTCGTCGTTCGCCAGGTTGAGTCCGGCGGGCATAACGTGGTCATCGGGCCGAGGCTCGTCGGGACCCGCGAAGTAGTGACAGCTCGATATGGCTTCGATTTCGCGAACAGTGGGGTAGTCGATGCCGTACTTGATCATCATCTGCCAGGGAAACAGCAGGGCTGCTCGCTGGGCATCGGTGCGTTCGGAGACAGTGTCGGACGGAGCTTCGCCTATGCGGCACCCGAGCTCGAGCGGAACCAGTGCCAGGGATAGCTCGACGTCCTGGGCTGCGAGGGCCGTCAGCGCGTCGATTTCCTCCTCGTTCAGCTCGCCGTTTCCGTCGATCGTCATTCCGTCGGTCACGAGAACCGCCTCCCCCTCAGCTGTGAGTACGACTTCGACCAGGGTCCCGTCATCGCTTCCGAACCGCGCTTCCACTCGACCGGACTCCTCATCTACCGCAGCTTCGAAGTCGACCGCTTCCTCGGGTTCCCCAATCTGTCCAGCCAACTCTTCGGGTGTCTCCTCGTCGATGGTGATCGGTGGAGCCTCGTTGGGATGGGCGATATCGCCTGCGTCCGCCGACTGGTCGGCTTGATCAATCGTGTCGACCGGCTGCTCTTGGTCGGGCTGAAGGTCCGCGTCGGAGCCTTGGTCGACTGTGAGGTCCGTCTCGTCGGTCGAACCGGAGTCGTCGACCTGGGTATCCGTGTCACCCGCTGCGACGTCAGTGGACACCACGGGATCCGAGTCGGAACTGCATGCATGAAGACAGACAACGCAGGCGAGGAGGCCGCTCCAGTAGTGGAGCCTGGCAGAGGTCTTTGGGTTGGTTCCAGTCATGACATCGGTATGAACGCCGGACTTTGCGCTGTCAATCGTCGGTGCGTCTCGGCAGGGCAGTCGCCTCAGCAGGTGGGGCGGTTGATGTTTAGCGGCCCATACAGTTCCGGGTCGACCTTTTCGATCTGGTCGAGCATGCCCTCTAGACCCAGATCGAGCTTGAGCTGCATCTCGGAGTCGGTGACAGGAAGCAGTTGAAAAATGTGCAGGGGCGGCTGGCCTGCGAGCGCAAAGAAGTCGGCGGGCATCGCGAAAGGCGGTATGAGGACGACGCCGGTGAAGGGTGCGTTTGCGGCATAGGGCTCAGCGGGCTGTCCATTCGGGATTGAGTGGCCATAGCCTAGCCAAGAGTTGAAATCGTGGGGAATTCGGGCAGTCGACTTCAGGAGGCGAACCGGCCAGTAGTTGTTGTCGTCTTTGAATGCGTCCTCCCCGAGTTGCCAATCAGCTGGCAACACAATGCACAGCTCGGCGTATCGCCACTCGTCTGGCTCTTCAAGATCGGGGGGAAGCGTCATCGGTCGAGCACTCATCCCAGACGTGACCATGACATAGTAGGGATGGTCCTGGCTGGGCGGGACCATATGGACGTCGAGGTGAATCCGGTCAGAGATCAACTCGTGCCAAACCGTACCCACAGGACCCAGAGTCTTCTCGAGGTGGGCGGTTATTCGTTCGTCGTCGGCATGAGCCACGCCGTCTGTGCTGGCCGGAGCAGGCTGATGACGCAGTATCGGGCTACCTCCCTTGCTCCTCTCGGAACGGTCGGCAGTCGCCCCCCGTTCGCTCGAGCCACCTCCTGGAACAGGGGCAAAGTCTGCTTACCGGTGCCCCCCACGTATATCTGCAGCTCGCCGCGAATTGTCTTTAGACCAATCTTGTCCTGCGCCGTGTTGCTAAACCCGTCGACCGAAACGAGGTCTCGCCAGAGGAGCTCGAACCGCTTTTCTCCGTCCAGTGAGATACAGCGGTCAGGTGTGAACACCAGAGCGTTCTTGGCCGATCCCATCATGGTGAGATCTGCGATTGCGCAGATCGCTACCTGTGAGTCGGCTCCACCGAGACGCTTCCGGACGTTCCGCTCTTTCTTTGGCGGTAGGTCCACATGGACCTTTCGTGTTTGGAGTGGACCGAGCACCCGCTTGATCAGTTCCGAGTAATCGACGCTCATAGAGCCTCCGAGTTTTGGTCTCTGTGTTGGTTAGAGGTTATACGGCGACTCGATGCAGCCGAGCAAGAGGAGGAGACGATTGTGGGATGCATATCGGCGGCGCTGTGCTAATACTCTCCACCCTTTGAATCGACGAGGAAGTGCTGTTGAAAACCTGCAAGAAATATCGGGGTTGGGCTTGCTTTGCCTGCGTCATCTTCGCTCTCCTGGTTCTCCCCAGTCCTGTCTTTAGCCAAAGGGCCACGGAGGGAGAACCCGAAGACGGCTTTGCCTGTGATCCGCTGTCGAGACAGCAGGGGGAACTGCTCCTGTCGTTGTTCAACCGGGGCTATGCAGAGCCCATCTTGGTCGACGCCTTGAGCCAACCTCATTTCGCCGACTGTCATCGGGGCGAGAACGGCGCCTGGGGTTTGGTACCAGTGTCGGCGGGCGTTGAATACGAAATGGATTCAGAGAGTGTATCCGTTCAGTTTCGTGTTGATCTACTCGATCCGAGCGGCAGGTTTCTGTCCCACGACGATCTATTCGAGGTTTCCGCCGGTGACTTGAGTTCGGTCTCGGTGAGACAGATCGCGGTGGCTGACCTGACCAACGACGGGACAGCTGACCTCTTTCTGGTGTTGGAGAGCTGGGAATATGAAGCGTATTCGGAGAGTGAAGCCCTAATCCTGTCGGCAGAGGGCGACACAATTGTGGAGGTCCCACTTCCAGTCGAGTACTTCATCGAGAGTCTATCTGACTGGGACGAGGATGGCCGAGGCGACCTCATCGTCCATCCATACCGACGCATGTTCAGAAGCTGCGGACCCTCTGATTCGGTGCCGGAGCAAGGGCCGAGTTTTCTGGCCCACAACGCGGCGGAAGGCTTCACTCTCAACGATGAAGCGACTTCGAATCACGCTCGGACCTGGTGCCCAGCACCACCAACGACTTATCTCACTAGCGAGCTCGATTCGACGTTCGCGAACGTAGTGTGTGGGCACATTTGGGGAGTGGATGCAGAGGCGATCTCGGCCTCGCTTAGCGAATCCTGCGCTGCCTTCATTTCGGAATCTGCGGAGGAGGGATTCCATCCCTGCCAAGATGAAATCTGCATGAACCTCGAGGCTCTCGGGAGCGTGTACGAGGAAGCTCCGCCGCTCAGTTTGCAGTGAATCGGGCCGTTCAGCCCACCCTTCGGGCGCCGCGGCGAGCCACCTGTGCCAGCCGTGCACAGAGAAGGGCAGCAACCAAAAACAGAGCAATCGCGGCGCCTCCCCATACGTAGCGGGCGTCCTGCGTCAGCTGGGTTCCCCAGTACCAGGCGATTGGTAGGCCGACGAACCAAAAGCCGACCACGTGGGTCAGAGCAGGGACAGTCAGATCGCCGGCCCCCCTCAATACACCGAGCGCCACGGCCTGGATGCCGTCGAAGACTTGGAAAACAGCAGCGATCGGCAGGAGTGAGGCCGCGACGGCGATGGTCGCGGTCTCGGGTGTGTACAGTTCGGAAATCTGGGCCGGAAAGACGAAAAGTAGCACCGAGCTGAGCAACATGGTGGCTGCACCGGCGGCCACTGCAAGCACGCCCGCCCGAGCCCAGGGCTGTCCGGCTCCCGCCAGGTGGCCGACACGGGTGGCCGCCGCTGCCCCAATGCCGCTGGGGATCATGTAGGCCAGTGACGCGACGTTGATCGCGATTCCGTGTCCCGCGAGCTCGGCGGCGCCCAAGCTGCCGACCAGCAGAGCCAAGACACCAAAGGCCCACACCTCGAAACTGGCCTGCACCGCGGCGGCTGAGGCGTCGGGAACGACCTTTCTCCAAGACAGCCGGACTGCTCGCCTTTTGCGCCAGTATGGGCGAAGCGTCCGAAGGCTGAGCCCCGCCAGAGCGACCAACATGGCGCAACGGACAGTGGTGGTGGCCCATCCGCAGCCGACCGCTCCCGAAATCGGTAGGTCGAACCCGCCGAGGTTGAGGACGAACATCGCATCGAGAACGAGGTTGAGCAGATTGGCCACCAGGATGACGACCATCGGTCGCCTCATGAAGCCTAGGCCCTGCAGAAACTGCATGATCGCCAGGAACAGCAGCAGTGGAAGGACGCCGGGAGCCAGTGCCCGGCAGTAATCGGCCGCGATTGGAACCACCTCTGGGGGCTGTCCGAGTTGACTCAGAATCGGTTCGGCCAACAGGTGAAACGCCGTGATCGGGATCGCCAGGATGCACGCCATGTGAACCGCTCGAAGCAGAGCGGCCGCGGTCGAATCGAGTTTGCCGCCGCCGTGACCTTGCGAGAAATAGGGGTCTAACCCCCTCAGGGCGCCCATGCCTACGACGATCGCCGAGAAGCTGTAGATGTGTCCCACCGCCACCGCGGCCAGTTCAGTTTGGCCGACTCTGCCCACCATTGCGGTGTCGACCACACCCATGGACAGAAAACCGAGATGGGACAGGATTACGGGCCAGGCCAGCCTGAAGAGGTTGTTGATTTCGTTGCTGGATCTCGCAGTCACAGGAGCGTGTGTCCCGAATTCAGGGTGGCGTTACGTCGTTGAACTGGTGCGCCACCTGACGCATCTCTGTGGCGACCTCAGCCGGCTGGGAGGCGACGCGCAACGCCCATGAATCAGCTTGCGTGGCGATTTCCTCGAGTCGATCGGCGATGGGCCTGCCTGCAACCACGTACCGACTTTGTTGCCGAATGGAGGCGGCCAGTGCGTCGAGTAAGACCGACGACTCATCGCTGCCACTGTCCACCGTCTCCGCCAATAACTCCAGGCGGTTGCGGACGAATTCTCTGGTTCGGGTGTCTCGCAGCGCTATCGCCTCCGGTCCTTCCTCAACCGCTCCCGGAGTGAAGTCGTAGATCGCCAAGTAGAAGACGTTGGCGCCGGTTTCCGAGCGGTAGAGGAAGTCGGCACCGTCTCTGGTTGCGACTCCTTCGGCGAGTCGTATCGCCTCGGATTCATCCACACCTTCGCGGTAGCCTGGCGATCCGTCACTTCGGCTGAGCATCGGAACGCCCGCCTCTCGATACGTCGCAATCTCAGTTGCCCACAGATAGCTCCTGTTGGTGAAGGCGTATGAAATCACAACCTTGATACGGGCGTATGCGACGGTAGTCCCGGCACTATCAGTCCACTGAATCCTGCCTTCAGGCAGGTTTGTGAGGTAGTTCTCCACCCCCAGTCCTTCCAGTAGAAGACCGACCTCATCTGCGCTCATGATGCCCTCGCTGCTTTCGCTCTGCGTTGTGGGGGTAGTCGGTTCTGTAGGAGGCGACTGAACCCCGGAATCCGGCTCGTTTTGGTTCCTTGGCTGAATGTCGGGGACCTCTCTAGGTCGCTCACAACCCCAAAGAGTAATGCCACAGAGAATTAGGGTCGCGTATAGTCTGCTCATCGGAATGTCCTCCAGGTCGGCTCATCCTAGATGGGCTGCACGTGAGCCGCTACTGTCTTGGCGATCTTGCCACCCTGGATGAACTGCCTCACACTATTTGTTCACCTGCCGGACGGCGACAGGCACTCCACGGGGAAGGACGATGACCATCACTCGCAAAGCTTGCATTCTGATCGTGTTGTTGGCGCTTAGCCTAAGCCCGCTTTTTGCGTGGTCGCAGGTACCGATGCCACCACCAGAGACGGTCAACCCACCGCTGACCTTTGCAACCGACACGCCGCGACAAACCCGATCGCGAGATACGCTTCCCGATGTGGTCGCAGCCCGGGTTCCGCAGCGCGGTATCTATGCTGCTGGGGGCGGGCTCACATCGAGCGCCTGGCGAATCGTGATCAACATCGACGTCCTTTCGGCAGACTACGGCACAACTGAAGCACCGGGTTCTCCATCATTCGGTGATATGGAGCAGAACTGGCAGTGGCTGTTGGCGTACCCAGAGATACAACCACTCATTCCATTAGCCGATGCGGCCTGGCGTGAAGAGCGTCGATTAGCGGCCGATCCAACCGTCGACTACGGCGAGATAATCGTCTTGGCTGACGGCGACGAGGTCCACCTCATCGAAGGTTTTGGACCGATCGAAGCACCCGCTGCGAAGGCACTCTTGGATGCGCTTCACGCGCTACACGAGACTCGATAGCTCGGACGATGCGCCGCTCCAAGAACGACGCAATGCAGCGGATTCAGCGACAGTCGCTAGGGACTCTGACGCTCGAGGTCGTCTTCGGTACCGTGTTCGCCATCTGGGCCCATGCTCGAAAGCCGAAACGTCTGACCATCGCGATTTGCAGCGTAGCGATAGGGGTTGTCCCAGGGATCGTTGGGAATCACTGAAACAACTGGGCCGTGATCCATTTCCTCGGTCATTTCGTCGAGTGACTCGGGCAGGCGGTCGTACATCACCTGGAAAACCTCGACCGAACTTCCGAGCAACTGGAGCTCACTGCGGCACTCAGCCAGAGCGCCGTCCGGGCTGGACTTGCAACCGATGGCTCCCAATAGAATCGCCACCACCATGAACGGTGCTGATTTCCTCATCCTCAATCCCTCCACTGTTACTTAGGCCTTGTTCACCAACTCGGCGATCAATCGGCTCAACTCCAGTGGCTCATCTTCCTGCAGAAAGTGCCCGGCGGGAAGGGTGTGGAACGCCGCTAGCTCGAGTTCGTCTCTGAGGTACTCAGCTTGGAAAAACGGAATGGCGACGTCCTTTTCACCCCAGAGGACTTGTACCGGCGCGTCGAGCTCCTTCATTCCGCCTCGCAGCAGGGCGTTGAACTCTGCCGAGATGTCATCGCCGGCCATGATCTTCAAGAAGGTGCTCTTTCCATTACCGCTGGTCAGCAGGTCCAGATAGGTCGCGATATCCTCGCGATCAATCGAGTCGCGCTTATAAACACCGCGATTGCGCATCAGTGCGTGGTAAGCGGTCACACTATTCATCTGAATCGCGACATGGCGGAACAGCGGCATGCGATACAAATTCATCGGGAAGGGCGCGTAGAATCGCTCCACATCCAGGGGCGTGTTCAGGATCGTAAGGCTGGCGATTCGCCATGGGTTCTTGACCGCCCATTCGACCGCCGTGGGTCCTCCGAAATCGTGGACTACCAAGTGAACGGTCTCGAGGCCGAGTTCGTCCACGACTTTCCCGACGAGGTCCGAGAGTGCGTGCCAGTCGTACTCGCAGTCGAGCGGCTTATCGCTCAGGCCCATGCCCAAGAAATCGAAGGCGATCGGTCGACAGCCTGCTTCAGCGAGCGGGTCGAACATTTTGCGATAGAGATAGGAACTCGACGGTACGCCATGGACCATCAGGACGGGTGGTCCCGAGCCCTGCTCACGGTAGAAGATATTGTTGGCGTCGATCGCCAGATACCCGCCGGCAGCTTCGTGCTCAACCAGCTTTTTAGATCTCGACATCTTGCCCTCACCCCAACGAACGTGCCCAGCGTTCGCGAGAACTCGGTGCCTCCCTCGAACTGAGTGTGACCGGAGCGTTCCTTGGCGTCAATCTCTTGCGGTTCCAAGCTTGGGTAGATTTCGTTCTCGCTCGGCGCTTCAGAACATGCTATCGATTCGCCGCGATGGCGCAGAAGGACAAAAACAACGCTCAGCAAGAGCCCGATCAGAGCACAGAACCAGCGCCGGAACCCTCGGACATCCGGGCTCGAATCGCGCTCACGAACCAGCTTTTGGAAGAGATTTGTGATGACCGCGGCCTACTCGCGGAGTTGAGCCAGGCTGAACGGCGAGAGTTTCTGACGCTGGCTGGCCAGGTTGCGCGGCCGGGTCCCTATGCAAAACGCCAGCTGACCCGCGCCGCCCGACGACGCCGAAAGGCCCAAAAGAAGTCTGCAGACCTGGCTCGGCTCGACGGTTCTGGCATCCGCGCCAAGCGGCGGGAATTGGTCTTTACGACGCCGATTTTTGGCGATCCGCCGGTCGCGCCCGGAGACACCATCGACGCGATTGGCGGAGAGCTGTTAGAGCTTGGAAAGGGGCCGACGCTCATCGATTCTCGCACTTGCTATGTCTGCAAGGAGCAGTTTAATCAGCTGCATCATTTCTATGACGCAATGTGCCCTGTCTGTGCGGAGTTCAATTGGGCCAAGCGCCACCAAACCGCAGAGCTGGGAGGACGCGTGGCGCTCGTTACCGGCGCCCGGGTGAAGATCGGCTATCAGACGGCGATCATCCTGTTACGGGCTGGTTGTCATGTCGTCGTTACGACACGTTTTCCTCGAGATGCGGCAGCTCGTTACGAAAAAGAAACAGATTTTGCGGTCTGGGGAGACCGTCTCGAGATTCACGGGCTCGACTTGCGACATACGCCTAGTGTCGAGGCATTCTGTGCCCACCTCAACGCGACCCTGCCGCGCCTCGACTTCATTATTAACAACGCCTGTCAGACCGTTCGGCGCCCGGTCGGGTTCTACACCCATCTGATGGAGGCGGAGCGGTTGGCACACGACGATCTATCGGAAGGTGCGCGGCGGCTGTTGGCATCTTACGAATCGATGCGCCAGCCCGAGACGCGGTTGCTATCCGACGGTGACGTCCCCGAACAGACGCTGACAGCAATCGCCAACGCCGTCGGTCTGCAGGATCCGGCCGCCCTTTCACAACTGGCTCTGCTCGAAGAGGACTTGGAACGCAGCACTCACATCTTCCCAGAGGGACAACTCGATGCGGACCTGCAACAGGTCGATCGACGAACGAAAAACAGCTGGCGGTTGGGCCTAGCTGAAGTGTCCGCCGTCGAACTCCTGGAGGTCCATCTGGTCAATGCGGTCGCACCCTTCATTTTGAATGCCCGCCTAAAGAGTCTGATGATGAAGCACTCGGGCAAGGACAAGCACATCGTCAACGTGTCGGCTATGGAGGGGCAATTCTATCGAAGCTACAAGACCGATAAACACCCCCATACGAACATGGCCAAGGCGGCGCTCAATATGATGACAAGGACCTCTGGTTCTGATTACGCGATGTCGGGAATTCACATGAATAGTGTCGATACCGGTTGGGTAACCGACGAAGACCCAGCCGACCTTGCCGCCAAGAAGACCGAGGAACATGGTTTCCATCCGCCGTTGGATATCGTCGATGGAGCCGCTCGCATCTGCGATCCGATTCTGAACGGCTTCAACACGGGAAAACACGTTTGGGGGCTGTTTCTGAAGGACTACAAGCCAACCGCCTGGTAGTCGCTGCCGTGATAGTCCACAATTCGGCGCTCCCGTTTCCAGTAGGCATCTGATTTGCAAGCGTATTGTGCGGATGACCGAAGACCAGACAGAGAATACTTCAACGAGACCCACGCCCTCGAATCCGGCATTGCTGGGATGGCGATCGGTGACCGTCAAAATGATGATTGGGACGGCGCTACTGCTTGTCCCGACGCTGTTGGCCAGTGTCTGGTTTAGTATGGCGGAGCACGTCAAACTCGAAGAAGAACAGGTCTCCGAAGATGTGTCGCAGGTTGCCTTCGCCATCGAGCAGAGTTTCGAGGTTATCCCGCGCGGGAGCGCCACGGCACATCAGGCCCAGCTGCAAAGGGCCGTGGGCGCGTTGGCGCTCGTCGACAGTGTTCGTGTCGTCAATATCAACGGCCGGATCTCCTTTTCGCTCGATCCCGAGGAAGTGGGCGAGCAGTTCAACCGGTTGGACCGCGAGCCGTGCTCGGGGTGCCACATGAACGAGTTAGACCCTTCCGACGGCTCCGCAGTTTTTGACATGCCCGATGGGACTGCCGTCTACCACCAGATGACGCGGATCGAGAATAACCCCATCTGCCAACAGTGCCACATGGAGGAGTACAACGACCTCGGAGTCCTGTTGGTGTCGTTTGATATGTCCGACGTCCGAGCAGAAATGAGTCACTATCGGCGGTCCGCGGGTATGACGATCGTGCTCGCTGTCGTAGTTGTGATGTGCGGAATCGCGCTTCTGTTCCATCTTTTGATTCGGCGGCCACTCCACCGTATCCGCAGTCAGATGGGGCGTGTCGAGCAGGGGGATTTCGAGTTGGGCAGTCCCGTGACGAGCCAAGACGAACTGGGTCAGCTCTACGCGACCTTCGCGGGCATGACCAAGCAACTGGCGGAGAACCGGCGCCAGCTGCAACAGCGCGTCACGGAGGGGAGCAAGAAAGTCACTGCTCTGACTAAGAAGCTGCGCACAATCGACGCCGACCTGGTGAAGCTGGAACGCCTGTCGGCGATCGGGGCATTGTCAGCTCAGGTTGGGCACGAGGTCAGAACGCCGCTCAACGCTTTGAGCATGAACCTGCAACTTCTGCAGCGTCAGCTCCGCAGGCACGGCGACGTCGAGCCAGAGATTATCGAACTCACGGACAACTCGAGCGCAGAGATCGAGCGTATTGCCCAAGTCTTGAACCGTTTCATGGAACGAGCCCGTCTTCCGACGGTCAAGTTCGTGACCGAGTCGGTGCAGACTCTGGTTCGAGGTGTCTTTACGTTACTGAATCTAGACGCTGAGGAGAAAGGGGTATCGCTCAATCTTACTGGGGCGACGGACATCCCACCGCTGCGCTTGCCCGGTGACTACCTTCGGCAGGTGCTGATCAACCTGTTATCGAACGGCATCCGTGCCTGCCGAGACGGAGGCAGAATCCAGGTCGAAGCGACTTTAAGAGACAGTAGGCTCCTCATACTGACCGTCGCTGACGACGGCGAAGGTATCCCGGCAGACGAGCTCGATCGAATCTTCAGGCCGTTCTACACAACCCACGAGGAAGGCACGGGGCTGGGGCTTGCTGTCGTGCGCCAGATACTCCAACGTGTACAAGGATCGATTTCTGTGGAGAGTACTGAGGGACAGGGGACCACGTTCACTATCGAGGTCCCGACCAATTCGAGCATCGAGGCCGGGGATGAGTGAGGGCGGATCGAGTAGTACAATACTTGTGGTTGATGATGACTCAGCCACCCGCACAGCGCTCAAGCGAGCCCTCAGTCTCGAGGGGTACTCGATCGTTCTGTGCGAGTCGGCGCCGGCGGCCCTGCAGCGAATCAAAGAAGCAGAGTTCCAACTGGTCGTCACCGACGTCGTGATGGAGGGGATGACGGGAATCGATCTGCTCGAACATCTTCAGAAACACAAGCCAGAGTTGCCAGTGATCGTCTGTACCGGGTACGGGACCATCGAGTCCGCGGTCGAGGCAATTCAGAAAGGTGCCACCGACTATTTGACCAAGCCGATCAATCTCGGGGCACTGGCGATGACGGTGAAGAAGGCCTTGGCGACCTCAGCGCTGAAGGCTGACAACCGCGCCCTGCGAGAACAGCTTCTGGAACGTCACTCGTTCCAAGACGTCATCGGCCGAGCACCACAGATGGTCTCGGTGTTCGATCAGGTCCGGGCGATCGCACCCGTCGATGTCACTGTTCTGCTTCGTGGCGAGTCAGGCACGGGCAAGGGGGTCATCGCCCGCGCCATTCACGAGACGAGTAGTCGTGCTGACCGGGAGATGGTCACCGTCGATTGTGCGGCCATCGCCCCTTCACTGGTCGAGAGTGAACTCTTCGGTCACGAGCGAGGAGCCTTCACCGGAGCGATTCGACGGCAGGAAGGAAAGATCGAGGCTGCGGATGGCGGCACGCTGTTTCTCGACGAAATCGGCGACCTTCCGCTGCTCCTGCAGACCAAACTTCTGAGGGTCCTTCAAGACCGAACCTTCGAGCGAGTGGGCTCCACGAAACCGATCTCTGCGGACGTCCGCATCATCGCGGCCACCAACCGCAGCCTCGAGCAAATGATTGAAGAGGGGACATTCCGTTCCGACCTCTACTACCGATTGAACGTGGTGGGCGTTGAGTTGCCGCCACTCCGCGAGAGACGCGAGGACATCGAGCTCCTCACTCGCCGGTTTCTTAGCGAGTTCTCTGAGAAACACCAGTTGCGCCCGGTTGTGCTCCACCGTTCGGCTAGGGACGTGCTGCTGGCGTACGATTGGCCGGGCAACGTTCGTGAGTTGCGCAACCTCTGTCACAACCTGGTGGTGACCTGCCGAGAGGAAGTGATTTCTGCGGCCCAATTACCCGTTTACCTGGCGGCCGCTACATCGTCAGCCCCGGCACCTTCTGACGAATCTCTGCTCGACGGCTCACACAAACTTTCCGAGATCGATCGACACGCCGTGTTTCAGACTCTCGCTCGCACTGGCGGTAACAAAAACGAGGCCGCGCGAATCCTCGG
>CAZDBH010000090.1:0-21331 GCA_964503485.1 uncultured Bradymonadales bacterium | reverse complement strand
CTAAAAGCTAACGGCTGGAGTCCGGGGCGTTATACGCGACGGGCTCCTAGCTCGCCATTCCTTCGAGAAACCTAGCCACTAGATTCGCTGCAACGGTGCTTCGGTACTGGGCTGTGCTACGCACGTCGTCAATCGGAGCAATACCAGACCGGGCAGCCTTTCGGGCATCAGCGAGCAGGTCGCCGTCGAGCTTTTGTCCTGCCACGACGCTACTGACCTCGTCGAGCAGGAGAGGCACTGGTCCTACGCTCCCTGCGGCGACTCGCACCCAGCCAATCCGGTCTCCATCCATCTCTCCGCATCCGGCTACCATCACCTTCGAGATAGACTGGGCCAGTCGAGTGCCTGCTTTGCACCAGTAGTGTTTGGTAGTTGGCGTTGGTTTGGGAAAGAGAATCTCGGTGATGAGCTCGTCGGCTCGCTTCTCGGTTTGTCGATAACCCGTGCAATAGTTCTCGTATGCAACAGAACGTGTGCCGGCCGTACTGGCCAGAACGACTCGAGCATCATAGGCGAGGAGGCAGGGCAAGGTGTCTCCGGCAGGACTCGAACCGCCGATGTTCCCGCCCATGGTGCCTCGGTTTTGGATTTGCCTTGCTCCGATCTCCGCACACGCTTCGGCGAAGGCCGGCAGGTGAGCTTGCACCGTCGCGGACTCCAAAATCTCGCTGTATGTCGCCAGGGCACCGATCGCGATAGTGTCGCCACGATCCTCGACGTGGGCACACTCTGGACGCAGACCCCAGATATCGATGACCCGGTCGGGCTTGAAGGAGCCAGACTGTATCCAGACCATCACGTCGGTCCCGCCCGCTAGAAGTGTCGGTTCCGGCCCTTTTTCGGCCAACAGTTGGAGCGCCTCGTCGAGCGTGCGAGGGGTGCTATAGTTGTCGGTCATGGCGCCGCTTCCTTTTGGGCCGCTTGTTCGATCGCATCCACGATTCGCTGGTATCCTGTACACCTGCAGAGATTTCCGGCGATTGCCGTCCGGATCTCGGGCCTAGTCGGCGCTTTGTTTTGTTCGAGGAGTTCGTAGGCGGCCATGAGCATCCCAGGGGTGCAGATTCCGCACTGTGTGGCGTTTTCGTCGATGAAGATATCTTGCAGTGGGCTGAGCCGGTCCTCGAGAGCTAGACCTTCGACGGTCAGGATATCGGCGTCAGCGACCTGGCCGGTGGCGACCAGGCAGCTATTCACCACGAGACCGTCGACAACCACTGAGCAAGCCCCACATTCACCCTCACCGCAGCCCTCTTTGGTGCCGGTGAGGCGCAAGTCCTCGCGAAGTGTGTCGAGGAGTCGTTTGAGCGGGTTGACGTCGACCTGTTGCTCAACGCCATTGACCTTGAATTGGAGTTTCATGGTTTTGCCTCCTCGGTGAGGGCGGCGCACATCATCTCGGGAGTGAAAGGTGCACTGTCGACCACAACGCCGGTTGCCTGCTCCATGGCCGCTGCCACCGCGGCGGCGGGAAGGTCCATGGGCAGTTCTCCCACGCCCTTGGCTCCGTGGGGGCCGTGTTTGTAGGGAAATTCAAGAATGGTCACGTCCATTTCTGGGGCGTCGAGGGCGGTTGGGATGATGCAATCTGTCATTCGATGATTCACGTAGCGGCCGTTCTTGATGCGGAGCTCTTCCATCGAGGCCCACCCAATGCCCTGTAGCGAGCCACCCTCAATTTGTCCCGCGACCATCAGAGGGTGGATTGCTTTGCCGATGTCCTGGGCCGTAGTGAATCGGGTGACCTTTGGAATATAGGTATCGATGTCGACTTCTACTTCGGTCACAACCGCGGCCCAGGCATAGCATGGGTATGCGTCGCCGGAGTAGTTGTCGCCATCCCAGTCCAGATTGTCTCGGTTTTGGAACTCAACCCGGGTTCTGAGGGCGCCCTTCGTCTCGAAGACGGTTCTTGCGACCTCTGAGAATGATCGTTCACTGTCTTCCCACCGAAAAACGCCGTCTGCAAACGTGACGGCTGCGGGTTCGAGGCCGTGTTTAGAGGCCAACTCGAGGCGCAGCAGATTCACGATTTGAACTGAAGCGTCCTCAACGAGGCGGCCCACCACCATCAGCGTGCGCGAGGCCACAGTAGGCCCCGAGTCAGGGACCGACTTCGTATCGGCCTCGAACATGACGACGTCGTCCATCGAGATGCCCAGTGAGTCGGCAGCGAGCTGGGGAAAGACCGTCCGGGTTCCCTGTCCGATGTCTGTCGACCCGGTGAAAATCGAAACCCCGCCGTCCTCGTTTATCGCCATGTCGAGCTTTCCGGCCAGGGCGACCTCGCCGTTTCCGGTGAAGCCTGCTCCGTGGAGAAAGCAGGACAGTCCGATTCCCGTCCTGACGGGGCCCGAATTGGCCTGCACGCCAAGTTCTTTATGGCGGGCTTCGTAGTCAGACCGTTCAACCGTCGTCTCGAGGCAAGCCTCGGATCCGACGCTCTCAGTTAGGACCTGGCCCGTGGCTGTCTCGTCTCCCACTCGAATCAGGTTTCGCCGCCGGATATCGAGGGGGGAAATCCCCGCCGCTTTGGCCACAGCATCCACCTGGCGCTCGATCGCGAAGGCTGCTTGGGGCGC
This sequence comes from uncultured Bradymonadales bacterium, assembly GCA_964503485.1. GTDB lineage: Bacteria > Myxococcota_A > Bradymonadia > JAFGEP01 > JAFGEP01 > CAZDBH01. Next base: position 18,749 of record CAZDBH010000090.1, on the reverse strand, counting down.
CCCGAAACCACGGAAGGCCCCGTTTGGAGGTGTGTGAGTCGCGCTGACAATCGCGTCGATGCGAATATTCTCACACTTGTACGGCCCGGTAGCGTGGATAGCGGTTCGGCTGATAACCACAGGGCTCAGAGTACAATAGGCGCCGCCGTCCATCCTGACTTGGACGTCCATCGCGAGCAGTGTGCCATCGTCATCGAATCCGGTTCGGTGTCGAATGATCGCCGGGTGGCGTTTGGTCGTCGATGCAATATCCTCTGCACGATCGTAGATGATTTTCACGGGGCGCTTCGCCTTGAGCGCGAGCAGGGCCGCGTGGCCTGAGATCATTGACGGATAATCCTCTTTGCCGCCGAAACCGCCGCCCGTGACACACTGGATGACCCGGATCTTCTCCTTTGGAAGTCCGAGCAGTGGTGACAGTGCTTTCACCACATAGAAGGGGCACTGCAGCGACCCGTAGATCGTTACGCCACCATCGTCCTCGGGGACCGCGATTATCCCCTGGGGCTCGATGTACATTTGCTCTTGGTAACCGACCCGATAGGTCGCTTCGAGTACGTGTGGGGCGCTCGACAGGGCAGCTGTCGGGTCTCCCTTCGTCATTTGGATCGATTTGAAGATGTTGTCGGAACCAAAGATCGGATTGTCGGCTCGCATGGAGTCTTCGATCGTCAAGACGGGCTCGAGAGCTCGAGTTTTTAGCTCAATTGTTCGTCGTGCTTCGATAACAGCGGCCCGCGTAGGTCCCGCGATCAGTGCCACCGCTTCGTCGCAGTGTCGAATAACGCCATCAGCCAGGGCGGGCTGGTCCTCTTCCATGAGATAGATGGTGTTCTTGCCGGGGATGTCGGTGGCGTCTACCCGCGTAAAACCCGACCAATCGACCGCATCTCCCCACTCGATCGCGAGCAGCTCAGCGTGGGGCTCGGTGCTTCGGATTGTCGCTCCGTGCAGCATGTTCGGGAATTCGAGATCATCGACGTAGATCGCACGCCCGGTAACCTTGTCGGCGCCGTCGGTGCGCGGCACATTTCGTCCTACACTTCCCACGTTGCTGCTCCCTCGAGTGTGAATGGGCGGGCATCATAACGGGGGAGCCGAGCTTGGGTCCAGGACCTACTTGGTTCCCAGGGCTCGAAAACTGGCCCACAGCCGCCAAAAAGCCTGGATTGCTGTGCCAATGATCGGTACATTTCGCGCGTCGTGAGGTGAGAAATGAGTGACCGGTCGCTATCCAACGAACATCTGTCAGTCGATACGCTGTACCGAATTGATGTAGTAGCTCATCCTGGAGTGAGCCCCGAAGAAGCGGGGCGGAGGCTGGCTCGCACCTTTGGCATCGACATCGACCGGGCCAATCGAATCATTGCCAACATTCCAACTTCGGTACGCTCAAAAGCACCGGCCTCTGAGACCAAGATCACAGTTCGTGCCCTTCAGAAGTCCGGGTTCGACGTCATTGCGACCTGCAGATCGACTGCGGCGTCGAGACGGTACGAAGCTCGGCGACCTCCAGAGGACGAAAAGATGGAGCAGACGGGCCCGATCAAAACTGATGAGGAAGGCCTGCCACCGCGGGCCAGCGGTTTCGGTTTCGAAGTCGATACAGAGCCCGGTCATGATTGGCCGAGCACGCCCTCCGCTCCAACGCCGCAACCGATCAGAACACCGGCGGCGCAATCGACGAGTGTGCCAAGCCGGCCTCCCGAACGACCCAGCAACCCGTTTTCTGCGACCCCTTCCTCCGGCCGGATTCAATCATTGGCGCCCGCACCAGCGAGGAAATCCAGCCCACCGATTCCGGACCCAATAGACGAATCCAGTCCCCCGGTACCACTCTCTGCAGGTTGGGAGAGTGCCACTGATGAGGCCAGCGCCTCTCCTGGCGACCTCAAGCGAGCGCTTGGCTTCGCAGCCGCAGGCGGTGTGGGTGGCGCTCTAGTCTGGGCGCTGGTGGCTTTCATTTCCGGATACGAGCTTGGTTGGCTGGCCTGGGGTATTGGTGCCGTGATCGGGGTCTGCGTTCGGTCTGGGTTCACCGGTGAACTCAGCTCGCAAACCGGCATACTCGCCGCCGGCGTTGCGGTGGGCGCGATTCTGCTGGGCAAGTGGATCGCTTTTTCGGTGACCTATGAAGACTACGGCGAGCAACTGGCCATCGCTGGGTACGCCGACCTGCTCCTGCTCGAAGGAGAGGACTCGGGACAAGCCATCGTTTGGCCGGACGAAGAGGATTGGGACGGCTCCATCGAGAGCGAGTATCCTGAAGACATCTGGGAGAACGCCGAGCAGTGGTTCTCTCGGTTGAGTGATGAAGAGCGTTCGCACATGATTCAGGCACCCTATCGGTGCTATGAGTGGTATTTCCTGTCGACCCTAGCTGCAGAGATTGCTCGGGAGCGGACCGCGGCGGACCAACTGCTCTCGTGGCCACTCGACGCGATGTTCCCATGGCACGAGAGCTTCTATCCCGAAGACGTGTGGGGCGAAGCGATGGCTCGCTATCGGCTGATGAGTGAGTTCGAGCGGGCCCATTTGATGGAAACGGCTGACGCCGACATGCTGGCCGCCTACGGCAGCGGCTATGAGGAAACCCAGTCTACCGCGTCATTGATGCTCGGCGACCTCGGTATATCGGATGCGATTTTCTTCTTCCTCGCGATAGGAGTCGCTTTTCGGTTGGGCTCGTCCCGCATTTTTCTCACCGACTGAGCGCTGGATTGATCGACGCCATTTCGATGGTATTGGCCAGCCCTGCTATCTGGTTCTCGTATCGTTCCCAATGACACGTATAGAGAATGATCTGAAGGGTCTCGGACACTTCGATCAGGACATCGACGATTCGGCCGAAGCGAGTCTTGTCGGTCGCGACCAGTGTATCGTCAAGCATGAGGGTGAGCTTGTCGCCCCGGGCGAGTACCTTGGCCATACCGAGGCGAATCAATAGAGCGATCTGTTCTCGAGTCCCGCCGCTCAACTGCTCGAATAGGTCTGAGGCGCCGCTGCGATGCACCTTCTCGAGGGCGAAATGCTCGTCAAAGGCGAGACCAGTGTCACCGAAGACCGACTGGACGAGTGGACCAACGGTCTTCCGAAGCGGCTCAACGACACTTTGCCTTGCCTCGTCTCTGGTCTCTTCGAGGGTATTGTGCAGCAACTTGATAGAGGCGGCGTGTTGAGCCAACGGTTCATAGCGAGCCTTTGCCCGGTCACGCTCTGCTTCAGCGGCGGTGAGCCCTTCGTGCAGGCCCATGAGATCGGCAGCCATGAGATACCCTTCGAGCGTGTGATGCTGGCGTTTTGTCCGCTCGAGTTCAGATTCGATCGACGCGATGTCGTGGGCGACCTTTCCGATCGCCTGGTCGAGCTGATCACCTCCAGCCTGGCGAATCTCGCGTTCGACCGATTCGAGGGCCTTTCGCTTCGTTGCGAGCGTAGCACCGGTCTGAGTAAACTCCTCGGTGACCTTCTCGATTGCGACCGTCTCTGAGAGCGATTCGACTCGGGTCTGGATCTGTTTTACTCGCTCCCTGTGGACCTGAAGCTCGCTTTCGGCCGCGCTGATCTTCCCGATTAACCCCTCTCTGGCTGAACTCTTGGAAGCCATCCCCGAAAGAGCCGCCTCGAGTTGTGTCCTGGTCTTCTGAGCCCGGCGCTCCGCGTCAACCTGGGTTGCGAGGAGGGTCCTGGCGTCTTCCGGATAGGAGGCGTTGACCTGCAGCTCTGAGAGCTGGCGTTCGATTGGCTCTAGCTCTTGGCGGCAGGCGTCGAGATCGCCTTCAATTGCGTCGACACCATCGGGTGCGATTTGCTCGAGCGCAATTTCGGCTGACTGGAGTTGAACTTCGTAGCGATGTCGGGCCTCCCTCAGCCGCCGGGCCTCGTGAATCGTTTTAAAACCGAGCTCCGAAAGTCGCTGCTTGATAGCTTTCTCAGTCTCCTGGGCCTGGCGCCGGAAGTTTCCGACCTCAATCCCTCCTGGAACCACTTCGATGGTCGCCAGATCGCCTAACTTGAAGGAGGTTGGCCCCTCGATTTGCTGTGACCATTCGGTCGATTCTTCGAGCTGCCAAGACTTGGTTCCGAGCTTTATCGTTGTGTTCTGGTTGGGTACCACACTGATCGTTGCTCCAGCGGCGTGTACCGCAACCATCGCCTTTTCGTGACGGCGTTCGAGGCGTTCGAGCTCCTGCATAACCAGCTCTGAGGCTGGAATGCCGTCGATTTGGGTCTTCAACCGAGCTGAGCGTTCTCTGCTGGCAAGAGCCCGTTGGAGTCTGTCGTTCAGTTCGCGAATACGTTCACCACAACGTCTGGCGTCGAGGTGCAGTTGTAGGTGGCGTGCGCCGAGTTCGGCAGTGCGAAGTTCCTCCTTGAGGGTGTCGAGGTTTGGTTCTTGTCCGCTATCGGGGTTCTCCAAAGAGACCAGGTCGGCGTTGAGGGAGGCGATTCGCTGAGTGGCGGCGGTCCCTTTCTTTTCAGCGTCTTCTCGGTCCCGTCTGAGTGACTCGAACTGCTCGACTAGCTGTTGAACTTGGTTGTGGCGGGCCGTGGCAGCTTGAAGCTCCGCCCGGGCGGCGTTGGCTCGCTGGCTGATGTGGCCGAGACTCTCACCCTGTTGTTGGAGCTCGTGCTTTCCGGCGACGAGCAAGGGCAACTGGGCACTGAGCCCTCTAACCTTGTCGCCAAGTTTGGCGTAGCGGTCGACAGCTTCACTGTACTCAATCTGTCGTTGGCGCAAGGCCTCGAGATGTGAGTCCGCGGCCGATAGTTGGTCCCGCGCGGCCTTGAGGGGATTGTCGGCGGTCCGTTCCTTGCCTTGCTTTTCGCTGAAGTAACGGCTGTATTCGGCACGCACCGCAGCCATGGTTTGCTCACCGCCGCTGCCTGCGAGAACTTCGCCCGCTATCGTGGCCAATCGTTCACCCAGTGTACGGCGCCCGGCATCGAAGAGGCGCATCGAGGGGCGCAGGCCGCTCTCGCCCTCTCTGACCCAAAGCAGGGGCCAGACCCCGAGGTGCTCATCCCCGGCGCGCGCTCTGCCAGCACTTTCGCCGAGCCCCATCGTAAGACGCACCCGATCCTCAGCCGCATCGCCCTCGAGAATCTGCTGTTCTGTCACGCTGTGTGAGGCAGTCGGCTGGAACTTCAGGCTGGTTTGACCTCGGTGTCCGTCGAATGTTTTGAGGAGGCGATATTGAAACCCACCGTGGTCAAAGAGAAGTTCGACCGTGGGGATTCCACCCCCGTGGGGTACGAGATCCTCAACCCGCTGACCCGTGGCCCGAGAGCGCAGAGTGAGGCCGCACCAGATTGCCTCCATCAGTGTTGTCTTCCCCGATTCGTTGGGGCCGTAGATGACGTTGAGGCCGGGCCCGAAGCGAGCGTTCACGGGCTTTTTGAGAATTCGGAAGTCGCTGACTGTCGTTGCTCGAAGGATCATGAGCCCCCACCTTGGTGGAGGTGGTGGAGCAGCTGGAGAGCGTGGCGCGCGGTGTCAGATTGCTCGTTGTCTGCATCGATCATAGTGATGAGCCGTTCCACGGTTCGCTTCACGAAGCCGTCTTCGGCCAGATCGTGGAGCTCGGAATCGACAGGCTGCACGCGGATGTTCTTTTCCAGCCGGAACACCAGTAGTTCACCGGCCATCCTGTCCGTCACGGCTGTTAGACGGGCGTGGTCTTCGAGACAGAGCGAACCCGTCAGCTCGAGCCGGAGCAGTGTTGCAAGCCGGTCAGGCAGCTGCTCGAACCAGGCGACGAGGGCGTCAATGCTCTGGTCACTCATTAGGGTGGCGCTATGACTGAGCCAGGTCGTCTGAGCAGAGCGGATGGGGGTCACGACGGTCGGTCCACCGTGGCGCTCTACTTCAACAAGCAATAGCTCGCCCGGTCGATTGTCTCGAAATGCGGTTGGCTCGGGCGTTCCACTATACCAAGTACGGGCGTCAATCTCTTTCAGTCCGTGCCAATCTCCGAGGGCTAGGTAGTCCAAGTCTGCGGTTTCGGCTCGGTCAGCCGCGATGACGGCCATTTCGGTTCCGGCGAAGTTCCGAACGGAGCCATGAGCCACACCGATTCGGATCGCGTTAGGGGCCAACTCACGTCCAAAGCTCGCATTTAAGTGATCAGTTGGGTCGCCCTCGGGGACTCGGCGTGTGATTGGCGCGGGCAGAAGTACCGCGCGGCCATCAAGGACTTCGTAAGGTAGACATCGGTCCATCACCACGACGTTGTCGGGACATGCCTCTCGAAAGGAGGGGCGCTGCAAAATGGCATTCGGCACCCCGGTATGATCGTGGTTTCCGGGCAGAAGATAGACTGGCACCGGTATCCGCGACATACGAACACAGGCCTGGTGAATAATTCGGTCCGGCAGCGTGTTTGCATCGAAGAGGTCACCTGCGATCACGACGAAGTCGGCTTGATGGCTGACTACCAGAAGGCTGATCGTATCAAGCACCTGGAAACGGAGCTCCCTGAGCTTGGCGCCACTATCGCCTGAGACCCAACTAAACGGCATCCCGAGTTGGAGATCTGCTGTGTGGAGGAATCGGACCATGAGTCGTTATTACACTGCGAAAACGGAGGTGCCAAGCTGCGTCGATCGGGCTCGGTGTGTTGCTGAGCTTGGCGCGGGTGAACCTCCTACGTGTCGCGGTTGGCGGGTGCAACCGATAAAGCTGACACCTCGAGCGGCGTAGGCTAAGCTTGCGGGTCAATGAGCAAGAAAACCAGTATAGCGCGACGATATGTGCGGCTGAGCGCCGCCCACCCCTTTCTCCTCCTGATGGCTTTCACCGTTCTCACCGCGATTGGGGCGTGGGGAGCGATTCTTGTCTTTGGAAACATTCAGACGGACTTTGCCAACCTGTTGCCGGATGACAGCCCGTCGAGACAGGCATGGGAACAGGCTCGCGAACGGCGCGGCAGCACGGATCTCTACATCATCGCGGTAGAATCCCCTGACGCCTATGCCAACGTAGACTTCATTCTCGCTCTCCGTGATCGAATTGAGGCTGATGGGGAGGCCCAGGGGGGCCAGGGCGACCAGGACCCGTCGGTCTTGCGCGCGCACGCCCTGCTCTACCTTCCCACGCCGCGACTCGAGGAGTTTCGAGATGACCTGAGACGCGCCCTGCGGTGTGAGCTCCAACAAATCAACGCCGCATTCGTGGAAGTCGGAGATGCGTGCGCCGAGGTTGGAGAGGTGGAATGGTCGGTCGACGCCTGGCTTGGGCCCGATCTGATGCGGGAATTGGGACTACCTCAGGAGTTTTTCGGAGAGTGGTCGAATCGCGGTACTGCCGCCGCGGCTACCGACACTGATCAGGACGAGAGTGAGGGGGAGGTCGCAACTCCAAATGCAGCGCCTGCCGGAATTCCCGCTGAACTCGATCACTACATCATAGCTGAGGATGGGGATAACTTCGTATCCGTGCTGTACGTACAGTTGGACAAGCCGAGCACCGACGCGGAGTACGCCAACGAAATGGAAGCCTTGGGATCGGCGCTGATCGCCGACCTTGGCCCCGAGAACTATCACCCGGACATGCAGTCCCAGGTGGTCGGCCCCTATCAGAGCCTTAACGAAGCCCGCGAGGCTGCCAGCGATTCAATGTACGCGCTGTTTGCGTCACTGATTATCGTGGTGTTCATCATGATCGCCTTCTTTCGCGCTTTCCGGGGCCTGATCGTTGTGCTGGTGCCCCTCGTGATGGGCCTGGCCTGGACCATGGGGCTAGCGTGGGTGATCTACGGAGAGCTCAATCTCTACACGATGTTCGTCGGCTCGGTGCTACTCGGCATGGGGATCGATTTCGGGATTCACGTGTACGGCCGGGCCATGGAGGCCTTTCAGAGAGGGAAAGATTGGAACGACTCGTTGGTCGAGTCGTTGGAACATACGGGTGGGGCACTCATCGCTTCGGCAATCACCACCGTCGGCGCGCTGCTTACATTGCTGGCTTCTCACTTCAAAGGGTTCAGGGAGTTTGGTGTCATCGCCTCTCTCGGAGTTGTGCTGTGTATGTTGGCGGCATACTTCGTGATTCCGCCGCTGGTGCTCGCATTGGAGCGAATATGGGCTCTGAAGAAGCGTACCAAAGCTGGGGAGCAAGCAGCCAAAGCGTTCGTAAGTCGGCGAATCTGGATTGCGGCGGGTCTTGCTGTTTTTGCGTCCACACTGATCGCTGGCTCGATGGCACCGGACGCCGAATTCGAATATGACTTTCGCAACCTGCGAGGGCCAAAATCCACGGCGTCGATCAAATACGGTCGGGCAGTGGGACGCAGCCGCGGTGGCTCACCGTCGTTCATTCTGGCAGAAAATGCGGAACAGATTCATCAGGCCCACGAGCTCCTCAGACACCGGTTCGCGGTTGAGAACGACCCATTCCTGAAGGGTTTTGTCACCATCGAGACTTATCGACCTCCCGGCTCCGAGCAGTGCGATCGCTTGGCGCTGGCCAACCGTGGTCTACGGCGCTCGATGGGGCCGGAAACCTGTGACGCTCTCGAGGAGGACCCGGTTGATCCCGATGACCCATTTGCCCGGCCGCGGGACAACGACATCGCCTCGGAGGTGAACCGGGCTGCTCTCGATCGGCTGGACGGTGAAGCGCGGGAGTTCGTCGATGCCATAAGAGAGATGGTCAACGCCGAGCCATTTGAGATGGACGACATTCCGCACTGGGCCTATCGTTCGCTCACCGAGAGCGACGGATCTGTCGGAAACCTCGGGATGATGTTCAAGCGCTTGAACGAATGGAACATCAGGGAGGTTCAGGCATACCATGAGCGATATGCCACGCTTGAGCTACCCGCAGGCACCGTGAGGATCGCTGATCCCACATTTATCTCTGGCGACATCGTCGCGTTGGTGCAAGAGGACGGCAAGCGAATGGCTGGCTTTGTATCGGTCATTCTGGTGCTCGTCTTGTTGGTCGCACTTCGAAATCTGGCGGGCACAATACTGTGCTTGCTCACCCTGGGAGCCGGTTTCACACTCGCGGTGGGGATGATGGTCGTCACCGGTACCCGTGTTGGAATGTACAACATGATTGTGTTGCCAGCGGTGCTGGGCGTCAGCATCGATGGCGCCATTCACATCTATCATCGTTTTCGCGAAGCCGGGCCCGGTCAGATCAGCCATGTCATGCGAACGACGGGAATTGCCGTGGCCGCGGCGTCGCTAACGACAGCTGGCGGATTTGCGGGCCTAATCTTCCAGGATCATATGGGAATTCGCTCGATTGGCGAACTCGCGCTCATCGGTATCGTCTCATCGCTCGTGGCGGTCTTCCTGTTGATGCCCGGGTTGCTACTGCTGGTTTCTGGGAAGCCAAAAACCGCACCCGACTAGCGGATGTCTCTCTCGTGAAAGCTGGCAAGCAGAGAGCCGATCTCAGGGGGACTGAGAACATCACACGGCAAACCGGCGTGAACTGGGGCGGCTGGCATCCCATAGACAACTGAGGAGGCTTCGTCTTGGGCGATGATTCGACCGCCTCGGTCACTCAGGGCCCTGAGACCAACGAGGCCGTCAGTACCCATTCCCGTGAGGATGACACCCACCCCCCGCTGGCCGTGGGCTAGTGATAGCGACTCGAACAAAGGCGTGGCAGAGGGGCGAAAGCCCGAGACGGGCGGGGACTCATCCAGCGCTATCAACCCGGATCGAGCTATCCTCAAATGGCGATCCCCACCGCCGACGTAAACATGTCCCGGCTTGGCGAGCTCACCTTGTACGGGGCGTTTGACCGTCAGCGCACAGAGTTCGTTGAGCCACGATACGAATCCGTCAATGAACCCCGGAGAAATGTGTTGAACGAGAAGAATGGGGCAGGAGTAACCCGCTGGGAGCGGCCCCAGTACCTCTGCAAGTGTGTTCGGGCCGCCCGTGGACGCAGCGATAGCGACGACTGCGGGCGAGGTCCGCGTCGGCGATTTCTTGGAGGTCCTGACGATTGGTCTCGACGGTAGCCGTCTGCCGGCTCGGTTGTAGCGACGGACAACCCGAACCTCAGCCATTGCTTTTACGGTCTCTACAAGTTCGGCGGAAACTGTTTCGAAGTCCGGACTGAGAGGCCCAGCCGGCTTCGGGACTAGCGCCAAGGCGCCGGCCTTCAGCGCGCTCATTGAAAATTCCACCTCGTGAATATCGACATTTCCCGACGCGACCACAATCGGGGTGGGAGTCTGCTCCATAATGCAACGAGTGGCTTCGAGGCCATCCATATCGGGCATCTGGATGTCCATTGTGATGACATCGGGGTGAAGCTCAGCTGTGAGGGTGATGGCCTCCCGGCCTGTGGTGGCTACTCCGACAACGTCGAGTTCGGGGTCACTATCAAAGATGACTTTGAGAATAGCGCGAACCGTTGCCGAATCATCGACTATGAGGACCTTTGTCACCATTCCCCCTAGACGAACCGCTCGATAACTTCTAAGAGCTCCGTCTGGTCGAAAGCAGATTTGACTATGTAGGCATTCGCCCCAGCTTCCAACCCCTTCCTTCGATCGTCTTCCTTGTGTCGGCCTGTGACCAAAACGACCGGCAAGTTCTCGAACCGGCTTGATAGCCGGATCTTGGATACCAATTCGATACCATTCATGGCGGGCATGTCTACGTCGCTGACAACCATGTCTACGTCGCCCTTGAGCAGAAGGTCCCAGGCTGCTTGACCATCGATAGCCAACGAGACTCGAAACCCCTGCCCCTCGAGAATCGTGCCGACAAGGGTTCGCACGGTCGGTGAGTCGTCAACAACCAGCAGGTGGGTCCGTTTCGTGGGAGTAGCTTTGCCGCCCAGCTTCAGTTCTTGTTTTCTACCGAGCGCGAGTTTCACTACCTCTGCTGCGTTGAGGACCAGGGCGATTGAGCCATCCGGGCGCAGTGTGCCTCCAGCGAGCAGTGAGAAACCCGCCAATCTCGTCCCGAGGGAGCGCACCAGGGCCTCTGCTTGGTCAATGAACTGATCGACTACAAACGCGGCTGTACTCGCACCTACCGCCAGCAGCATGATCAGGGCGTTGTCGCGGTGCTTTTGGGATGCTGTGTAGCCAATTGCCTCGGCTAGGGAAAACACAGGAGTCGGCTGGCCTTCGTCCAAGATCAGGTAGGTTTGGCCCTCGGTTTCAACCAATTCACTTCGGCGGACTCGAAGTAGCCGGCGAACGTTGGTTGCAACGATGGCGACTGGTTGTTGCTCGACTTCGACGAAAACGAGGGGCAACATCGAAGTTGTTAGGGGAGTTTTGAGGATGAACTTCGTTCCTGTTCCGGGTTCCGACTCGATTGCGACGTGCCCGTGTATCGCCTCGAGTTGCTTTTGGACGACGTCGAGACCGACCCCCCTACCGGAGACCGCCGATACTTCGGATGCTGTGGAGAACCCCGCCTCGAAAATGCAGGCTAGTAGGTCAGTGGGCTCGGTAGGCGCCGGTCGTCCCAGCGCTTTGAGTCGCTCTCGCACTTTGTTCAAGTCCACGCCGCGCCCGTCATCCTCAACTACAATCTGTATTTCGGCCCCGCGCAACTGGGCCGATACGTTCAGGTTGGCTTTGGGAGGCTTACCTTGCTTCTTCCGTTCGGCCGGCGACTCGATGCCGTGGTCCACGGAATTCCTGACCAGGTGCAAAAGGGGGGCCTTCAGTTGCGAAATGACCGATCGATCGACCGCCACTCCCGCTCCGCTTACCGTCAGGCTCGCATCCTTCCCTTGCTGTTTAGCGAGGTTCCTCACGGCGATTTGGAGACCGTCGCAGGCATTCGAGAATGGGATCATCCTGAGGTCATGGACGGACTCTGCATTGAGCAAGGCCGCTCTTTCTAGCCGCTTGGATTCCGCCGTGAAACCTCTGTCTAGTCCCGTCACAACGTCCGCTAGTTGGTGCAGTCGACCACTCATGCGCGAAATGGTGCGAACCTGGCGGGCATCGAGCGTAACCGTTCCAGCGATGTTTCCGCCGTGGGCCTGCTGAGCCAACCAGACATCCAGCGCTCCCCAGTCTTCCCGCCAATTCCTTAGGTCCCGTCGCAACTTAGTCATCACGGCAAGGCGGGACGTGAGCCCACCTGTTGTGGACCGGAGTTCGTCTGCCCGGTCTAACAGCTCATCCAAACTCTGTGCCGAGCCACGCACCGACCTTCCACCAAAACCGCTTGGTTCGACGCTTGGACCAGTACTTGTCCGACCAACGGGCGATTCGGGAGGGGCGATATCATCCGACGGTTTGGGAGAGCTGGGCCCGGGATGGGAGTCGGCGGGCCCAGCGAGATCCTGTGCGACTTTTCCCTCCGTCGTCTCCTCATCATTTAGTGCGTCCTCCAACAGAGCCAGCAGAGGGTCTAAAGAACCTGCTGCCAGCTCGCCGGCGGTCTCGAGCTGGGATCCGGCAAGTTCGAGACCCTCGAGCCAGTCGAAAAGTACCTCTAGGACTCGGGCATCGAAGTCCCGTGCGCCGTCCCGGACTCGGCTCAACAAGTCCTCGAGCTTGTGGGCAGCCTGCTCGAGGGGAACAACGCCAATCGCCCGAGCGGCTCCTTTGAGACTGTGGGCAATACGAAAGAGTTCGGGGACAGCCTCGCTTCGGGAAACCTCGCCCCCCTCGAGCTTGATCAGGGTCACGCCAAAGCTGGAGATGTAGTTCTCCAATTCCTCTAAGAAAGTCGCCATCAGTTGGCGTATTAGATCGGCCCGATCCAACGAATCGCTCCTTTACTCTTCGCTTCCGAGCAGCGCTTGAAGATCGGCTCCCAGTGCGTTGAGATCGGTGGTGGCTTGCTCGACTGCCGACGTTGCCTTGAGGCTCTCTTCGACTGCTCCGTTGATCTGCACCATTCCGTCAGCGATTTGCGACATACCGACGGCCTGTTGAGACGCCGACGCTGAGATCTGGGATGAAGAACGCTGGGCGGTGTTGAGCGCCTCCATCAATCGGACCATCGTGTCTCCCGCGGTCTCGACCTGCGCGATCGCCGCCGCTGCGCCGAGGGTGCCCTGTTCGGCCGACATCACGGCGCTGCTCGTTGCTTTTTGGATCTCACCGAGAATCGACCCGACCTGCGAGGTGGCCTCGCGTGACTGGAGTGCGAGCGCTTTTACTTCGTTGGCGACGACTGTGAAACCGCGTCCGTGTTCGCCTGCCCGAGACGCTTCGATTGCTGCGTTCAGAGACAGGATGTTGGTTTGTTCGGCGAGGTCGTTCACTGTTTCTATGATCTCCCCAATCGATTGGGCTCGGCCAGCCAAGGCCAAGATGATCTCTGCTAGTGAACTGACGCGGTTGTTTACAATCGTCATTTGTTCGGTGGTCTTTTCGACTGCTGCTAGCCCCTCCTTTCCGGCAGCCACCGCTTTCTTTGATTCTTCTGAAACCTCTTTCGCACGTTGGGCCGCCTGTGCACTGGTTTGTGTCACCTCATCTACGGCGGTCATCGTCTCGGAGATCACCGCGGCCTGTTGGTGTGCACCGGCTGCTGTCTCGGTGACGGCTGCCAGCGTCTCCGCCGCAGAGGTGGATAGCTGTTGGACGACGCCCCTGATCGCCTCGATAAGCTCTGTTTTTCGCCTTTCGTTGGCCTGTTGTACAGTCACATCCTGGAGGATTCCGATGTAACGCACTTCATCGTGCTGCATCTTCGAGACGCGCAACGAAACTGGCACGATGGTGCCATCCTTCCTGCGACCTTCGACATGCCTACCAGTGTTCATGATTCGCGCTTCGCCGGTCCTGTGGTAGCGCTCGAGATAAGAGTCGTGTCTTTCGGCGTAGGGAGAGGCTGCGATGGTCTTTACATTCGCGCCGACCAGTTCTTGCTTCGAGTATTGAAACAGGGCGACAGTGGCTGGATTGACGGTGAGTATCGTTCCTTCTTTGTCGATGCAGATGACGGCGTCTGCGGCGGAGTCCATGATCTGCTGGGCCTCTTTCTCCTGGGCACGGAACTGTCGAATCATCGTGAGGATAGCGTCCCAGAGCAGGCCGAGTTCGTCCTCACCGAAACTGCGCGCCTCCCCCGGATCGCCTGTTGCAATCACTTGGTCTGCGACTTTGGTCATCTCGAAGAGACGGCGTCTAAGGCCGATCAAGACCAGTAGAGCAGGAATCAGAATGAGCATTGCCGCGCCGAGGTACACCCACTGGAGAGTCTTCAAGGTTCGGAGTTCCGTGCGATCGGCTTGGTTGAGGTCATCGACGAGCTCGTTCAACGCGTGGACAAAGTCGTTTACCGCGGAGCGGATTGTTGCGAGCTCCTCGCTGGATGGATGATGATAGGAATCCCCCATGAATCCGGTTAGGTAGGGCATCACTTCGGTGTGCCACTGCCCCTTCACCGACTCGAGAGCGTTGGTTACAGAGGCGTCGAACGAGCCGTAGGTGGCTTCGCCGGAGAGCAGGCTGTCCAAACTGTTCTCGATCTCGTCAACGGTCTCCCGTAGCTGTGCACTCGTCAACCTACCGTTGTCGTCCTCCGCCAAGGCCCGATGCACGAGGTATAGCGCCCTGTAGATTCGCATACGGTTCTTGCCAGCCTCGTTGACCGCTTCGCCAACCCGAAAGGAGTTTAGCGTGACGACATTCGCGATCACCAAGCCGCCGGAAGCCAGGACAATCAGCAGAAGGACAAGCCCCATCCGAGTTCCCAACGTCTTGTGCCAGGATGTCTGTTTCATTCTGTAACCTCATTTGACTCTGAAAACCCGTTGGTTGGCGCTGTCCAAAGCCGTCTATCGTTCAGTAAACGCTGTGAGTCGACCACACCGATACCGGATGGAGCTACCTTTGAGATGTATCCGTCCGCGTTGTCGTCGGTTAGTGATATTACGCCCTCGACTTGTAGCCGCTCGGGCTCGCTGTCTGCCAAGATGGCGAACTCTGCGTGTTCGATGCCAACAGCCACAAAGAATTGGTCCCCAGTTGACCCAGGGTCCGGCGTTGACTCCCCTATCGTCATGAAGGGCAACAGCTCTCCGTCGAGGGCCACAAGGCCGGTGAAGCGGGTCTTGGAGGGAGGGATCCTGCAACTATGGGGACGGGCAGCGATGCGGAAGACGATCGCGAGTTCGAGCAGAACCTGCTGACCTCCCGATTGCACCAATAAGTACTCGTCGTGTATCCGATCAGTCTGCTCATCCTGGGGTGCTGCGAGCTCGCTCGCACGAGCTTCGAGCTCTTTGAGCTCTTCGGTCGTGACCTCGGTCTCGACGAGGTGAGACTGTAGGCGGGCAAGTTCGGCCTGTAGTTCCGCCTTGTTCACTGGTCTGCCTCCGATGAGTCAATTCCGATTTTAGCAAAGGAGGAGCTACCGAGAACCGCGAGTTGAGCGGCCGCTGCGCGCGCCATTCGGCCCGCCGTTTCGCCTTCGGCCATCTCGAGAACCTCGTCCGGCTCCAGAGCCTCTGCGATGCTCAGGGCCTGGCGAAAGGCTCGAGTCGCCTCCCGTGCCATCCCTTGATGCAGATAGGCAATGCCGCTCGTGAAATGTGCGGCCACAAAATCAGACTCTAAGAAGAGGACCTGTCGAAGGCTGCTGACCGCATCTGCGAATTTGGACATAGAGAGCAGTAGCAGAGACTTTGCGTAGAGTAGGCGCAGGTTGGTCGGGTCGTCTCGGAGCCGGTTCTCCACGTCGGTCAGCGCTTGTTCATCCTTGCCGCTGTTGACCAAGTCCCATGTTTCGTCGTCGTAGATCCGGCCCTCTTTGGGCGGCTCGACGCTCTCGTACGGGGACTCGTATCTTTCAGGTTGGCGGAGCACAGCGGTCTCTGTTTTGCTCGGCTGCACCTCGATGTGTGATTTGTCAGCCGAACGTTGCGTTGGTACGGTCATGGCGGGTTTTAGCTGTCGTCGCAGGCTACCGGTCGGCGCCTTCCGATAGCGGAACGTGCCAGTGGGAGCGTCCGAAACACGAGTTAGGGAGTCGGAATCCGGAGGAAAGGGGTCTGAAGGGCCTAGTACGAGCCAAGCGTCGTCCGCAAGCGCGTTACATAAACGGTGGCCCGGAGGGACCACTCCCGATAGCGAGCGGCCTTGGCAAACTCGATAGCGGGAACCGAAACGTCGGTGCCGGTGACTCGAACCCGGGCGGTGGGGATCATCGTCTGTGCCAGTATTGCCAGCGTATAGACCTCTTGCCCGTTGGCGCAGCCGGCCGACCAGCACGAAAACGAGTGGTCGTTGTGGGCAACGCAGGTTGGCATGATGACTTCGTGGATGAAGTCGATTTGGTCGCCGTGCCGATAGAAGTAGCTCTCTTGGATTGTCAGCTCGGCAACCAACGTCTCGATGAGGTCGCTACGGCCATTTGCGAGTTGCCGCTCATAGTCAGCTGGATTGTCGAAACCGCAGCGCTTCATCGTGCGCAGAATGGCGGCTTCGACACTGCTCCGCCGGCTCTCGATCAGGCGAAAACCGGTCGTATCTGCGAACAGGCCGGCGATTCGACCGATATGTTCATCCGACCAACTCACTTTTGGTTGATCTCCGGTGGGCAGTTTTCAGCGAGGAACTGGGTCAGATCCAACTCTTCGGTGGCACTCAAGAAAGCGGCTAGGTCCCGGATGAGAACGACTCCCGTCGGATGCAGTACAACGCCTTCGTAGCTGGATGTTTGGTCGAGTTCCAATGGGACGGGCAGGACCTGCTCGTCATCTATCTGCTCGGCTTGTTGTACTCGAGAGACCCGCAATACCGCTCGGGTCTGTCCGGCTGCGACGACGATCATGTGATCTGACAATCGGACTGGCTGGGAGGTTAGTCGTAGTTTCTTGCGAATATCAATCACTGGGAGCGGTTCTCCCCGCAAAACGATGAGGCCTTCGACGAACTCAGGTGAATCCGGAACGTGACGGATTGCGACCGCGCGGACGATTTCAGTGACGTTCTCGATATGAATCGCGAAACCGTAGTCGTCGAGTGCGAACAGAAGGTACTCGCCGCTGTAATGAGAAGGTGTTGTGTTGCCGTCGGTCGTCACGGCCCTAGCCCCTAATCGCGGTAACGAGCAGTTCGCAGGCTCGGGCCAGGCTGCTCATGAAGGTCTGTTTCGGCTTGGTGCGCCGCGAATCGTAGCAGCCCGGGAGGCGCCTCACAAGTAAAGGCACTCACCCACCCCATGGTTTTGACGGCCCTGCCGTCGGCTCCGGTGGCAGATTGAGGAACTCCTCGGGAAAATGTTCGGCGACATAGGCCAGAACATCGCGTACTGAGATGAGCGCGACCGCTCTGCCGGTCGCATCGACAACCGGCAAATGGCGGTGTTGTCCCTTTCTGAGCAGCTGAAGTGCAGTTCGAATTGATTGGTCCTCGGCTATCACCGTGGGGCTGGGAGTCATCAATGTGGTGATTGGCCGATCGAGCCAGTCGGAGTCGAGCGGGTCGGCTTTGGCGAGCACATCGCGTTCGGTAGCGATACCGGCCACCTTCCCGTTCTCGTCCTCGACGATCACAGCGCCTCGATGGTGGTTCACCATGGCCTCGACCGCGGTTCCGACCGAGGCTTGCGAGCTAGTATGAATGAGCGCTCTCTCTCTGAGGTGCCTGACTGGTGTCGTTGCTAGTTTTTCGAGCATTCTCAACCCCCTCCCAGGTCAACCCACTCGTCCACTGCCTCGCTGCTGTCGCCTGTTTCAACCTCTTCGAAGACATCACCGAGGTGTTGAACGATGTGGCGTACACGAAGAACCGCCACCGGGGTCCCCTGGTCGACGATCGGTATGTTTCGAAATCCGCCGACGACCATCTTGTTGATGGCGTATGTGATGCAGTCGCCTGTTTGGAGAACCTCGGGGTCTGGCGTCATCACCTCGCCGACGGGTGTCTGGTGGGAGCGTCGCGGTAGAACGATACGATTCAGGAAGTCCCTTTCTGTGAAAATCCCAATCATGCCGCTCTGGTCCGTAACCAACACGCAGGTCGTGTGCTGGCTCTTCATCACATCGATCGCTTCGGCGATCGGCGCCTCGACCGTCACCGATGGCGGAGGCTTGAGGTCAATGACCTCGGATATCGTCTTCTGAATGCGGTGCATGCGCTTCGCCTCAGTCCTTGTTGTCAAAGACGGTGAGTCTAACACAGGGGTGGTCCTGGCCTCCACCGCAAAAAAAAGACGCAACACTTTTCGGGATCCGCCGATGACCACACCGGACTTCTTAGCGACCGCCGGTCGTCGAGAGCCTGTTGGCCCCTAATTTCGGAGGTATTTCTTGTGTTTGCGCGATTTTCATTGTTTTTGGTCATGCTGATGGTGGGCTGTGTTTCTGCGAAGCCAATTCCAGTCAACCTAGGACGAGGCGGGTCCATGTCGGAGCATGCTGAAGACCCGGAGGAGTGTGGCGACGATTGCGAGCCTGAATGCGAATGCGATGTCGAACCACTTGTTTGTGACGAACTATCGTCTGGAGCGTGTCGTTGCGATCCTGATTGTGACTCGGCCCCGGCCTGCGAGTCGGATGGGTTCTGTGACCCGAATTGCAACTCCGATCCGGACTGCCTTCCCGGGTGCCTCTGTGATCGTGTGATCGGGCTCTGCAACACGGTCGCACCCGGCTTTGAAGAGCAGTGTCTGTGTGACCTCGACTGTCGATTCGGCGCCGCCTGTGCCAGCGACGGATACTGTGACCGCGACTGCCCCTCCGACGAGGATTGTGGCGATCCGGTCGTCGCATGTCGAGAGGATTGCTACGGCGATTTTGCCTGGATCTACGATACGGTTTGTGTTCCGCCCGGTACCTGGGCCCCCGC
>CAZDBH010000089.1:0-21515 GCA_964503485.1 uncultured Bradymonadales bacterium | reverse complement strand
TCGCTAAAAGCCAATGGCGGAGCCTGGAGCGCTATGCGCGACAGGCTCCTAGTTTGTCTTTGCTTAGGGCAGCAGTGACTCAGACAGATTGAACACGTGGGATCTATGATCGACTCACTTGCGCAAGAGCTATTGCTCGGCCATCTACTACAGCGTCTCCAAGACGAATTCTCAGATTTTGAACTCCTGGCCCACTGGACCAAGGGGGAGTACCACCACGATATCGTGGTCAAACTGGGCGATCAGAAGAGTCTCCCCGGTCCCGTTTTGGTGGTTAGCGCCAACTGCAATGGGGGTATCAAGGAGCTGCTGTGTTTCGACACTGCACCCAGCGAAGAAGAGCTGTGGACACTGCGAGACGAGAACTTAGCAACCGATGAGCTACCCGCCGTGTTGGCCGCGGCCAAGACAATTCACTGGGTCGACCCGATCGGTCTGGTCCGAAGACCGACCATGGCTGATATGCGACCAAGCGGGGCGTTCGACACGACTTCCTGAGTAGAGATAACTCCGCGTTCGACACGGCAGGCGCGTCTGCCGTTCCCCACCATTGTGCTCTCCCAGTCTTCCTTTGGCTTTCTATTGTTGCTGGTGGCGTCACTGGTGGCGTTACCGTTGGAATTGATAGCGGTTTGCCATACGTTCGTTCTTGCACAGATACAGGATGACGGGACACGCGAATGGCGCCGTGGCGCAACGGAGAAACGAAGAGATGTCTGAAGTGAAACACACTGACCGGAACCATCCAGCTCCAGTGACGAGCGAATCCGCACCGGAGGCAGCCTATCCCAGCTGGGAAGAGCGTCCCCGCAATCGGTCTCGACGGCGTTTTTTGTCTCAAGTGTCTTCAATTGCGGGCGGAGCTGGACTCCTTTCTTCTATTGGTCTTCCTCAGCTCGCGCACGGCCAAAGTCGTCCGGTCGATTTTTCGATGCTCGAGCACCATGCCTCGCCCAGCACACTTGCGCCGCAACCTCCGTCGGAGGCGCGCGCGAGAGAGCAGGCCGCGGAAGAGCGTGCCGAAGAGGAATCAGAGAGTGTTCGAGCCGATGCCCCTGACGAGCCGAGCCGGCACAGCGAACCGCTCGCGGAACTGTCTGAGACCGCCGCCGAGCCCCCTGGCCCCCAAGTCACCGAAAACCGAGCGCTGTGGGTCGAGCCCGGTTATCTGATTCTGGTGCGGATCACTCGAGCCGAAGGTAACTCCGACGCTATCACTGCGTTCGAGGGATCGACCGGTGCGGTGTCGGTTTATCTGCAGGGTGCGATCGCGGAGACGAGTCAGCTTCATAACGTCGATCTGCTGCACTCCCACGAAGTTGTGCTGGCAACGCTCGTTCAGGAGCGGATCGCGCCGGCAGTTCTAGAGGTTCTGCATATCGACCACGATTGCACCACCATTTGTTCTGGTCTCGACCCGGGTCATCCCCCCGAGATAATCCCTCTTCGGGGCGAGATGGAGCCTGTGGAGTGGGAGTGACACGCAGATTGATCAACGCGGTCGTGGAGGATGCAAATGTCTAGCAACGACGACATGAAACTCGAAAAGAGGAGACGGAGGCCGTGCCGGGTCGAAACGGCCGACGAGCCGGACTTTCTCAATTGGACTCAGCGACCACGTGACCGTTCACGCAGGCGCTTTCTCTCTCAACTGTCTGTCTTGGCCGGTGGCGCCGGTTTGTTGACGAGCACTGGACTCCCCAAAATGGCTCATGGCCAGAGCCGTGAAGTGGATTTCTCGATGCTCGATAACCATGCCTCCCACGAGGCCTTGATCCAGCACGTTGCGCCAAGCCCGGAGGAACCTGAAGCACCGCAGGAGCAAGCGAGTGGGCCGGCGGATTCGGCGATGGGTCTCGCGGCCCCGTCCTCGATGGGCGCAGCTCCACCGAACTCACCGCCACCAGTCGTGCCCGCAGCTACGCCGCCGGTCGCTGCTGGTGAAACTGCCGTCGAGGTCACTGAAAATCGCGCTCTATGGGTCGAACCGGGCTATCTGATCCTCGTGCGCATTACACGAGCCGAGGACAACCCGGAAGCGATCGTGGGATTCGAAGAGTCGACTGAAGCCGTCACGGAGTATCTACAGCGCGAAATCACCGAATCGAGCCACTTGCACAATGTGGACAGCCTTCGTATCCACGAGTTAGCGGTGGCCAACATTGTTCGGGAGCGCATATCGCCTGCCCGCCTCGAAGTTCTACATATCGACCACGATTGCACCACCGTGTGTTCCCTACTCGATCCGGGACACATCTATGAAGAACTTCAGGTGCCCGGCGGAATTGCGCCACCCGGGTGGGAATGAGCAAACGAGTGGAGTCAACGTGAATCGAACCTTGGTAGAGTTCAGCCTAGCCATCTGCGCGCTGACGTTCGCCACGGCGGGATGCAATTCCGACCGGGAGGGGACTGCCTTTCCCGTTCTTCATCAACAGCTTTCGGACCGATCTTGCTCTGATTATTCAGATTACTGGTCGCAAGTCAGCCTCAAGGCGGTCGAGGGGTACGACCCACAGTGCGTCATTCCTGTAAACGGAAGCAAGGAGCGCTTCGTCTTGCAGTCGATTCACTGTAACATGGCTGCGGACGCGTCGTTGACCCTCGCGATCGAGGATCCACTCTTGGACGGTGTGCCTCGAAACATAGACATCCGGACGACGCCTGAGTCCAACCATGTCTCCGTCTCGTTCGGAGAGGGTTATCCGCTCCACAGGGACTTGACCACTGCGAGTACATTCGCGGCGATGATGTGCACCTATTCCGGATATTACGTCCGCCCAGCGAGCGCGTTGCGGTTGAACGGCCTGGAAGTTCACATGCAAATCGGGGAAGAGTAGTGGTTCCAGGGCGTCAGCAACGGGAGACATCACCATGATCTATGCCATCATCGCGGTGGTCGCCCTCATCGGGATTCTCTTCCTTACGGGAACGATTCAGGTGTCTTATCGCGCTGCCACCTTTCTGGGCAGCCTCGAGAAGGCCCTCGCACGTCACACTGCAGTTCTTCGAAAGCTCAAGGCCGATCACGCTGCGGCGGTCGAGGTGATTGGTGCGGAAGACCGCAATATCGAGGCCATGGGAAACGCAATCAAAGAGCTCGAAAGGAATCGGGCCCGCATCAACAACGAAAACGAAACCGCTAAAGAGAAGATTCCGTTGGGCCAGCCGATCAAGGCCGGCACCCCGGAATTCAAGCTGTGTCGGCAGACGCTGAAGCTGTTCAAAGAGCTCGTAAAAGAGAGTAACCGGATCTTGAGCGACTACGCCGCGGCCCGGCGAAACCTCAAGGGCCTTCCCCCTTTGCGTGTCGAATGAGTGTGGGCCCGAGATAGGATTAGTGCGATGAGGATGACCGTTCTTGTTACAACTCTGATCTTCAGTTTGTGGGTCGCGACAACACTGGCCCAGGAAGGCGAGCCGGAAGCAACGCCGCAGGAGACGACCGGCGAAGCGCTCCTACCGACCGTTCCCGTCGATCTCGCCGAAGGCCGGCTGCGCGTAGTCGGACTGTCGGTGTTTCCTCCCGATCCCACATTCTATCCGGTCGCGGGTCGCCTGATGGATGCCTGGTCGACGTGCGCGGTCGAGTCCGAGATTTCGGAGTGTGGCCACCAGGTGATGCGTGCTGAAGTAGACCGCCATACCAACGACGTATCGTTGTCGTTCTACGTGGATGAGTTAACCAACCTGCCCCTCGAAGCCTGTGTTCATGAAGCAATGCGAAACCCGCCGACCCACGGTCCCGCTGAGGCAGGACCATTTGGATACGTGGTCGCTCTGGTGGTGTCACCCGATGCCGCGATGTTGGACAGCTGTGCGGAGGGTGTTCTGGAGGCGGCAACGCCGTATCTTCCGGAGTAGCCTGGGAGGCGACCGTCGGAAGTTGGTTGAACCCGAAGGGGGTCGAGTCAAAAGCCAGACTATTCGAGCACAGCACTTCGCCATTCGTCGGCCCGAACGCACACCCAAATGTGATCCTCGTCCCAAGCAATCTCCCCAATCGCGCACTCAGCGTTGCCGATTGGAGTGAAGCTCTTCGCGATCCGAATCGACTCGCCCTGCACATCCAGAGTCGCGGGGGGTTGAGTTGTGCCGATTCCGACCTGCCCTTGGTCGGTGATGACCACAGGGTGTAGGATTTCTTCCTGGAAAGTCAGCGAGAATGCCAGGTCGAGCTCGAGGTATTCGCTGCGTAGATCGTCGATCTGAGCGAAGCCGTTTCCGAAGACATCACCGACGACATAAGCGACGCCTTGTGTGGTTCCGGTGGCGAACTCCAGAACCCTGACTTCTATCCCGAGCGAGGCGTTTGCAGCGACTTCACGGCCGGCCGGAATGTCGATCGTCACGATCCCGTCTGTACCAACCACACTTGCCGCGATGTCGTACTCGAGGTCAGTTATCGGGAGGGGTCCAGGGTGCCAGACCTCAGGAACTGAGTAGAAGACAGTAACCATAACCTCCGTTCCGGCCGCCTCGGGCGAGTACTCGACCGACACGGACGTCAACTCTGAACCCCAGACATCGGAATCTAGTTCCACCACCTGCCAGGCCTCTGCCCGGAGCGGGGCGTATGCGTGAACTACGTCTTGAGTCATCTCGTAGGTATTGATATGCGATCGACCCGCTACTTTCGCTCGGGAGTAGCCATCGCCGCTAACCCACTGAGGTCCTCTCCGGGCCCGGGAACTGGCTTCAGAATCTGCACTGTCGTCCGCCCCCCCGTTACCGCCCCAGATCTGGGCAGAAGCAGTAGACGAGATGACGAGAATGAGAAGAATAATCGATGCATTGTAAAGATTGCGAAGCATATCGGAACTCCATTCGTGTTCATTTGATCAGGATGGAACCAGCTTAGGATTTCCCAAACAGAAAGGGTACTAACGATGGCTAAAGGTTCCTTTCAGTTCTTGAACAGAGGCGCTACAGGGCGTTCCTGGCGCATTCGCTTCTGTCCCGAGAGGAGATAGACGCGCGCCGGTTTCTGTGAGAAACACAAAAAAGTGCCGGTTCGAGCGAATAAAACGTGCTCTTCCTCAGTCTGATAGGGTCGGTTGTCGACCCGTGTGGCGTGGGGCGGCAGCAATGAGGCGGAGGACTCGTAAATGCGTTACTGGAATGGATTGTTAGGATTGCTGACCGCTCTCAGCCTCTTGTTTATCGGTTCGAATGCGTTTGCCGGCCACCCGGCAACCTATCTGAGCCCCGGAAGTCTTCCCAACTGGCATGAGTTTTCTGGTTGGGGCGGTGGCGAGCACGACGCGAGCCGCCATGGGGCATCGGAAACCGGCCCCTGCCGGGGTTGGGTCTCTGGAGACCCGAGCCACGTCTTTACCTTCACGGGCGAGTTCAGTCAGTTGATCATGAGGGTCAGCAGCAACGCTGACACCACCCTTCTCGTCGAAGGCCCTAGAGGAACCCTCTGCAACGACGACTCGTTTGGATTGGATCCGTCGATCGGTGGGACCTGGCCGGCGGGCACGTACAACGTGTACGTGGGCTCGTTCGATTACGGTGCAGCACCTCAGTACACCCTCTCATTGTTGGAGCTGCCACGATGACTCATCATCCCGACAGTGGTTCGTCGATGCCGCCCGAACATCTGCCGGGCCACGTCATCGTGACACCTCCGGTTGTGGTACCCGATCCGCCCCATTTTGTGCTGCCGCCGACCGAGTTGTACTTCCAAGGTAGCTTCGAGGACACCGAGGTGTTCTTCTCGGGCTTCTCCCATCAGGAAGTCCATCAAGAGTGCTTGAACTTCACAGCAGCCGTGAATCTCTCGATGGTCGACGACATCACCGCCTTCGGTCAGAGTTTTCGCAACACACCGAGTTATTGGGACGAGGCGACGTTGTGCGCCGCGGCCGTATTGAACGCGAGGCCCACCAGCGGCTCCTGCCCGGTCGTGTACTCTGGTGACGTCGAGGGCCTACCCTTCTCGATTAACGCCATGAGCGCCGATGAGCTGCGTGGATTGATTCGCAGCTACGGGCCGACCTTCGCGAGCGCGACACAGATAGACGACGTTCGCATTGAGGGGCAGAGCTATCGTAACGGACCAAGCTATTGGAATGGGCAAGAGGTCACCAATATGCTCCTGAACAACTTCGTCGACCAGATGGCTCCGATCGTCGCCCAGGGCACCATCGAAGACATTCCCTTCGCCTTCAGCGGGTACAGCGTGTCCGAGATCCGAACCCAGTGCGAAGCCTTTTGGAACTCGACTCAACCGTCACTCGTTGACGACATCGTCGTGAACGGCCAAGCCCAGCACAACGGGCCAAGTTATTGGAACCAGGCCGAGACCTGCATGATGATTTCGAGCATGAGTGTTCGCTGACCAGCCGAACCCGTTCCCCCAACTTTGCCATTTGCCAAATCACGGCGCAGCTCATACTCTTTTTGTGCCTGGCTACACGTTGAGAATCGATCTTGGAAGCTGAACACTCGCCACTATGGATGGTTACGAGGGAGCCCCTCCTCAACGCGTTGGTGGCGTATCTCGCCGAGTCCCGCGATCAGATTCTGGAAAACCCCGATGCACACCACAAGTTGGTGTTTTCTCGCGCCAATCTGAACGAAGTCCGGGCCGCGTTTTCGCGGATGATTTGCCGAGGCGAATCGCGACTCCATCGGCTCTGTAGGCTGCTTGCCGATACCCTCTTCGATCATGCATATGCCCTCCAGGGCGTGGTGATCGGAGAACTTCCAGCTACTGGGGATCGCTTCACCCTGAGTAAACCGTTGCGTGAACGCGATCTCTATGTGTTCACAGACCTCGATTTGGGTAACCGACTGCTCGCGGATATGCGCTATCGCCACGGTCACGACTGGACCCAACCGACGCTTGTCGCCAACTTCGTTGAATACCAACCGCGCGCCAAGGGCCTGAGCGGTGTTCACAAGATGATCTCTCGAATCAAGGCTGAAGAGGAGATTTGGAACAAAGTCGTCGATGAGATTTTCGATCTCGATGAGCTGATCCAACGCGACAAACAACTGCAACGGTTGAGTCGCTACGTAAAGGACGTCTTTGGTGTCAAAATCGTGGTCGGTAGCGAAGAAGAGGCTCAAAAGCTCCACGCCCAGCTCGAAACCATCGTGTTTGCTGCCAACCAATTGGCTGAGGCCGAAGTACCCTTTCTAGAAAGGACTCGTACGCTGCGCTTCATCGAGGTGAAGAACTACCTTACGAACGGACGAAAAAAGGGCAGTGGGTGGGAGGCCATGAAGTCGGTAGTCGAGTGGTTCGACAAGTGTTTCGAGATTCAGATTCAGCCCCTGCCCAACTACTTCCTCGAGCGTGAGTACCTGACCCGAGAAAGCCACGCTGCCTTCAAAGAGCGACGAGAACGTGTCCGTGATCAGATCGCCGAACGACTGCCCCTCGTCGGTTTCTACAGGGAGACGCTCAGGTTCCTGTTTCGCTCACCCGACGGGCCGCCCCCAAGACTCGACAACGTTGAAATCGAATTGGGGCCCTAACTGGAGTTCAGTGAACTTCACTAGAGCACCTTCTTGAACAAACCGTAGCGACGCACAGAAGACGCGAAGTGCTGTCCGACTCGGACGCTCGGGTTGTCGTCGCGCATGAGCGCGCCAAACCATCTTTCGGCCCGCTCCACTCCCAGTTCGTACTGCGCACCAGTCAAAGCCTCCATCACCCCGATTCGGCGATGAGCTGGGGCCACCCCGACGGTCTTGTAGATCCCTGCGGCGAAACCATCGTCTTCGAGGAGGTGACGGTGGGCGCTCAGGTTGAGGTCCTGCACGCGTAGGCGAGCGGATCCAGCGCCCTGACAGACCAACGGGCCATAGTGCGGATAGACCAGCAGGAACGCTGCGAGCTCGCCGGATGGCGCGAAGACAATGAGACTCCGGCGTGGGCACAGCTTGTTAGCGAACGCGGTGCCGCAGGCCCTCTCGAAGGTCTCGAAGCTGATCGGGGTATAGGCGAAGTTGTTACTGAAGATGGTATCAACGAGCGGATGCAGCTCGCCCAGCCGTTCCATCCATATCTCTGGGGTAAGCGGTTCAACCCGGTAGCCCTGCACTCTGATGTTGACCAACGTCGGATGCAGCGCCTTCGTCAGTGTCGGTGAGATGTCCGAGTTGAAGATCTGAGTGCAGTAGCCCTGGTGCAGTGAATATCCCAGCCTCTCGATCCGACTTTGATAGTCGGCGGGATTGTACGGTTCGCCCACGAACATGTCGGCGTCGGGCTCGGCGGACAGACGGATCCGATACGATCCGAAGGTCGAGAAGTTGATGGGGCCGTAGAGTACCTGGGCACCCTGGCTGCGCGCCCACTCTTCCAGCCCGGCGAACAGCTTGTTCTCTGTCTCGGCCTCTGCCTGGGACTCGAAGAAGCCGAAGAAACCCGTCGGCTTGCCCTCGATCTGGAGCCCGGGTACCACGAATGCAGCGCCCCGACACTGTCCCGGAACGCAGGCAGCGACAGCTTTGCCCGTCGAAAACCAGGGGTTGTCGCGGCTGAAGGCTGTACGGATGGCCTCGCCGTCCTCTGGGATCCAGTGCGGGTCACCAGCGTAGATCGCTTCAGCCAGCTCGAGGAACCCGTTTGGCAGCCCTGAGTCGGTTAACTCGACGCTGGTCGTCATGTTTCTACTGCGCTCCCTTCTGCCTGACGTGGGGTTCGAGCCGCTCGATGCGCCCGCTTGACCCGTCCATCGTCACTTCGTCACCGTCGGCTAACCAACCGAGTAAGCCGGGTATGCCAACCACTGCGGGAATTCCCAGCTCGCGGGCCAACACCGCCGAGTGTGAGAGTGTGCTTCCCCGCTCTACGAGGATGCCGCTGGCCGTTGGGAACAGTGGCGCCCAGCCCGGGTCAGTGCGCACCGTGGCGAGTATTCTCCCGTTTACCGAGAGGTCGTCTTTCGGGCTCAGAACAACCCGAACAGGGGAAGTCACCACGCCGGGATAGCACGGGCGACCCTGAATGGTGTTCCCTTCCACGACTGCTTCGGCGACGTTGGTGGGCCGGTAATCGTTATCCTGGTAGACAGGGCCGATGGTCTCGAAGTGGTGAGGCAACTCCTGGTCTTCGAACTGAGCCCACTCTTCCTTTCGGGCACGGGCCATTGCTCCCAGATCGGACGCCAACGAGCGGCCCTCGTGGTAAGCGTCAATCTCGTACGTCGCCAGATAGAAAACGTCGCGGGCGTCATCGAGACGACCGGCGGTTTGTAGACGTACCCCGATCTCGGCGTAGACGTCTCGGAACAGTCCGAACATTCGAGTTCGAGCCAGACGCATGTTCTCCCGATTTCTGACGGCAGCGCGCGCTGCTCGGAGTACACGTTTCAGGCGCCGCCGACCTAGGAGGCCGAGCTTTCCGCTCAACTCGTTTTCGGCGTCGCTGCGCAGCGCGCGCTCGCTCTGGGCCAACTGCTCGGGATCGAGATCAGGCCGATCGACGAAGTTGCGCAGTACGTCGACCAAGAAGGATGGGTCCTGCCTGAGGGAGATTGTCTCGAGCTTCAGCTCGCCGATCACCCGGTCACCGTAGCGTTCGATATAGTGGTCGAGGTCTTTTGCCAAACCGGGGTCACAGTCCCGAAGCTCAGCCAGAGCCTTCAGCTGTCCGTCGACGGTGAGCCCCGACATGGCGGCTGGGTTGTTCCGAATCCGCTTGGCCATGCGCATGATTGCTCGAGTCGGCTCAGTCGACTCGATGCCCTCTTCGCCACTCATGAGGTTGTTCATGATGACCGAATCTTCGTCGTATCCCGCTTTTGTCAGCAGACGACGGAGGCGACCGGTTGCCATCATTACATAAAAGTCGTTGATGATCGGCGTATGCCAACGCTCCAGCATGTCGGCCCGAAGCTGACCGACCATGTCCATTAGCTGTGAGAAACTGAGGTTGGGGAAGTTCGCGCGGTCGACTCGCTCGTAAGCGGACTCGAATTCCGAAATGAACCGCTCGACCGCCCGATCGAGGGTTCGAAAATGGTTGAGCAGACGGGCGAATGTAGAAACCAGTCGGGGCGCCCGACTCAGCTTCTCGCCAAAGGACAGCACCTCGTCTTGGATGAGGTCCACTGGATCCTCCAGCCCCATCATCTTCTCCATATCGGCCTTGTTGCGGCCAAAGGAGGGCAGAAGCAGGAGTCCTCGGTACCAGTTGTTGATGTTGTAGTAGATGCGCCCCCGCACGACGCCCAGCATATTCTCTAGCATCCCTTCGTGGGCTTTGATTACGTCTGCGGGGATTCGCAGAGCCTCCATCGTCTGTCGATAAACGCTCGCGTAGGCCGCTGAAGCGAACGAGAAGGTCAGCGGCGTCGTGACTCCGCAATAGCTTTCTTGAATGTTGCTATTGTCCCAGACTACTCGCGGGCCATCTTTGGGGTGTGGGAGCGACGTGATCGGCCGAGATTGCAGTAAGAAGAGGTCTCCTCCCGATAGGGTCCACTCGATATCTTGGGGACTGCCCATTGCCGTCGCGAGTTCAACTCCACGCGACGAGATCGCCATGACCTGCTCATCGGACAAACAGGCGATCTCGCGCCGCGAATCCTCGACTTCAATCTCACGCGTCCCGGGGTTCTTCGGGTCGACCACCAGCGCGCGGTCCTTGTCGGCAAGGCGTCGAGTGAGAGGCTCGCCTGCATGTGAGCAAGTAAACTCATCCGCATTGCAGATACCGCTGACGAGTCCCTCGCCAAGGCCCCAACAGGCGCTCAGCAGCGACCGATCGCGGTGACCCGTTGTGGGATCAGCGGTAAACAGGACGCCCGACACGTCTCCGTCGACCATTTCTTGGATGACGACGCCAACCTGAATGTCGCTCAACGCCATGTTTGCGCGGTGGCGATAGAGGAGTACTCGGGGTGCGAACGCTGCGGCCCAGCACCGTTTCAGGGAATCGCAGGCCTCCTCGAGCGTGCGCTGAAAGAGGTACGTCTCGAGCTGTCCAGCGAAGGAGTAGTCGGCCGAATCCTCGCCTACCATCGAGCTTCTTACGGCGACTGAATCGCCATTGAAGCGTTTGAGGCAATCGGCGATTTGGCCTGTCAAATCGGGCGTTAGGGCTTCCCCGGTTATCGCATCTCGAACGGCCTGGGCTGCACCGACGAGCTCCGGGGTCTCTTCGGATCCGGTTTCCAAGGCATTTGCGCAGGCTTCCAGTTGTCCTGCGGCGAGGGCTCGGTCCAGGTGTTCTCGAAAAACACTGCTGGGAACGATGCACCAAGCTGGAACCGGAGCTCCCAAGCGAGCGAGATGGAGGAGGCCCTGCGCCTTACCGCCGATTTCTGGTTCATGAGCCTGTGTGAGTTCCGAGCTCTGCAGCACCAAACGGTCTTTGGATGGCGCTACCCCCATTCGATACCCCTCTCGATGGCGACGGCCACGATCAGAATCACATAGCCCGCCAGCATGTACAGGCTGCACATGCCCTCTTGCTGCTTGGCCGTCGCAGCGGACGGACTGGCCCGGAAGCGAGCCAGGGCCCAGGCGGGAGCGGCCAGAAGGCCGATCGATAGGCAAATCAGAATCCAGTTGGGGGTTCCGTCAGTGATAAAGAGAAGTGTCCCCACTAAAACGGCTGCGCCTCCACCAAGTACGGACAGGGTGACCATCGGAGCCGTTCGAGTGCCGAATACCTTCGTGTAGGATTGAACGGCATCGCGCTCGTCGTCGGGTGACTTCGTTTTACGGGCAAGCTCGAAGGCAAAACCGCTGAAAAAGGAGAGCAGAGACAGGAGCGCAATCGACGCCGGGAGCCACTCCTTGGAACCCATTTGTGCCATCCAAACCAACGCCATTGGCATAACGACCATGTGGCTGACAGCGTAGAGCAGTAGGCGCTTCTTCAGCCACTCGGCGGCGAAGAACTCGGCGGCCATCAGTAGGCTCCATCCGATCACCACCAGCCACGCGATCGTTGTGGGCCCAAACCCCGAGTCAAAGAATAGGGACACGGCAAACTGGACCGCAATCGCAACTGCGCCCGCCACCTTCAGATGACCCAGGGTGATGAGTCCACGTTGAAGTACGCGGTCAGGATAATTCTCGCAGTCTTCAGTGAAGTCTTTGTGCTCGTCGAAAACTCGAAGCATGAGGAAGAAACAGTACGCTGCAGCGAAACCCAGTAGCTCTCGCGGTCCGAACCGGACCGACCCGGACTGAGATAGAAAGCCACCAAACAACACCGCCGATAGGTAGAGGACGAAGAACAGCACTGCGTGGGCCGGGGGAAAACGCTCCGCCATCCATCCGTAGAATCGGGCGGCAAGGGGGCTCGACTGATTGAGTTTGCTCGCTTGCATCGGTTGACCTGGCTCCACGGTCGTTGTGTATCTGAGCAGGGTGAGTCGCTTCAAACTGCTGTGGCGGCGCTCGAGATCCTGCGTGTGTGGGTCTCACACTCCACTGAAAGTATGCAACCAAAAACCGCTGAAGCGTCCGAAATCTGACATAATTCAGACCAATTCAACTTCGAATTCCGGCTCTTGCGTGATACGACATCTGAAGGGACAGCGGGTGGCATTTGGTGCTGCCCTCGGCCTTGAATGGGGCCCGTGTTCCTGAATACCAATTGATACTGGAATGGTCTGCTCGATATGAACTTCGCTTCTCTGGTTCTCCGCCACGCGGCGACAAACCCTTCTCGAACAGCGTTGATACTGCCCCAGCAATGGGACGACAGCGGCGCGACCGTCTGCGAGTCGATCGCTTATGGTCCGCTCCAGCGGCGCATCGCGGCATTCTCGAAGGGGTTCGAGAGGGCCGGGTGGACTCGAGGCGATCGGGTCGTCGTCATGATACCGTTATGCATCGACCTGTACGCCTTCGTTCTGGCGCTCATGGCCTCGGGGATGACACCGGTGCTCATCGACGCCGGAATGGGCGTGCGGAAGGTGCTTCAAGCTATCCAGACTGCGAAACCCCGGGCGATCGTCAGCGTGGGTGCCCTCCTGAAGTATCGGTGGGTATTGCCACCGCTCTGGCCGCTTGGGAAGTACTCTCGGGATACGTCCGGCTTCGGCTTGAGCGCCCTCGGAAGCTTGCTGGCCACTCCGGATCCCGATTTTGCGCCCGTCGACTGTGAGGAAGACCAAGCCGCCCTGATCACCTTCACCTCTGGAACCACGGGGAGGCCCAAGGGAGCGGATCGAACCCATCGGCTGCTGACTGAGCAGCACCTGGCGCTGGACGCGAACTTCCCCAGCGAACCGGGCGAAGTGGATGTACCCTGTTTCCCTGTGGTGGCGCTGCACGACCTCGCGTGCGGAACGACCGCTGCCCTCCCTCCCGTTGATCTGCGCGAGCCTGCGGGCGTCAATCCGAACGCTGTTATCAGCTACGCGCGGACAATCGGTGCAACGACACTGAGCGGAGCGCCTTCCTACATCACACGCATCGCCGACAGATTGTGCCAGTCAGGTCAGGAACTTCCCAACGTGCGTGGGGTCTACGTGGGCGGAGCGCCCGTGTCACGCAAGCTCGCGGCCAAGGTGAGCGAGGCCTTTCCAAAAGCCGACTGCCAGATTATCTACGGCTCGACTGAGGCCGAACCCATCGCCCATGTCTCAATGGACGAAGCGACCGCGGCGCAGGGAGAAGGGCATATTGTCGGGGCTCCAGTCGAGCAAGTCAGCATGGCGCTTACCACACTGGAGCGCGGACCAGTTAAGCTCGGGCCGGCTGGTCTGGACCCATTCCGCTGTGCTCCCGGCGATCTCGGGGAGGTCCTCGTGGCGGGGCGGCACGTCGTACGGCGCTACATCGATGACCCGGTCGCCACCGCTGCAAACAAGATCTACGAAGCCGATGGCACCGTATGGCATCGGACGGGTGACCTCGGAAGAGTGGATGACGAGGGGCGTTTGTGGCTTACCGGACGAGTCAACGACGCGATTCTCAGTCGAGGGCGAACGCTACAGCCATTCCCGATCGAAGAACGGCTGAACGAAGTCGAGGGGGTGACCCGTTCAGCGATCGTCGAGCATTCCCGGGCGACCGCGGGCGCTGTGGCTATCCAACTATCGGCCGGGTCTCGGAAAAACACGGTTGTGAAACGCGTCAAAGCCCTGCTTTGCGAACTCGAACTGGGGCATCTACCGGTTCAAACGGTGAGGCAGATTCCCGTCGACCGCCGCCACAACAGCAAGATCGATCGCCCAGCGCTCCGCAAGCTCATGGAGAGACGGCGTGCGTAGTGAAATCGCCCAACAAATGGTGTTCGACACGATCCGTTACTCCCAGGTGTGGGAAGACTGGCGACTGCTCGAGAAAGGCCTCGATATTCAGAGGGGAGACGACGTCGTCTCTGTGTGCAGCGCCGGCGACAATGCCCTCGCGCTTCTGCTTCTCGAACCCAATTCCGTAACCTCAGTCGATCTCAACCCGGCTCAAACCGCTCTGTTGGAACTCAAGATCGCTGGCATTCGGGCCTTGGAGCACCCAGACTTTGTCGCACTGCTGGGATTCAGGGAACACACCGACCGCTGGGGCCTTTTCCAGGACATTCGCCAACACCTGTCATCGGTTGCTGTGACCTTCTGGGAGGCCAACCGCGACCTTCTGGTTTCGGGGGTGGCAAACTGTGGACGGTTGGAGAGTTACTTTGCGGGTTTCAGGGAAAACGTTCTCCCCGATGTCGTACCACCTGAGGCTGTGAACCGACTGTTGCAGAGCGAATCCCTCGCCGCACAGCGCGAGGTGTTCTCGAGCGCGTTCGATACACCCGCGTTCCGTGACGCGTTCAGTCACTATTTCGGGCGGGAGAACATGGCCAAGAATGGGCGGGACCCGGCCCAGTTTCAGCACGTGAAAGAGGGCGACATCGGGGCCTACTTTCTGAACCGCTTTACCTACGCCTGCCGAGAGCTCCCGTTGCGTGGTAACTTCTACGTCGAGCAGTTCCTCACTGGTCGCTACCGCCAACTCGAGGCTGCCCCGAGCTACCTCCAGCCCGCGAACTTTCCCCGCTTGAAGGGCCTTGTTGACCGACTTCGCCCCGTCACCGGCGAGATAGAGATGCTGCTGAGAGACCAGCCTGTCGGGAGCTTCAACAAAGCAAATCTGTCCGATATCTTCGAATACATGAGCGAAGGTCTGTCTGACGCGCTCTTTGCTACCATCGGTGACACCTTCCGTTCAGGCGGCAAGATTGCCTATTGGAACTTGCTCGTGCCGCGATATCGGCCTGAGTCGACCCGCGACAGACTCAATCGTCTGACAGCCCTCTCTCACACCCTCTGGGAAAAGGACCGGTCCTGGTTCTACCGAGCCTTTCACGTCGAGGAGATAGCATGAGCGGTCAATCAACATTCAGGTGGCGCTGGCCCGCATTGGTGGTGTTGGTTCTCGTGCTCGCCGCGCTGTCGCCTGGTGTGAAGAAAGCCAGTGTGCCCGACAACGCCCTTACGGTTTGGTTCCTCGAGACCGACCCGCAGCTCGCGGCGTACAACGACTTCCAGGCGACATTCGGTAACGACGAGGTCATCCTGCTCGGCATCCACGCCCCCGACGGAATATTCGAAGCCTCGTTGCTCGGTCGAATTGCAGGCCTCATCGACGATATTCAAAACGTCGACGGTGTGGCCCGGGTTTACTCGGTCTTCAACATGAAGGACGCCGACGCCACAGCCGACGGCACGATTCACTTCGAGTTGGTGGTTCCCGAAGGTTTCGCCGAGAACGCCGACGAGCACGGGACAGAGGCGCTCAGCGAAGCGGAGAATCGGGTGTTGGACAACCCCCTGTTCAGAGATCGCTTCGTAACCGCAGACGGAACACGCACCGTACTGTGGGTCCAAATGGACGTCATGGACGATATCGACCTGTACCGAGACGCGATCGTCGACGAAGTACGCTCACTCGCCCACGCCCAACTCGACGAGATCGAACACGCCCTCGGCGGTGTTGGCGTGATCTACTCTGGACTCAACAAACTCACCACTCACGACTTCGGGCTTTTTATCAGCATCACCTACTTGTTGATGTTCGGCGCCCTCGGGTTTGTCTTTCGGAGTTGGCGACTGGTCTTGGCCGCCATCGGCGTGATAACCGCGGGTACGGTCGCTGCGCTCGGTGTCTACGGTTTAGCCGGGCACCGACTCAACATGGTGACAGTGGTCGTTCCGACGATGATCATCGTGCTTGCCACGGCCGATGCCGTGCATTTCCCAACTGCCTTCTTTCAAGTGGCTGCAGACCGAGATGCCTCTCGCGCCGAGGTGATTCGCCGCACACTGAAGCACGTCTTGGCGCCGTGCATCCTGACGACCGCGACTACGATGGCGGGCTTCCTCGCCTTGGCGTCGGCTCCCATGGCTGTGATTCGCGACTTGGGCATCTACTCAGCCATCGGTATCGGGACCGCTCTGATAGCCTGCGTCATCTTCATGGTGATTGCCTTCCACGGCGAGAAAATTCGGGTCAAAGCGCCGAAAGCGGGCCCGTTGGATAAGCTGCTCAACCGCATTCGTCGGCTGGTGACCAAACATCCAAACCTGCTGGGGGGCTTGTCGCTTGTCATTTTGGTCCTCGCGGGAATCGGCTGGTCGAGGGTCGTCAATGACACCTACACCTTGGGGTACCTCCCCGATCACAATGAGGTTGTCGTCGACCACGAAGCCCTTGAATCGGGTTGGGGCGCCTACGCGCCGCTCGACTTCACGGTGACGCCGGCGGAGGGTCACCGAATGGATGACCCCGAGATTTTGGACGGGCTCGAACGGTTCGTAACGGCGGCCAGCACGCTCCCCGAGATTCGGTCTGGTTTCAGTCTTCACACCGTGTTTCGGCGAATGGCCCAAGTGTTCGGTGTATCCGAAGACGAGCCGATGACGACCGCTCGGTGGGCCCAACTGAGCGACCTGCTTCGCGGTGTTCGCTTCGAGTGGGACCGCGCCGACCCGGACTATCGTGAGAACATTTTGGCCCCTTTGACTTCGCAGGACTACACTCAGGGCCGCATCACGTTGGTTGGCTCGATGATGAGCGCCCGGGATCTGGCGGTCCTGTTGGACGAGCTGTCTGAACTGGCAGACGACACATTCGGTAGCACGGCGGAGGTAGCGCCAAGCGGCTATCCACCGCTCTATACTCGAATTATCGACTATGTCATGGCGAGTCAGATTCGCAGTTTCTTCCTCGCTGTCGGCATCATCTTTGTGTTGATGCTCATCGCGCTGCGCTCGGTGAGATTGGCCCTCATCAGCTTGCCTCCCAACCTGTTTCCGGTGGCCGTCATGATGGGTGTCATGGGCGCACTGAATATCCATTTGGATGTCGCAACCGCCACGGTTGCCGCCATCGTGATCGGAGTCGCTGTCGACGACACAGTTCACTTCCTATACGCGTGGCGCAAAGCCGAGCGTCAGGGGCTCGATTGGCACGCCTCGGTCGAACGCACGTTCCGGATCGCTGGTCGAGCGGCGGTGGTGACGACAATACTCCTGCTGGTAGGCTTTCCGATTTTGATGTTGGGTCAAGTCAGAACAGTATTCTATTTTGGTCTGTTGACCTCCGTGGCGGCCGTTGCAGCCCTCTATGCGGATCTCGTAATTCTCCCGCTGCTGCTTCGCCTTTTTCCTAGTCGGCGCGTCGCCAATGAGACGAGTGGTGCATGATTAACGATAGACGAAAGAAACGACGACTTGCTCTCAAAGACAGGGTGCTTGCGAACCTCTACCTGAGAGGTGCGAACACACCGCTCGTCGCCTTCGTGACCGAAGTGGCCGAAGAAGGGCTCAAAGTCGTGTTGGAAGACCAAAGCGGCGCACCCGACGTCGGTACATCGATTAGACAAGTCGATTTCATTAGCCCCAGAGCTCCCTCCACCGCGGTTCAGGAGCTCGTGGTCAAGCGGAGCGACCAACCTCCTGGCGCTCCCGCCCAACTGTGGCTGGAGGCAAGGCGTTCCGCTGGACGTACGATTCTCTGGCGACTGATGGCTGCGCTGTCGCTACCCGACAAGCGCTACACGCGCGAGATCGACGTCGGACATGGGCTTCCGAAGATTCCAGCCCGCGGCCAATACACCGAGGTGGCTCGGCTTCAGCGGCTCGATTGGATTCAGTCTGAGATGGGAACAGACCTTTCCTACTTTCAGAATTGCGGGCTCCAAGCGAACCGACTCACTGGAAACATCGAAAACATGATCGGTGCTGTCGAGATACCGGTCGGCCTCGCGGGGCCACTTTGGGTCCGAGGCTCCCGTCTGAAGGGCCTCGTCTATGCACCGATGGCCACTACCGAGGGCGCCTTGGTCGCGTCAGTAACCCGAGGGGCAAAGGCAATCACTGTGTCGGGCGGTTGCACCACCCGTGTGATCCAGCAACGAATGCAGCGCGCGCCGTTGTTCGTACTCACCGACATGCACGGTGCCCTGCTCTTCAACAACTGGATTCTCGACCACCTCTCCGAGATTCGCGAACAGGTACGCACGGTCTCGTCTCACGCCAACCTCGTATCGGTGGAACCGTTTCTTCTCGGCAACATGGTGCATGTCAGATTCCAATACGAGACGGGCGACGCGGCCGGTCAGAACATGACTACAGCGACCACGTGGCGAGCTTGCCAGTGGATCATGAAACAGCTCGCCGAGTATCCCGAAATCGTCTTCGAGAACTTCCTCATCGAAGCAAATATGAGCGGCGACAAGAAGGTTAACTTCCAGTCCTTCATCGCCGGCCGGGGTGTTCGAGTCCTCGCTGAGTGCTTCTTGAGCAGAGAAGCTCTCAGGAAGATTCTCAAAGTGAGTCCTGAACAGATCGCACGCTGCAACAATGCCTTTATGGCCGGCAGCATTCAGGTCGGCATGGTGGGCTACAACATCAACGTGGCCAACGTCATCGGTGCCGTTTTCACCGCGACCGGGCAGGACATCGGGTCGGTCCACGAGTCGGCCCTGGCGCAGCTTCACATTCAGGCGGTCGATGACGGCATCTACGCCAGCATGCTGCTGCCGAGTCTCATCGTTGGAACCGTCGGTGGAGGAACCCATTTACCTGGTCAGAAGGCGCTACTCGAAACCCTCGGTTGCCACGGCCCGGGTCGAGTCGCGCGTCTGGCAGAGATCATCGCCGGTTTCTGCCTTGCACTCGACTTGTCGACTCTATCAGCCATCGCGAGCGGCCAGTTCGCCTCTGCCCATGAACGGTTGGGGCGCAGTCGACCGATCAACTGGTTCACTAAGGACGATCTGAACCGCGACTTCTTCGAGCCAATGCTCCAGACCACGTTCTGGGATGACTCGTTGGAGATAACCAATGTCGAGCCGGTTCCCTTTACAATGGGAAGCAGCATCATCACCGAACTCACAGCACGGAAGCTGGACAAATTCGTGGGCTTGGTGCCGTTGAAACTGACCTACCGAGGCGAAGCAGACGCCGGTGGTTCCGGAAGTATCGATGTTCTGGCCAAGGTAAAACCCAACGACGCTGAAGTCATGCTCATGATGAGCAGTATGGCCTCGATGTGCGAAGCACGCCTTGCCAAGGCCTACTCGAAGTTTGGCGAGCAAACTGGATTCGCGAAGTGTCATGTTCGTGAGTTGGCGATTTACCAGCAAACCGATCCTCGCTTCAGGAAGAATGTGCCCACCGTGTATGGGGTGCACCGCGACGACGAGCGTGAGGCCTTCGTTGTTGTTCTCGAGAAGCTCGAGGACGTCGTACTGCTGAACAGTGCCGACGACATCAGCGGCTGGACACCTCGCCACATCGAAGCGGCGCTGACCGGCGCGGCTGAGCTTCACTCGGTCTGGCTCGGCCGGGAAGCCGAACTCAAAAAGCAGCCCTGGCTCGGGTTCTATCCGAACGCTGTCAGCATGGCGCGAATGGGACCACTTTGGGAGCATCTCGGCGTCCACGGCCAAGAGGAGTTCCCCAAGTGGTTTTCTGAGTACGACCTGGAACGCTATCGGCGACTCGTATCGACAATTCCCAAATGGTGGGGGCTCATCGACGAGATGCCCAAAACGCTGATTCACAACGACTTCAATCCGCGAAACATCTGCTTGCGCCCCGATGGAGAAGGGTTTCGGTTATGTGCCTATGACTGGGAGCTAGCGACGCTGCACCTACCCCAGCATGATGTCGCGGAGCTGCTCGCTTTCGT
This sequence comes from uncultured Bradymonadales bacterium, assembly GCA_964503485.1. GTDB lineage: Bacteria > Myxococcota_A > Bradymonadia > JAFGEP01 > JAFGEP01 > CAZDBH01. Next base: position 1,406 of record CAZDBH010000089.1, on the reverse strand, counting down.
ACTGACTGAAGACGTTGACCGCCAAGTTGTCGAAAACTACGTGGACTTCCACCGAGAGGCGCTCGAAGAGGCCAGCGGTCAGCGCTTTGATCCGGATGCATATCTGTTCGGCTTTCACTTGAGCGTTTGCGACCTGATTGTGAATCGGTTTCCCATGTACGTGATGGCTCATACCTTCCGGCACTATCCGTTCCTCGAGAGGACAACTCGCACACTTCGCGCACTGCATCGGATGGAGCTGGGCGTCGAGGAGGCAACTTGAGCTCGAGGAGCGCCACTGACACGTCGGCGACACTATGAAGGCTTCGAGTCGCCCGCTTCTGTGGTGCCTGCTCGCGGCCGTGCTCTTCGGTGCGTCGACACCCGCATCGAAGACCCTGCTCGACACACTCAACCCGTTCGCCTTGGCTGGGTTACTCTACTTGGGAGCAGCTTTGGCTGTTGCTCCCGCCTCGTTTCGCGCGAAAACACGGCCTCGTTTTGACAGGCGGAATCTGCTCCGTTTGGGCGGGGCGGTCGTGTTCGGTGGGGTCTTGGGCCCGGTGCTTCTCCTGCTGGGGCTGAAGGCTGCCTCCGCGTCGTCGGTAGCGCTCTGGCTGATCCTGGAAACCCCAGCCACGGTTCTCATCGGTTGGCTCTTCTTCAAGGAACACGTCGATCGGCGCGCTGGTCTGGCTATCGGACTCGTCATCGCGGCTAGCCTACTATTGGCGGCCCCGTTCGACCTGGGGTCCTTGAGGGCTGTCGGCCTGGTTGCCGCCGGATGCTTGTGCTGGGGCCTCGACAACAACTTGACCGCTGTGATCGACGATTTCACGCCCTCACAGTCCACCTTTGCCAAGGGCCTTGTGGCCGGCTCGGTCAACCTGGTGCTGGCTCTAGCCTTTACCGAAGGAATCGCCTCCGGCTTTCCCACGATTGCGGGAGCGTTGGTGGTGGGAGCCTTCGCCTACGGGATCTCCCTCGTCTTGTACGTTGCTGGCGCTCAGCAGCTCGGCGCCACACGCTCCCAGGCGATTTTTGCGACCTCGCCATTCTGGGGGGTCGCGATGACGTGGGTCTTTCTGGCTGAACCGATCACGGGCCTACAGCTTGCCGCCGGTGGGATGATGATTGTCGCGGTTGTCTTGATGCACAAGGAACGGCATGGCCATCGCCACTCGCACTCGGCGCAAGAACACAACCACTGGCATCGCCACGATGATGGGCACCACACGCATGTTCACCCCGGGGTACCGGCCTGGTTCTGGCATTGTCATGAACATGGTCATGAGGCAGTGACACACGTGCACGAACACCGTCCGGATTTGCATCACAGGCACGACCATCATCACGATGACGGCTGAGCTTGGCTAGCCCGCACATCTCACCAGTTCCATTCTTCGCGGTGTGATAGGGCTCAGATT
>CAZDBH010000088.1:0-21575 GCA_964503485.1 uncultured Bradymonadales bacterium | reverse complement strand
GTCCAAACCAGAACTCCATGTCACCGCTCAGATCGTCGCAGATTTCCTTGGCAACCCGGCTGCCGACCTCGCCCACCTTGGCTTTGAGTGCGATGAGCTGGTCATCTTCCATGGTCTCAGCGAGGTCCTCAGCGGCTACGAACCGGTTGCGGATTTCGCGCTCGACGAATGTGACGAGGTCGCTGCGCAGCACGGCCAAAAGGTCGGCCACCGCGGCCTCGAGATTGCGTCGCAATCGGGTTTCGAGTTCGTCTAGGTCGTCAAATTGGTCCAGTGCCATCGGAGCCTCCGACAAAAGTGTCCTGTTGTAATCCTCGAGATTCTCATTACGTGGAGGCGAATGAGAGTTCAAGTCTCTCATTGGCAGCTCGCTCAGAATCTCACTTTCGGCGATTTCGCGCCTGAACCTCGGGTGACTCTACGATCGCCATACCGATCAAGCGCAGTCCTTCGAGATAGTGCTTGAGTCCGTTCCGGACGACTGTCGCCCCCATTTCGCCGACTTGCGGGTAGCCCTTGCCCTCTGGGTCGGGCTGCATATCGCCCCAGTTCTCGAATAGTCGTCCCCAATCTGAGTCGAGCACCGACTCGATCTGCTTTCGCCCGTACTTCGGGTACCAAAACATGTCGTGATAGGTGACCGATGCCACGTAGGCCCACGGCGCCAACCACGTTTTGAGCGACCACTCGATGGGTTTCTTCAGTGGGCCCCAGTAGATGCGGTGTTGGTTCTTCGAGGCGAAGGTCATATTCTTGAATGGGCCCTCGAAGTGCCAGTTTTCCTTGCCGGCATCGACATCGCCCACGATCTCGATATCGCGAACATCGCCGCACCCAAGGCCCATTTCATGGGCGATCCTGATGTATTTGATGTCCATCGGGTCGAAACCCATGAGCTTGGCCGCAACTGCGTCGATCGCAACCTGGTCCGACGACGCCAAGATGACGTTCTTCTCATGGGGGATCATGCAGCGTGGACCCGGCCCATCGCCAGCAAACGTCCCATCCATCACCGCGAATACGCCCGGGTGGATTTTCTTCTGAATCATCAGGAGATCAACCAGGGTTTCGTGGATGACCGGGTGGGTCCAGTGGCGATGCTCATTGAGTAGGCCACCGAAAGCGTTCTTCATCGCGCCAGTGGTGGTCGTAAAAATATGGGTCTTCACCGTTGGGAGGTGAATGATGTTTTCACCAATGAACCGCTTCGGAATCGAGAATCCATCTGGGTACACGTCGTTGAGGACGAGGAAATCTTTGGCGAGGTCACCGACCGCATCTCGCACGTTGACCCACTCTTCGCCCTCGTATAGGTGCACGTTCCGCAGACCGTGCGCCTCGATGACGTCGACCTGTTTGTTCTCCCGTTCCCCAAGACGCGAATCGATCACGACCGTCCTGTTGTGACACCCATGGATTAGATCGGGATTGAATCCGTCGCTCTTGAGCGCCCGAATGACCCCCTCTAGCTGCCACGGTGTGGTTGAACACCCCGGGTAGAAGAAGTGCCAGGAGATATTGATCTTTAGGGCCGTATCGACCGCTTTATCGAGTGTTTCTTGGTAATCCGCGAGGTTGAGTAACCTGTGGTAGTCTTCGAGAACGGTCGCCGGGCTCGTTCTCAATATCGCGACTTTTGCCTTGCTCAATTTCCACCTCGTAGCTCAAATGCGCAGCCCTTTTATCACAAAGGAGCGATGCGTCACGGATTATTCCCGCCCATGGCTCACGTGGCAGTCGGGGTCGTCTCGCCCCCCGATGTCGACAAGCCGAAAACCGCGCTTTTCGGTGTTCATGCCCCTTGAGGTCAGACCCGCGAACCGTTACCTTCGGGTTCTTCGATTGACGGAGTGTACGCTCTAACGCCCACGTCGCGACGGTCGTGTGAGGCCACTACTCGAGAGGGAAAAACGGAGAGGGTACGGGTGCCAAATCCTATTGACCTGGCCACCTTAGGCGAGCTGGAAGCGAGCTTTCTTCACACCATGGATTGGCGGCAACTGATTCGACTCTACGAGGAGAATCAGAGTTTAGCGGGTGAGGTCCCTGACTACTGGGGTCGCCTGGCGAAACACTTGCGCCAACTCAGCACCTCGATCGATCCACCCGAGGAACGCTCTCACGTTCTGATGCAAGCCGGCCAGCTTCGGCTGGACAAACTCGACGACTCGGACAGTGCGCTCGAAGACTTCAAAGAGTCCTTCAAAGCCTGGCCTACCAACCTCGACGCACTGCGGAAAGCGGGCTCAATCTATCGAAAACAGCAGAACTGGGACAAAGTACTCCAACTGCTGACTTTTGAACTCGAACACACCGACAGTCACGCCGAACACGCTGATATTCTTTGCGAAATCGGTCGTATCTTCATCGAGGAACTCGACCAGCCCGGCCGGGCAATCCAACGCCTCGAACTCGTGCTCTCGCTGGTGGATGAACACCAACCTGCGACAACCCTTTTGGAAAAAGCCCGGGAGCTTGCTCCTGATTACAATGAAATGAGCGACATCCCTGTCTTCACCGCCGCCTTGGAGGATGAAGACGACTTCGACATCGATGTGGATGCTTCCGCCGAACCAATCCCGGAACCTGTGAATACGACAACCGACGACGACGGCATGGACGAGCCGACCGAGATGCTGGAAGAAATAGAACCGACCTCAGGCGAATCTGAGGAGCCAGCTTCGGCTGAACCGAGAGACGACGGAGAGGAATCGATTGGGGAACCATCCGATATCGGTACCGATACTATCGACGAAGAGCTGACTACCTCCGCCGGGAGCGACGAAGCGGCTGAGCCCGAGGAGTCTCAGGCGGCACTGCCCGATGATCCCGAGCAGGCTGCGGCGACTCTCTTCGAGTGGGCCCGAGGCGCTGCATATGACTACGACCACGGCACATCCGAGGAAGATCTCAGCCTAGGTCACTACGAGAAGCTGCTGTCCTTGGCTCCCACCAATCAGGCCGCTCGGCTCGAGCTTGCCGATCGATTGACAGTTCACGGAGATCACGCGCGAAAGCAGGACCTGCTAGAAGGGCAGGCTGAACAAACCTCAGATCCGAATCAGGCAGCGCGCCTGGGCGCAGAACTGCTGCTCGCGTCGGCCGCCATGGGTGATGAAGAGGCTGCCCTTGCGGCTGCTCAGGCCCGGTTGGCCGAAGACGCCACCGATCCGACATCGCTCTATTTCGTGAAGAGCTGGTACGAGACTCGCCAGGACTGGGAACCGCTGCGCGAGCTATACGAGGCAGCCGTCGCAGCCCGTCGACGGGGCGACAAGACGTTCGATGCCCCCACCGAGTTGGCATACCTGCTGTGGAAACACCTCGATGACCACGAGAAAGCCGAAATCATCTTCAAGCGGCTCCGCTTGTCGGATCCGAAGAACCCGCGAATGCTCGCTTTCTATTCGGACTTTCACAGGCGAGCGGGCGACTACAAACGACTGATCACTGCCCTCAAATCAATGCGAGCGCAGGAAACCGATCGACAGCGCTGGCTGGAAATCGCCCTCGAGATGGCAGATGTCGCCGAAAACCAGTTGAAGCAACCCGACAGGGCAATCGACGAATGGAAGACGATCGCCCGCGAGTTCAAGGGGAGTGAACAGGCCGGTAAGGCGCTGAGACGACTCTACACGGCCAGCTCGAAACACAACGCGCTGCTCGAATACCTAAAAGTCGAACTCGACAATGCGGCGGGAGACACAGAGCGAACCGTATCGTTGCTCTTTGAGGTGGCGGATGTCTACAAGACCCACCTCAACCTCGAGGTAATGGAGGTCAACACGCTCGCCGAAGTCCTTCGCCACCAGCCAGGTAATCGGCGGGCCTGCGACGATTTGATCGGCAAGTACGAAGAGGCCGGCCAATGGGATGCCCTCGTACAGGTTCTCGAAGGACTCGCCGACAACGTCGACGACCCCGAAGAAGAAGCAAGGCTGCGTGTCAGATTGGCGGAGGTCTGCCGCACCCGACTCGGCGACGCACTCCGCGCCATTCCCCATCTGGAACGCTATTCCGAGCTGAACCCGACCGACGATGCAGTGCTGCTCGAGCTCGTCCAAATCTACGAGACGCGCGAGGAACACCGACTACTTCTGCGTGTTCTCGATCGGCTGGTCGGTTGCCAAGACGGCGAAGAAAGGTTGGCAACACTGCACTCCATGGCTCGACTCGCCTGGGACGTTCTCGGGGATGCCGAGGTCACGATCGATGTAGCCAACAAGCTGCTCGACTCGACTGATCGCAAGTCGCTCAGGGGGCTACAGCTCCTAGAGGAGATCCATCAATCGCGCGAAGACTGGGACGCTCTCATTCCAGTCTTGACCGATCGAGTCGAACTCACCGTCACAAAAGCTGAGCTCATCGCTCTGTGGCTTCGGATCGGCGATATTCAAGCCTCCCATATCGGAGACGTCGACGCGGCGCTGGCCGCCTACGGACAGGCTCGCGAGCTAGAACCCGACGACTCACATGTGATCAATCGGCTCGAGGGACTCTACGTCGAGGCGGCCCGCTATGACGACCTGGCTGAACTCTGCGCAGAGCGCCAAGACTGGGAGCGCTATGTCGAGCTGCTCGGCCAGGCAATCTCGCAGGTCGATGACACTGCAAGGCGGGAACTCTATTGGCGGATTGCAAAAACAGCCGAGGACAAACTCTCAGATCCGGTCCGCGCAGTCGCCGGTTTTGAAGCAGTTTTGGCTCTGAGTCCAAAGGACTCGGAGGCCGCTGAAGCGCTCGTTCCCTATTACGAGCGCGACCAGGCTTACCCGCAGTTGGCATCAGTTCTCGCCGTGATGAGCGAAACTCGAACTGGAGAAGAAGGTGTCGCTCTGATGCGGCGGTTGGCCGCCCTCCACGACGAGGAGCTGTCCGACCTGACCTGGGCCAGGCATTGGTCAGCCAAAGCGGTCGAGCAGGCTCCCAGTGATCCCGAGATACGAGAAGAGTTCGAATCGCTCTGCCGCCGAGCCGACGCGGTAAACGAAGTCGTGAATCACTTCCTGACAGTGGCAGAAGGCGCCGAAGCGGGCCTGCGGCCTGTTCTGGTGTTCCGCGCAGCTGAGATATCGTTCTCAGACCTCCGCGCGACCCACGCCGAAGTGGCGACTCGCCTTTTCGTCGAACTTTCAGACAACGAGGACTATGTCGAACACGCGCTGCAGGCGTTGGAGACCCTCCACGCGGAAGCGGGACGGTTCGAGGACCTCCTCGAAGTACTGCGCAAGCGTGCCGAGCGTGCCTCGGATGGCGCCGAGCAAGTCGCGATTCGGCTCCGCATTGCGGCCGTGCAAGCTCGCCAAATCGGCGACCTCAGCTCCGCGATAAGTACCTATCAAGAGGTTCTGGAGGCCGACCCCAATCACGCTGAAGCGTTGGCGCTGCTCAAGCAGGCACACGCCGAGAAGGAAGATTGGGGTGCCGTGGTAGAGGTCGCAAGCCGCGAGGCTGAGGTGGTACCAGAGATCCGCCCAGTGGCGCTCTACGAGTTGGGCCAGGTACACGCTCACAAGCTTTCCCAAATGGCCGAGGCTCTGCAAGCCTATGAGACGCTGCTCACCGAATTCCCAGAGCACGAGGTTGTACCCAAAGCCATAGGTCACCTCGAGTCTATTCTCGACGGCTCACCCGATCGGATGGCGGCAGCCAAACTCTTGGACGCGGCCTACGAACGCTTGGAGACTTGGGACGAGTTAGTCCGCGTTCGCGAAATCCTGGTGAACGAGGGGGACCAAGACGAAGAAAGGTCCACCCGGCAACACTCGCTGATCACCATCTACGAAACGCACCTGGGTGAGCCGATTCGCGCTTTCTCAGCAGCGCTGCGCTACTGCGAACAATTGCCTACAGATGAATCGGGCTGGGACGAAATCGAGCGATTTGGCAAGCAATCGGGCAACTGGCGACCGGTCAGTAGTTTCTATCGGCGGGCTGCGGATGCACACCCCGACAACACCGCCCTGACCCGACGCTTGGGCTCCGTCCTCCTCCAGATGTCGGACCTCGAAGGAGCCGCGGAGGTCTGGCGAACCATCTGGGAGAGCGTCCCGGGTGATCGAGAGGCCGCTGACGCGCTCGAGTTTGCCTACTCGGAACTCAATGACTATGAAGCGCTCAAAGAGCTCCTTCAGACGCGAGTTTCCCACGCATCTGACGAGGCCGAAGCAGTAGAGAACCTCTTCAAAATCTGTGGAGTACTCGAGCGGGAAGGAACCCCGCATTCGGCTGTGCCCTACTACGAACGCGTACTCGAGATCGAAGAAGGCAATGAACGGGCTTTCGAGGCGCTCCGCGTTCTGCTCGACATGGCAAATGACTCCGAAGGCTTAGCGGCTCTGATTCGAGACCGGATCCTCGTCTGTCCCGAACAGGACAAGAGTACGCTACAGCTCCAGCTCGGTTCCATTCGGGAGAGTGAACTAAACGACGTCGTGGGTGCCGTCGAGATGTACCGCGCCGTATTGGAAAGCGGACCGGACGCCGAAGTGGCTGCCCAAGCGATCGAACGGGTCGCTCGTGCCACCGTCGACCAACCAGACCTGGTCGGACTCCGCCAAGAAATCTACCAAGTGCTCCGCGCACGCCTTACCGACGCCGAAGATTGGACAGGCGTGATTCGAATAGAAGAGATGGCGCTGGCGGACCCCGCAAAGATCGACGAACGAGCGGTCCGTTACAACGCAATTGCAACGCTGCAGCGAGACAAGCTCGCCAACCCCACTATGGCACTAGAGAGCTTGGCCAACGCGATCTTGCTCGATTTGCCAAACGACGAGTACCGATTGGCGGCCGAACAACTGGCCCCCGAACTCGGCGCATGGGGACGACTGGCCACGGTCTACGAGCAGGGCGTTGAGGAGCTTCCGTCGGGCAAACAGCACACTGAACTACAGCGCCGGCTAGCCGAAATCTACGAGACGGAACTCGGTGATTCGGCGGCAGCCATCGGCCACTACGCAGACGCTTTGCGGGACGCTCCGGAAGATCGAATCGTAATCGAAGCGCTGGAACGACTGTATCTTCAGACCGCCCAGTTCAAAGAACTGATCGAGGTACGTGTTCTAAAGGCACCCCTGCTCACGGGGGAAGAACGAGTTGCGATGCTGCGAGAGAACGCAGCGGCCCAGCGAGACCAACTCGAGGACCTAGAGGCCTCGATTGTCAGCTTCAGCGCGGTTCTCGAAGAACTCCCAGGCGACACTGGTGCGTTAGAGGCCCTGGAGGAACTCTACACTCGATTGCAGCGATGGGATTCGGTTGTCGAGGTCTTGAGCGAACAGTGTAATCAGGCGGAGGATGCTTCAGCACAGCGGGAGCTACACTACCGAATCGGAGTCATCTGCCGAGATCAGATAAACAGTCCAGAACGGGCGATCGAGGCCTTCTGTGCGATTCTCGATATCGATGGCAAGGATGCTTCCACGCTCTACGCGCTGGAGGGACTATATCGCGACTCGGAGCGCTGGAGCGATCTAGCTCGAACGCTCGAACAGCAGCGCGGCCTCTCAGATGAACCGGTGCTTCGAAACGAGATCGGCCTGCGCCTCGCTGGCGTGCAAGACTCGAAACTCGGCGATCGAGCGGCAGCAATCCGACTCTATCGCGAGGTGTTGGACTACGATTCCGGTGAATCGGAAGCGACGGCTGCGCTCGAGGCCATCGCAACGGATTCCGAGCACACCCACGACGCGATTGAAGCGCTGCTGCCGGCCTATCGCCAGGAAAGCCGTTGGCACGACGCGGTTCGTCTTCTGGAGGCCCGTCTCAACGTTGAGACAGAGCCTGCGGCCAAACTCAGTACACTCGAACAGATCAGAGAGGTACTGGAAGATAAGTTGGGAGACCGAACTTCCGCACTAGACGCCGCGGTGAGACGCTACTCGGTTGCCAATGGCACGGTGGGACGCGACGACCTCGAGCGCTTGGCTGAGATCGTTGGCGATTACCAAACCTTGGGGGCTGCCTACAGTGGCGTGCTCAAATCGACCACTGATGACGCCGAGCGCGTCAGCCTGCTAGTGCGCCTCGGAAGTCTATACCGTGACCATCTAGATAACATCGAAAAAGCGGGGAGCGCCTACGCCGAGGCTCTAGAAGTCGCGCCCGAGAACATGGAAGCACTGCTGGCCCTCGAGCAGCTCTATCGAATTCAGGAGCGCTACGACGACGTACTCGAGGTGCTGTCCAAGCGCGTTCAAATCGCGCTGCACAGCGAGGACGTCGAGACGGCAACAGGTTGCCTGCAGGATCAAGCCACGGTCTACGACGAGATCAAGGGCGACCCAGCCGCGGCGATCGACTTGGCCGAACGCTGTCTCGAACTCGACGACACCAACGTGTGGGCGAACCAAATCCTCGAGCGGTTACTGCGTTCGGAGGAGCGCTGGCAGGCTCTGGCCGAGCTGCTGTCGGCACAGGCCGAACGTGTCGACGGATCAGAAGAAGCGGCCGAGAAGCGCCACCAGTTGGGCTTGGTCACTTGGCAGTATCTCGGCAATACCGACGAGGCTGTCGCGCACTTCAGTAGAGTCTTCGAGAGTTTGCCGGGTAACCCAGAGACGGTAGACGCTCTCGAGTCCCTTCTGGAAGCGGAATTGGCCAGGGGCGGTAGCGCGCAGACGCTGGCCGCCGCAGCGCTGGACCCCCAATACACACTGCTGGAGCGTTGGGGGAGCCTACCCCAGGTGCTACGCCTCCAAGCACAGGCTGCCTCTGAGCCGGAAGTCGCAGCCGACTTCATGGCCCGAGCCGCAGAGGTCTTGAAAACGCAACTCGGTCAAAACGAAGCGGCCTTTGAGTTGCTCGTCGAGGTCGTCGAGAAGTCCCCCGCGCGAGTCGCTACCTGGTTGGAGCTGAAGGATCTGGCGGGCGAAATCGACCGCTGGAGCCTGTTGGCAGCCCGCCTCGAAACCGAAGTGGCCCAGCCACGGGTCGAGGTTGATGTTCAGCTCGAGCTGGCCGTCTTGTTGGGAACGATCTTGGAGCGAGGCCTCCAAGATTCAAGCGCGGCTCAGGCGACCTATGAGGCCATCCTCAAACTCAACCACACCCACCCCGGTGCCGTAGACGCCATTGAGCGGATTCTCACGCAAGACGCCGATTGGGCCGGGCTCGCCGACCTCTATCAAAGTCAGATCCAGGCGACGGAGGATGAGTCGAAACAACTGCTGTTTCACACGAAGGTGGGACGGTTGTACGACGGCGTTCTGTACGATGCCGACGAAGCAATAGCCGCTTACACAAGCGTTTTGACCTTGTCCAATGACAACGTCGAGGCCAACGCGGCGTTGGAGAGGCTGTTCGAATTCGAACTGCGCTATCGAGAGCTTGCAGGCCTCCTCGAACAACGCGCTACTACCATCTCGGAACCGATTGCCCGCGCAGATATCCTCATGCGTCTGGGCGGTACCCTGAGCCATCTCGACGACAGGGAGCAGGCAGTCGGTGCGCTAGAGGAAGCCCTCACACTGGTCCCCTTCCACCCGGAAGCGGTTGCGGCGCTCGAGGTCATGTTACAGGCGCTGCGAGCACAAGAGGACTCACACGAACTTCGCTCCAGGGTCAGCGGACTCTTGGAGTCAGCTTATGATCCCACCAAAGACTGGCGGAAGATCGTCGGCTTATTGGAGGATCGGGCCGAGATCACCGCCGACGCAAACGAGCGCAGCAACGCGCTGAAGTCGGCAGGTGAGATGACTGAGGTGCAGGGAGACAACCCGAACGGCGCCTTCAAGCTCTTCGTACGCGCTTTCCAGGGCGATCCTGACGACCCAGAGGTCCTCCAGCACCTTCAGCGCTTGGTCGTATCGACTGGTGACTACGAGGGGCTCGTGGACGCATTCGTGACCGGTCTGCCCCGCGCTACCAATACTCAGTTGGCAATCGATCTGCTGATGAATACCGCGGGTATCTGTCGGGATCAGCTCAAGGACACCCGACGGGCAGTGGACGTCCTCGACAAAGTGCTCGAACTGGACGCCGAAAACCGCCCAGCCCTAGAACAAATGGAGGTCCTCCTCCGAGACACCGATGATCCGGCCAGGTTGGTCAAGGTCCTGCTCTACAGGGCGGACCACTCCGAAGATCTGCTGGACCGAAAAGAGTTTTGCTACCAAGCCGCCGAAGTCCAGGAATCCCAGCTCGGAAATCTAGAGGGAGCAGGCGCCACATACCGGCGAATCTTGGACCTCGATCCCGAGGATATTGTTGCTCTCGAGTCTCTGGAGCGACTTCTGAGGAAGACCCATCAATACGAGAACCTCGTCAACATTCTGTTGACGAAGTGCGACGTCATCGACAACGAACCAGAGAAGAGGAAAATCTATCTCGAGATGGCCGTGGTCTATGAGCGCGAACTCAACGATGTCGACAGCGCAATCGATGTCTATCGGTTCCTCCTGTCTTCGGATTCAGAGGACAGCGAAGCGATCGAATGCCTCGATCGGCTCTACGAGCAAACGGAGCGCTGGGCCGACTTGTTGGACGTGATCGAAGCGGAACGAAAGAACGCCGACAGTGACGAAGAAAGAGACCTCTTGGACTTCCGAACCGCCACGCTCCTCGAACAGGCGATGAGCGATGTTCCGCGAGCGATCGAAGTCTACCGCAACATACTAGAGCGCAACCCGTCGAATGCTCCTGCGCTGCATGCCCTTCAGGATCTGGCTTCGGGCGATCACGCTCTAGCCGCTTCAACGGTCCTCGACGGCCATTTTAGAGCCCAGAACGACTGGTCCAGTGTGATCGGACTGCTCGAGCAACGGGTCGAAGGGGACACCGATCGGACCCAACGACACCAGTCGCTGAGGGAAATGGCTCGTATCTACGAGACTGAGTTGGGTCAGCCCACGCTAGCATTTCGTGAGATGTCGCGCGCGTTTACAGAGCGCCCCAGTGACGACAATCTGTTTGAGGAACTCACCAGGCTGGCCGCCGAAAAGGATATGTGGGACGCCCTGGCTCACCTACTCGACCAAGCTGTGGAGGAGAAGCCCGATGAGGCCCGCAGCCTCCGTCTCAGGGCGGCCGACATCTATCATAAACAGCTCTCGGATCCGTCCAAGGCAGCGTTGCGTTATCGACAAGTGCTCGAGGTTCAACCGACAGACAAGGAAGCGCTGTCAGCTCTGGACGCTCTCTATACGGCTGAAAGTGACTGGGAGGCACTGGCTGAGATCCTCAAACGGCAGATCGAGGTTGCCGAGACCCCCGCGGAGACCAACAATCTTCGCTTCAGGCTCGCGTACATCATCGAGACGGTCTTTCTCGACGAGTCTCAAGCCGTCGAACTCTACGTTCAGCTCGTCGACGGGGAGCCGGATGAACGAGCGGTGGAATCACTGGAGAGGCTGGTGCGTCTTGAAACGCACAATGCCAAGATTCTGCCCGTTCTGGTGAAGGTCTACGAAAACAGTGATTCGACGGCCAAGTTGCTGTCGCTCTACGATTTGAGCATCGACTTTAGGACGGAGCCCACCGAGCGAGCCGAGCTGCTGAAAGCGATGGCCGAACTCTCATCGACAAACGAAGAGACAGCCGACCGCGCGCTGAGCTACTTGTCTCGGGCGCTTCGAGAAACACCTGGCGACCCATCAGTTCACGACAAGCTCGAGACGCTGTGCGCTGGTGTGAATGCGTGGAGTGAACTCACCTCGCTGTTTGATGAAATCCGATCGCGAATCGTGAATCAAGAGCTCAAAGCCGCCGTGTTGGCGAAGTTGGCTTCTTGGTACGAGCAGAAGCTCGGTGACGATGCCCTCGCCGAGGTCCGATATCGGGAGTTGATCGAACTCCAGCCCGGGGAACTAGCCCCACTCGAAGCGTTGCAAGAGATCTACGAGCGCTCCGGGAATCACCGGTCGTCGGTCGAGCTTCTCTTTGACCGCGCAGAACTCAGTACGCCAGAGGAGGGCAGGGCGCTCCTCATCAAAGCCGTCTCAGCCGCGGAACACGAACTGGGCGACAGTCAGCTCGCCGCCGACGGGTACCGTAGGCTGCTGGAGCTCGATCCGGGGGACAAGGAGGCTGTCCTGGCCCTGGTCCGACTCTACGAAGAAGCAAATGCGCAGCGACCGCTCGTCGAAGCGCTCCGCAAGCAGATCGAGTTCACTGAGGATCCCGCGGAACGCGACCGAATATTCAGAAAGATCGGGGCCCTTTCACAGGAGCTTGGTGATCTGTCCGGGGCTGCAGAAGCCTACGCGCGGGCGCTGGATCGCCAACCCGACGATCTGGAGTTACACGGAATCCTCGTCCCGATCTACACCGCTTTGGAGCAGTGGACGGCTCTTGCAAGCCTGCTCCAGCTTCGACTCAAGTTCCCGAGTAGCGAGGTCGAACGGCTTGAGGTCACCCATCGGCTCGCGCAACTTAACAAGGATCGTTTTGACGACCCTGCAACAGCCATGGAACTCTACCGCAGAGCCCTGGAGCGGACGCCCGAGTCTCTGTTGATTTTGAGAGAACTCGCAGCGCTCGTTAAGGACGCCGAAGATTGGGAAGAACTGGTCTCAGTCTACCTGTCGCTAGAGGAGGTCCTGCTCCAATCGCCCGACGATTGCGACGACCTCGGCGCAGTGTATCTAGACCTCAGCGCGATCCAGAGAGACCAGCTCGGGTTGCCTGAGGACGCGATCGAGACACTTCGGCGCCATCTCAAGACGGAGCCCCACAATCGGCTCGCTCTGGCCCAACTCGGCAATATGCTCGAGGGACAAGAGCAGTGGGACGAAGCACTCGAGGTGCTCGGAGTCGAGATATCGTTAACCGAACAGCCCGAGGCCGCAGCACAACTGTACTACCGGCAGGCACAGATTCAGCGCAGCATTGGAGCGGAGGACGCAGCTGTTAAACTGCCACTCGAGCACGCTCTGCGTCTGGACCAGACGAAACTCGACGTCGCCGAAGAGCTCAATCAGATCTACACGAGGCTCGAGGAATGGGAGTCACTCTGGTCGGTCGGTTCATTGCTCGCGAACAGAGAGGAAGACCCAGTCCGCAGAAAGGAGCGTGCCCTCGGTCTGGCCGAGCTGGCGAAGGTCCACCTAAACGACCCAGGCCGCCAGACCAAGGCGTTGGAGGTGGCCTATGTACTCGACAGCGAAGACATCTTCATCGTCGAGGAGCTGGCAAACGCCTATCTCGCTACCTCAGCATACGAAAAGGCGGGCCCGTTAATCGATCGGCTGATTCAGCAGCAGGGGTCGAGCGGCAAAGCCAGTGTGAGAGCCAAGCTTCAACACCTTCGGGGGCGGGTTGCTGCTGGCCTCGAACAGCCTCAGCATGCAGAAACCGCCTACAGAGCGGCGTATAAGATCGACCCCGCCTACCTTCCCAATCTCATGAGTTTGGGCAAGTTGCTCTTCTCGCTGGGCAACCTCGACGAAGCGCTGAAGTTCTTCCAGATGATGTTGCTCCACCAAATGAGCCTGAAAGACAAAGGCGATCGGGTCGCAATCCACTTTCAAATGGGTGAGATCTATCGGCTAAAAGGGGACAGGCGAAGGGCGAGGGACCTGTATATGCGCGCCCTCAGCATCGACCGTGAGCACGAGCCATCGAAGAAGGGACTGGCGGAAGTTCAGTAGACCGTGCGGCCAGAACGACCCATCATTCAAAAACGGATGCCCCATTTCCCGCGATACTTCAGCCAGTCGTAGGCATAATAGCCCGTGACGGCCAGCCCCCCCAGTCCGAAGAACCACGGGGTAAACGCGAAAAGGGCTGCGGTGACCCCCATCGCGGCGCCCGCCTTGAGCCCTTTCTTATTCGATTTGGATTTCACCAAAGCTTGTCTGCGTCCAACCATGAGAAAGTCTCACTCCATTAGTTGTCCCAACCATCGACGAGGTACTTGCCACCAATCATCATTAGTTAGGATAGTCGAGCAGTGATGTTGGACTCAAGACAAGAGCTGTTTCTTCAGCTCATTAAGCGCGCACCCACCGCTGCAGTGAGCAGGTTCATGGGTCGGGTAGCTCGGGTTCCGGTGCCCAGCAACATCAGGGGCGTTCTGTGGAAGGGTGTGGCCCGTGCGCTCGGTGCAAACCTCGATGGCGTCGATAAGGCCCTGAATGACCTGGCCTCGTTTGATGCTTTCTTTACTCGGAGTTTGAGACAAGGGGAACGACCGATCGCACCCGGCGAGCGGGCCCTGGTGTTGCCTAGCGATGGTGTCGTAAGCCACATGGGTACGAGCCAATCGAGGGTTCCTGTCAAAGGCGACAGCGCACGCCTGTGCAGTTGGCTGGGCGTCGACATGCTTCCGTGGAAGAACGCGCGCTGGTGCGTCGTGTACCTGAGCCCTAAAGACTACCATCGGGTCCATTCTCCCATTTCGGGTACCGTCAGTCGTCTGTCTTACCACCCCGGACGGCTGCTGCCGGTGAATCCCGCTCTGACGGGCCCGTCAGAGGATGTGTTTTCGAGCAACGAGCGAGTCGTGATCTGGCTGGACAGCTCGTCGGGCCCGGTAGCGGTCTGCATGGTTGGCGCCCTCTGTGTCGGCGGAATCTCGCTGAGTCACTTCCCGCTGCGGACCAACGCGCGATGAGACCGATCCCACGCTGACTACACGCTCACTGAACCCGTTCAGGTGGAGGCAGGCGACGAGTTGGGTGTGTTCCACATCGGCTCATCGGTCGTGCTCGCCTGGGAAGGGGCCGGTTTCGACGCCCGCGAGTTCATACCTGATACGCCAATCCACTACGGTCAGTTGATCGGGAATTTCCCAGACGACTGATCCTCGGACCCGTCGATTCGCGGAGAATTGCCTGAGTTGAGGGTAGAGAGGATGCCAGCAACCTTGAGAGTCTTGTCTCGGTTAGGGTAGGATGGAATCCGTTCCGTACTTGCAATCCAAGGCAAAGGCACCAAAACCGTAGTGTCCGACCCTAAAACAGATCGGGAAGAGATCGGACTCTCAGCGGCAATGGCTGGGATGGGTCAGGTTACAGCTGCCTCGGACGGTAGTGTGGAGTCCACCCTGGTAATGGGATCGCTCGGCTATGAGAGCGCGCCCCTTTGGCCCGACGTTCCTGGCGTCTTCTTTCCTGAGCCCTACGCAGTGGATCACCCCTGGTCGGAAGGACTGCCGTCGAGTCCAGAGAATCTCGATCCGACCAAGACCAGCCCGGAGATTCCCACCGCAATCTCCGGTGAATGGACGACAGATCTGTCGACAGACGAGTTGGCTGCCCTCGAAACAGAGCCCACCTACATCGATTTGGGTGAAGACGACGTCTTTGATGTTGAGGATGCCGAAGAGCAGCGGGCGAGCCTCAAGTTGATCGAAAGGGACTCCGACCTCGACGAGCTGGACGAGGCGGACATCGAAGAAATTGAGTTTGACGAGCCGGGGACTGCGCGTTCGGCGACGGTCCCTCCGGTTCCAGACGATGCCAAAGCCTTGAACCTAGAAAGCGGCGGTGCAGCCCGGGTTAACCCGCTCGCTCGAAGCAAGCCGAAGAGCGCTTCCGGGACGCTGCCTGAAGCGCGCAGCGACGGGCCCGATCAATGGGAGCGTTTGGTGACCGAGGGCGGCTCAGAGCGCTCGTGGGTGGCCACGGCCTTTGACGATCTCTACGTGCAGAGCTTGCCGCATGACCTCCACCGTACGACCGAGAAGGAGGTGAATTTTGTCGAAAAATCGCTCCATCTGCAGGTCGGTGCCAGCATTCTCGACGCCGGGTGCGGATTCGGCAGACACGCGATTGCACTCGCCCAACGGGGCTTTCAGGTCACCGGAATCGACATGTCGAAGGGGCTGTTAGAGCGAGCCCAACACGACGCGGCCACTCGCGGTGCGGCTGCAACTTTCCTGCTGGGTGACATCAGGCAGCTCGACTTGGTCGAAACGTTTGATGGGTTCATCATGCTTGGAACGACATTCGGGTATTTTGACGACCGGGTTAATCTGGAGGTCCTGAAGCGTCTGAAGGCCTCGCTACGGCCCGGCGGACGTGCGCTCGTGGAATTCATGAATCGAGACCGGTTGGTCAATGAGCTACCCCGAGTCACTTGGTGGCGCCAGGACAACCGGCTGTACTTGGACGAGTCGGAGTTTGACTTCGAGCGAAGCCGACTCTGCACCAAGCGCACGGTGATCTTCGATGACGGTTCGCCATTCCGCGAGCAGTACTGCGACCTTCGTTTGTACAGTCTGCACGAAGTCCACGCATTGCTTTCTCTGGCGGGATTCAAAGTCGCCCAGATCTCTGGCAGCCACCTGTATCCGGAGCTCTTCTTTCCCATGAACAGCCGCCAGCTCTATGTCCTTCTCGAGAAGGAGTAGGCTTCCCCCAGTTTCTGATTGCGGACAGAGCCCTTTTGGGCTACAAGCAGCGCGGCGTTGGGCTTTGCGATCGGACAGCCCCAGCAAAATGCCCACTTAATCTCAACAACCCGATCTACTAGCGAAGATTCAAATTGACTCACTTACCGAAGAAGTTCACCGACCTTCCGCTTTCGAGCGAAGTGCTGAACGCGATAGCCGAGGCTGGATACGTCGTACCGACTGATGTCCAGGCAGGAACGATTCCACTCGTTATGGCTGGAATCGACCTCATTGTTCAATCCCACACCGGCAGTGGAAAGACTGCCGCCTTTGGTATCCCAATTGCGGAGACCATCGACGTCAACCCCGGCACAGTGCAAGCGCTAGTGCTCACACCAACCCGAGAATTGGCGCTCCAGGTGAGCGGCGAGTTTCGGCGAGTTGGCCTCGACGCGAAGGGGCTCAAAGTTGTCACCGTCTACGGCGGTGCCAGCATTCGGGACCAGATCGAAGGGCTGAAAACGGCCGAAGTCATCGTGGCAACCCCAGGGCGAATGCTCGACCTGCTTCGAAGGAAAGCGACTGAGCTTTCGAATCTTCGGGTGTTCGTCCTCGACGAAGCCGACGAGATGTTGTCGATGGGTTTTGAGCGTGAACTGGAGGCTATACGGGAGTTTCTTCCGGAAGACCGCCAGAGCGTCATGTTCTCGGCGACAGTGACCGAAGACATCAAATCGGTCGCCGCTCACACCCTCTACTATCCTGAGTATCTTTCTTTCAGCAGCGATTCAGTCGGTGCCGAGGAAATCGATCATTTCTACTGCCTCATTTCTGGCGTCGGGCGGCTCGGTGACCTGAACCGGCTGATCAAGCTTCAGGAGCCCGAGGCAGCCATCATCTTCTGCAATACGAAAGATGACTCATTCCGCGTGGCCAACTTCCTAAAGAGGCAAGGTTACGGCGCAGATGTTCTCAACGGCGACCTGCCCCAGAGCGAGCGCGAGAAGGTCATGGGCCGTATGAAGTCTGGGAAGCTGCAGTTCCTCGTGGCGACTGACATCGCTGCGCGTGGCATCGATATCTCCTTCCTGCCCTGTGTCATCAACTACGTTTTGCCCGAGTCCGCTGAAAGCTATATCCATCGAACGGGTCGAACGGGTCGAGCAGGTCGTCACGGCACTGCGCTGAGCCTTGTTTCTCCCCGTGAAATCGGAATGTTCTATCAGTTGCGGCGCGCCTACAAAGTCGATCTGGTGAACAAAGACCTCCCTTCGGAGGAGGAACTCAACCGGCTGAAGGAGCGTCGAGCCATGGATGAGATCCTCGATGGCTTGGACGCCAACGAAGACCTTGATTACGGCCGAATGCTGACATTCGCAGACTCGTTGGCCAAACTCCCTGACTATCGCACCCGCGTAGCCAAGCTGCTGGCATATTTTGTTGCTGAGCGTGACCGACGCAAGCAGCAGGAGCCGGCGGTTCAGCAACCGGCGACTCAGGCACAACCAACTCCTGAGGTCTCAGTCGCCGAATCGGCACCATCTGAAGCCCCGGCTGAAGAACAGAAAGACCGTGAGCCCAGGGGCGAACGGCGTTCGAGGCGCGAGAAGAAACCGCAGAAAGACCGTGAACAGAAGGCCGATGGCAATGCCAACCGCGAGCGCTCTGAGGCGGGGGAGCGTCGCTCCAAGCCAGAACGAGCTAAACCAGCACGAGCCAATCGCGACGACGAGCCAGATGCCGGCTCGAAACAGCGAGCTCCGAAAGAGGACAAGCCGCGTTCGGGCCGCAATGGCGCAACCGCTGGAATGGCCCGCCTGCGCTTCAATGTTGGCACGACGCGCTTCGAGAAAGCTCAAGCGTTGATCGAGCTTGTTGCAGAATGGTCCGGTTTAGAGGTATCCGATTTAGGTAAAGCAAAGCTCTTCAAAGAACACTCCTGGGTAGAAGTTCGGGAGGACATGGCCGAAGATGTTATCGCAGCCCTAGACCGAGAGACGATTGATGACCACGTCTTGGCAGTATCACGCTAGTCGCCTTGTTGCCCGCGCAGCAATTCTGGCCCTCCTTCTGATTTCGACTCAGGTCGGCTGCTCTAAGACAGAGGAGTCGGACCAAGCGGACGCCGAATCGAACCTTCCCAAACCGGACGTCGATTTACCGCCCGTGCCGAATATCAACGTCGATCGGCCCGTGCTGCACCCCGACGGTACCCTTACCGTGTGGGGCGTGCTGCAGGGCTTGCAGGAGTATCTCAACCAGTGGGTATCGGTTCGCGGGTATGTCAAACACGTCTACGTCTGTGACAATCGCGAAGCACAGATCGCCAGAGACAACCTTATACGTCGGGGTGAACTCGACGAGACGGATGAGGCAACAGCGGCGATTCTGGAGCGGTGTAACTACCCGCATCTCTACATATCGGATCACCTTACCTCTGAGCGCGAACTGCTGATTACCGGGTATGGACCCGAGTTGGAGGCTCGCTTGATTGCGGGTCAACAGTACACCTTCGGCGGTCGGTTCGTGGAAGAGACCCGAGGCTTTCGTCACGCCGGACAAGGCCTCATTTTTGCCACCTCGATTACGGGTGGCAACTTAGATGAAACTGAAGGAGCAGAAGACGAGTAGCGGAACTCTCTTCTGCCGGTGGTCCGTTTAGAGCCGCACAGGTCGATTGATAAACGGACTAGGATTTCACCTCCAGATCGACTATTAGAAACGTCCCATGCTCGGACTCGAGCCAGTGGTACATGCATACGTCATTTGGGCGATCCGGCAACGGGGACGCCTCGACGTCGAGATCCTTCGAGCCATTTGGCCTTTGGCCGTCGGTCGAGTATGGGCGGAGCGAACACAACCACAGACACTGTCGGGACCAGTGTTGGAGGTCGTGGTCGCAGATGCGGTGTGGCTGAGCGAGCTGCGTTTTCAGCAGGATCGGATTCGGGGGCGCTTGAACGGTCTTCTACCGGCAAGCGTAAAACGGATTACGAAGCTGAAGCTAAAGGTCGGCCATGTGGCGCCAGTAGTCCGAAGTGAGGTTTCGGAGCCCAAACAGGAACTCCGGGTCCCGTTAACCGACGAACAACGAACTGAAGTCGAGAAGATAAGCGACCCTAGCTTGAGAGCCATTGTTAGCCGAGTCGTCGAACGCGATGTCGGCAGACTACAAAGCGGTGACGGGCAGGGGAAAAGCGGAGAGGAACCAAAATGAAGTATCGAGTCTTGGCGCTCCTAATGGTCCCTATGATGGTCGTTGCATGCGGCGACGATCAGGGAATCGCTCTGGGAACCGACGACGCCGGTGACGGTCCAGATGTCGAAGAAGATAGCACGGTCGTGCCCGATGCGACGCAGGACACTGTCGTCGACACCGACGCCACTACCGACTCGACCGAAGAGGTCGTCGACGCGGGGCCGACCTTCGAGTCCCTCTTCGAAGAATGCGAAAGCGACGATGAGTGTGAAGGCGAGGAGGTCTGCTATCAGGCGATATGCGTCCGCGAGCCCATTGTAGAAGCCGCTCTATATGTCGAAGAAGACAACGGCTACACACCACAAGACGAAGACCCCGATCTATCATGTTGGGTTGACCCATTCGAGTTGGAGAGCGGGTCTGAGACGGTCACGATGCAGGGCGATGTCGAGCTCTTCGGACCGGAGTCGCCAAGCCGCAATCTCTGCGTGACGATATACGACCAGAGCGTCTTCCTGCCCTGGTCGGTGTGGCTCGCTGACAACGTTTGTGAGGACTTCAGGGACGTCGACCTCCGCGGCCAGGAGCCATTCATCAACTGCTTCGCACTCGACCCATGCCGATGTGAGGACGAAGACTTCACGACCGGTCGCGGTGATGCTGGAGATAGTCTGGAAGCCTGCTACGCAGAAATCGGTTTCTGCACCGCGCTCGACGATGAGCCCGAACTTCAGGCCCAATGTCGCCAGAACATTCTGGACCGCACCGGCATCGAAGCGGACACCCTCGTGCTGGGCTCGACCTTGTCCGTACCGCACCCTGACAATCCCGACCGAACCGAGGGCGTCTACTCGATTGATTCGATTCCGACCAATGAGCTGATCATTACGAAGGTATCCGGTCGGATGAGGCGCTGGAGGGATACGTACGAGTTCAATTCCATCCTTCGAGCCGATAGGGAAGACGAAGAGGGCACCGTCAGGTGGGACGCAAACGTCATCACAGACGGCGCGTGGCGGACCATCCCTCAGAGTGCCGGTATGGCCGATCCGATTGAGCCCGATGCAACAGCCATCGCCGGCGTCGTCCGGGATTGTTCTCCGGAGCGCAACAACTCCGTGGAGGGCGTTCGAGTTGGCTTCCGCGAAGATCCCCTCGCGATTGCCTATTTCAACGGCATTTCCAGCGACAATCTACCGCAACCCGGCCAAGCCTATACCAACAAGGACGGCGTATACGCCGCGCTTGGTGCACCCTCCGGTCCCAATCGAGTGTCGCTTATCGCCGAGCAGGACGGCGAGCGCGTCTCGGCGGGCGTCAGGGATGTCTTCGGGATGCCCTTTAGCGTTATCATCGCGACGTTCGAGGGGAACTACGCCGTAGAGTAGCTCGCGGCAGGCTGATTACGCCCCTTCGTCTAGCTCATACGAGAAGCGAAAAAACGTTCCAGCTCGTCCCCTTTTTGTCTTGACCCCCTACCAGTCCGCTGGTATCACATGCCACCGTTTCGACCCCCGCCCTGATGGGCGCTGGTCGCTTCGAGGAAAACAGGCGCGTAGCTCAGGGGGAGAGCGCTACGTTGACACCGTAGAGGTCGGCGGTTCAATTCCGCCCGCGCCTATTCAGAGTCGAGAGGCTCCAGAGGACACCGAGGGACGACGATGCCCAAAATGAAGACCAATCGCGCGGCCGCCAAGCGGTTCCGCACCACCGCCTCCGGAAAGATTCGTCGAGGGAAGGGGTTCAAGAACCACATCCTCACGAAGAAGACCACCAAGCGGAAGCGCAGTCTGCGCAAGTCTGACCTGGTCGATTCGACCAACGAGAAGCAGATCAAGCGGCTTCTCCCGTACGGATGAATTTCTAAATGCGCGTTTCAACCAGTCCAATGTCGCGGCGTCGCCGCAAGAAGTGGCTGAAGGCTGCCAAGGGTTATGTTGGTGGTCGCAGTCGCCTGTACCGCACCGCGCGGGTGACGGTCGAGCGGGCGCTCGCCTACTCGTACCGTGACCGCCGTCAGCGCAAGCGCCAGTTCCGTCGCCTGTGGATCACGCGGATCAACGCCGCGTCGCGCCAGCACGGGCTGTCTTACAGTAAATT
>CAZDBH010000087.1:11577-21834 GCA_964503485.1 uncultured Bradymonadales bacterium | reverse complement strand
CGCTAAAAGCTAACGGCTGGAGTCCGGGGCGTTATACGCGACGGGCTCCTAGCACGCCTCGCTGGCCGGTACGAGAGATTACTTGCGCTGGGATACCGGAAGACTGCGCGTCGCTATTTGCTCTCGGCGCCCACGGCGTGGAGTTCGAGGTCGGTCGTGATCTGGGTTTGGGTTGGCCGTTTGGCTTTTCCGAGCGGGGGCTGCCCGGGCTTCGTCCGTGGGTCGGCCTGATCTGACTGCTCCGCCTCAGCCCGTTGACGGGCAAGATCTAAGGCCGAGGCGAATCGAGGATCGGTATGAAAACACTTCATGGTTCTGTCCAGGCCTCGATGCCCTGGTCCGCGACGAATTGCGGACGCTCACGATAGAAGGCCAACCTGCCGCGCACATAGACGTATTCGCCTATGTACTGTTCGAGGTTGAGTGACTCGAGGAAGCCGTTACGAAAACTGATGATGTTGAAATCGTTGGCGATTTGCCGAGAGACCGCGATTCGTTGGGGATCCCAATCGTAGTGGAAGTCACCGAGCGTCCCAAAGACGACGATTTCCTCGCCATCGAGGCTAGGTAGCCGCTCCCAGTCTTGGTCATTCCCAATCTCGATGTAGTTGGGCTCGTCGCCGTAGTTCGCTCGAAAGTGTTCGATGGCTGCGCCCCGACGATGCCACCACTCGCAGCGCTCCTCGTAGTCGGGATAGTGCCGAAGGGTCGGTTCCCAGATGCCGATACCCGCCGCTCGAGCTTCGGCTTCAGCTTCCATGAATTCGTCGTGGAACCGTTGCGAGTTGCCGTACTTGGGAAAGTAGGGTGTCATCCCCGCTCGCACGGCTTCCAAGTTGTAGTTGATCCATCGGCCGTCGCGCAGTGCGAAGACATAGACAAGATAGCGATCAAAATAGCCGCGGGTTCGGGTGAGTTCATCGAACTCGAGTCGAACCTGGGTGTCCCCATGGAAGAACTGTCTTGCGAACTCGCGGGCTGCTTCGCCCATTGGTGTGCCGAATTTGGGGGGGCTGGTCGCACCCTCGTAGATGAGCTCGAGATAGCCGGGAAAGTCGGTATAGGCGCGGGTTCGGAGCTCCCGCCCATGATGGAAAATCTCCTCGGTGTCGATGCCGAGCAGGCGAAGTGAGCTGTCCAGCCCAACAACTGCTACCGTATCTCCATCGATGATCGGATCGCGCGTCTCACGCAGGTTGAAGACGCCCAATACCAGTGGATCGTCGTCCGGAAGGGCGCCACCATAACGGGCCGGAAGCAGCTCACCGATTTGCTCCGGCTCCAAGACCACCGATTCGGGCGGTTCGACGATTTCCTCTTCCGCCAGGCTCTCCTGATCTTGCGTTGACGATATCCGGTCGCGCAGTCGGTCAACTGCATTTTGCTCGGAGTCATCGACCTGAGGGGCAGTGGAGGAGGCGGTAGAACAACCCGCTAGAGCCGATACCGACAACAGAAGTAGGGCCAGTGCGATTCGAACCATCATGAACTTCAAATAGCGCCTCGAAGCGAAATCGCAAACCGAAATTATTGAAATTGCGTGCTAGATCCAGTCGTCAGCGCCTCTTGTATCCGCTCCCGCACGAGCTCCCGCTCCTGGTTTGGCAGGGCTCGGGTGAGTACTGAGATCGACGCCTCACTCGAGATTGAGGCGATCGAAGAGACCGCGGTCAACCTCAGCTGAAGGTCCTCTGAGGTCAGATAAGGCTCCAGGACGCTGAGTGCGCTGTCGCCAAAGCCAGTCGCCAATGCGCCCATCACGTGATGTCGGGTCATCTCATGTGTGGCATCAGAGGATAGCAAATAGAGCAGATGGGAGCGGATGCTCTCATTTGGGAAGTAGGCCAGTCCTCCGAGCGCGCGATGGCGATGGATCGTGAGTTCATCTTCCGAGTAGGTCAGAGCCAGCAGGTACGGAACCGGATTGGCGTCGACCCTCAGGAGGTCGTCGCGGCTGGGGTAGTATTCGTAGCCGCTCAAGAGGGTTCTAAACGTATCCAGTTTCTCCCCGTCAAGCGACGCCTGGCCATCATCTGTGGTCCAGGGAGCGCCCAACATGAGGTCTTCGGCTCCGCTCTGTCCATTCAACTGCTGAGCAGTGGCCGGAACTGACAGGCAAATCAAAACTAAACTGACCAGAGAAAAGGTCTTCATCGTCTACTCCTCACTCGCGCCGGCTTCACTCGAACCAGATCGTACCAGAGGGTTGGACCGGATGACCAACTGTTGTCCCTCACTCAGGTGGACGGAGGAACGGTACGAAGCGATCGGAAACATCAGGTTAGAAAAATCAGGACAGCTCTGCAGCGTCTCTCGACTTATCCCAGGACACTCCTCGGTATCAGCCAGGTGGTCGTAATTGCCCGAGGCAGCAATCTCGGTCGTGTGCTCCAATCCGAGGAAATGGCCCAATTCGTGCGCCAACACCTGCCCAACCAGGCGATTTCCCTCGAAGCCGCCCAGGTTGTCGGCTGAAAATATCAGTCCGGTTCCCTCTCGCCCGTGGATCCCCATCACGCCAGGAATTCCAGCGGCGACGCCGAGTACACTAAACATCTCGCCCGAGAAACCCCTGACAAAGAACACGTTGGTGCTCATGATCGAGTCCCGGTCGAATCCCGGGCTGCGGCTGAGCGCCATCAACTCGTAGATTTGGTCTTCGGTTCGGATGACTGAGAAGGCGTCTTCTACGTCGCCCTTTACATCGAAGTAGCGAATGTCGCCGACTGTAATATCCGCCTGGTCGAGTGTGACCTGGAACTGCTCCAGCATTTCTTGAAAGTCGTCGTCCCGTTCCGCGCTCTGCTCGTTGAGGCCGCGAACCCCAACAAAGTAGAAGTTGAGATCCACCACTGTGCCGAGGCCTTTGTTCTCAACCACGAACCAACATACATCGTCGCCGGCTGTGGCAACCTCCATGGTGTACGTTCCGGGTTGAACCCACTCAGTCCACAAAGGGCCCGCGGGCACGAGAATCGGCCACATGTTCTGCAGCCGGTAGCCAGTGCTCATCATAAAGGCGTATTCGTTCAGCAGTTCGAGGGTGTGACCAGAAGGAGCAGTCATTCGCTCTGGCATGACTGACGAGGTCTTGTTGTAGACGACGACGGCGAAACTCGTGGCGTCCTCGCTGATGTCAAAGGTGATTTCGTGACGGGTTCCAGGTTCACCGAATCCGAGTGTGACTCCGGTATCATCGATCAGAGTCGAGTCACAGCGGGGCTCGAGGGCAGCCCCGACAAAAGCCGGATAACAGTACCCGCCAGACCCCGCCCCTTCGCACTCGTAACCCTCACGACATTCACCGTCTTCGGCGCACAGTTCTACGCACAGGTTGCCGTTGAACGCGCCGCGTAAGCAGGCGCGGGCGATGCCACTACAATCCTCTCGAGCCTCACAGTCAAAGGCTGTGCAGTAGCCGCCAGGGAAGCCGTCATAATCGTCCAGACAGGTTTCGGATGCGCAATCCTCCGCGGTCAGGCAGGCCTCCCCGTCATCGAGATTGAGCGGTTCGGCCGCAACCTCCTCTTCGGTGAGATCGGCGGTCACGCCGTCACCGTCGGCTTCCTCTGCCACGTCCGGCGTTTCAGTAGTCGGGGTGGAGGTACAACCGAGGAGTAGGGCTGAGAACAGAGCTAATGACCGAACGAACTTCATGATCAGTCCTTTGACAGTGGGTTCTGCTGCAACATGAAACCCTGTCCGTCGCTAAGCTGCACGTGACTTGTCCCGGCCAGCGGGAACATCAGATTGTTGAAATCAGGACACTCTTCCACGCTGTCTACAAGGCATTCGGCCGTGTCATCGAGCGGATCAAAACGGCCTCCTCCCAACTCGGACGTGTGCCACAACCCGAGGTAGTGTCCGATTTCATGAACAAGGGTTTGGGCGGTCAAGATGTTCCCGGCATCACCTTGACCCAACGCTTCCCCGGTCAACACAACCCCGCTGCCAGGTGCACTGTGCAGCCCAGCCGGGCCAGGAATACCGGGAGAGATGCCAATCGGGCCATTCATCTGAAAAGCCTGGGTTATGAAAATGTTGACGCTCAACAGGTCATCCAGCGACTCGCCGGGCTCTTCGGAGAAGGCTACCAGCTCGAAGACGTCACCGTCGGAGCGGATGATCGAATATCGCTCGACGATCTCTTCGTCGACATCGAAGTAGCGGACCTCGCCGACGCCCAAATCAGCACCGTCCAGGATGGAGTCAACTTGCTCGAAGACCGCACTCAAATTGAGATCCCCGGGCGCAATCTCGGCCCTCAGGTCGGGTACTCCGACCAGGTACACGTTGAAGTCGATGACTTCGCCGGCCGACTCCTCCTGAAGCACATAGTGGCAGAGCGCCCCAGACTGCGTTTCGACGTCGAAGTCGTGAGCACCGGTATGCAGTTGGTCGGTCAGAGTCGGGAGCCAGGGAACGATTATCGGGCTGACATAACCCAACAACAGTGAGGTTGCACTCTGGCCGACGTTTTCACCGCTGGCGAGGTTGATATCTGAACCATCGCCGGGGACGCGGATTCGGTTGGGTAGCAACCTGCGCCCGTCCAGGGCTATCGGAACGACCATATAGGCGCTCGAACCCTCTTCAACCTCGAACGAAATCCGCTGTTGGGTTTCGTTGAGCAGTATTGGGTTGCACTCGAAACCGAGCGCCGAGGAATCGGTATCGACCTCGACCGGCTGATTCGGATCCGGCGCACAGTATCCCTGATTCTCGGCGATGGGGGTGCATACGTAACGCGCGCGGCAGTCAGCGTTTGCCTCACACAGCCTGACGCAGAAGTTCGTACCTCCGCCTTGTGCAATCAGACATCGATTGTCGTGGTCTCCCCTGGCACAGTCCTCGAAGGTTTCGCACTGCAGGGTGGTGCAGTAGCCGCCGGGATATTGGGGTGGGCGCAAGCAGGTGCCGCCAAGACATTGGGCGTCATCGCTGCACGGCTCGCCGTCGGGAAGGTCCACAGGCGGCGGACCCGGAACGCAGGCACCGAAACCGAAGTCCTGAATGAAATCGCACTCGTATTGATTTCGGCAATCGGAATGGGCGGTGCATCGCCGACTACAAAAGGGCTCGCCTTCGGCGGGCGCGAAGCAGACCGTGTTGGCGCCATTGCAAACCGTCTCAGGCCCACACGGCGTTGGCGAACACATGCCCTCGGGGAAGCCCTCTTCATAGGTAAAACAGTGGCCGCTGATGCACTCGGAATCGTCGAGGCATTCTTCGCCGTCGTCGATCGTGCCGGTTGGAAGTGGAATCTCATCGGGTTCAGTCGACACGTCCAACGAACTGTCGAGGGTGGAATCAGCGTCTGAATCTGTCGCGTCGACCACATCCGCTTCGGTCACATCCGTCGATGCCCCGTCTTCGACGGGCGCAGCAGGATCGCTACCACAGGACGCGAGCAGGAGGCCGATTGCGGCTGAGAGGAGAACGTGACCGGTGAGCTTCCGCATTCGCTTACGGATCGAGCAGACTGCTGACACCTGAGCCGCCCACGTCATCGCCACCCATGCCCCACTCGAACAGGGAGTCTTCGCCGGCACCGACCCGTGTTGTCCTCGTCCAGTAGGAATCGCTGCTCGGGGCCCCGACATCGCCCGCCGGGTAGGTGTCAGCTCCACTCGAATCGACGAAGAGGCCGATGGTGCGGGCTTCACGCCGCGGGTTATCCGCTGGTTCAGACCCGAGCACAGATAGGGTTGCTTTGCCGAGGGTTTCCTCGCTGGTGAGGCCGTCGTATTGATCGTTGCCGAGTTGCTCGAGGAACAATCCGGCCCCATTGAGGAAGCCGACGCCGAGCGACTGAGAACCAGCGTAGTATGTGTCGTCTCCGTCTTCTTCAACAAGCACCCCGAGTCCGAAGTTGTAACCACTACCCAAGACCGAGCGGGCCGTGGATTCCTCGTCGTTGTACTGATCGTCCCCGGCGTGATCGGCCAAAATGCCGGCACCGAAGTCGAGTCCACTTCCGAGACCAAAACCGTGCGTTTCGTAACGGTCAGCCCCGTCGGCGTCGAGCAGAATGCCAAGACCGTGCCAGTATCCGGCTCCTTGGCCGAGCAATCCGGCACTGTACTCGTCATCACCGGCCAAGTCGATCAGTACCCCAACGCCGCCCGACATGTTTCCGCCATCGGCTGGAACGTCTGCTGCGATGCCTACTGACGCCCCCTGCGCCACACTCCACTCGTTCCTCGACCCAACCGTCGATCGGATTCTGGCCGGGGCCGGGTGGATGGGATCGTCGCCCTCGTCCCCGGTTGTCGCGGTGTACTGGTCATTCCCGGCGATATTGATCAAGAGGCCGGCGCCCATTGGACCGGCGGCGCCTTGGGCCAGCTGGTCGGCTTCGAAGGTGCTTGCGCCATCACCGATAAACGCGAGGCCGATTCCGAAGAGACCGACGCCCTGCGCCGCTGTTTCTGAAGTGAAGGTGTCAACACACTCTTCTGCGGTGCATCCGTCGTCCGAAAGAACGCCCACACCGAGGAGTCCTACTCCCTGTGAGGCGTGTTCACCGGTGTACGTGTCAGCACCACCGCCCCAATCGAACTGTAGGGCGATACCGCCTTGCGAGGCGCCCAGTGACAGCGCTTCGCCGCCGTCGTAGGTATCGTCGCCGGCGACGTCCACAAAGATCGAGATGCCCAGGTCGTAGTCGCTGGTCGCAGCCGAGACATCGGTGTAGCTGTCGTTGCCCCCAAGCTCGATGAAAAGCAAGACATGAGAGTCGATGACCGTACCGTCGCCGCATTCACTGGCACAGTACACGTCGTCGCCTGAACCCTTGATCACGATAAGGCCAGCCGGGGTCTCGATTGAAATGTCCACTCCGCTGACATCGGCTTCGCCAGCACTCAGATCGGCGCTGTCGATGAGGTCAGCCACACTGCTGCTGGCCGAGTAGAGAGCGCCGTACTTGAAGTTCAGCAAGAAGTCCCTGACATCGTTCACGCCAGCGGCGCTTTCCAAGCCCCCATCAAGCCAGGTGGCGAGTTGGGCAGTGACGCGGTCGAAGTCCTCGACCGTGGTGTCCAAGAAGACGCTCCTACGGGCCCCGACCGCCCAACCGGCAGCGGCGATCGTTGCAGCCACTTCGGCTCTCATCGCTTCGGGCAGCTGCTCTTCGAGTGGTGTGAGAGTCTCGCAGGCTGGGAGGTCTTCAGCGCCTTCTTCGAACAGCCCTTGGACCGCTTCGCAGAAGGTGGGTGTCCCGATTACCACAGCAACGTCGGTATCGGAGAATCCGAGATTGTCGGCACCGAGGGTGATCGCGGTCGAGGCACTGTTCTCGTTGGCTGCTTTGAGCTGGTCCTGGATCGTGTGCGGAGCGTAGAGGACTTCATTTCTGACGAGTCCGACCAGCGCAGTTCGGAATGCGTCATTGGCCACTGCTGATCCAGCGACAGCCCGTTCCTCGGCGAAGAAACCGAGGTCACATCGGCTCAGCTCGAACTGGTCGATGGCGGCCTGAAGCACGTCCACTTCGCCTTCCTCGATCCCTTCCGGCCAAGACATGCACTCGCACGCATTTGGTACGCAGTAGAACGCGGCCGACGCGGTTACGTCGTCGCCACTCATGTCGACTACCTGCGAGCACGAGCTGCCGGAGGGGCAGGGTGCTCCCGCATCGGGGTCTGGATCGCAGCTTTGCGTGCAGTAGCCCGGTACGCCATCCACAACGTCTTCGAGGCAGGTGTCTGTCGTGCCGAAGCAGCCGCTGTCTGTCTCGCTAGTCGGGCACGGTCGGCCCACTTGTTCGCGCCAATCCATCAGCTGTGCACACCGCTCGACTCGACCGAGCCCTCGCTCGACACAAACGCTGAAGGCGCGGTGGTAGCTCTCGCAGGCGGGCGCCGTATCTGGGCATCCCTCGGGCACAGCGCTGCACTCCTGTAGGCACTGACCGGTCTCACCGATGCTGGTCGCCGAGCAGCTCATCTGAAAGCCGCAATCGAAGGAGTTGAAATCGCAGGCTAGCCCGACTGGAATACAGTGGTTTTCGAAAAACGTGTCGCAGATTTCGCCAACTGGGCAGTGTGCTTGTTCGGTACACGGCGTGGGTTCGGCCAGACACTGGCCATCCGACGGTCTACAAGCGAACCCGTCGGGGCACACAACGTCACCGCACATTTCGCAGCTCGGCGTGCTGCCGGCGGGCGCGCACTGTCGCCGCAGGCCGTCTTCGAGCGCACTGCATCGGTATCCAAGAGGGCAGGGGTCTTCGTCGCTGCAGGCACGTGCACAGAACGCTCCGCCAGTGAGGTCGTCGGCGAATCGAATACACATATCGTCCTGCCCGCCGCACTCGTAATTGTTGTCACAGGGTCGTCCGCAAAGATCGACCTGAGACTGGTGGCAAACGCCATCGAGCGGGTCGCAGTTCTGGTCCTCTTCGCAGACAACAGGTTCTGGGTCGACACAATGATTGGTGCACGTCAGTTCGGTCGGCACACACTGGTCGACTCCCGGCCCCAAATTGAGACACACGGTGCCCTCTGGGCAGGATATCTGTCCGCTGGTGGTGCAGTCTTGCAGACAATAGGCGGCCTCATCGAGCAGCCGGACACACAGGTCGAGCGATCCGCCGCATTGAGCCGCCGTCAAACACTCATCGCAGAATTCGAGGGGTGGCTCACAGACACCGTCCAGCGGGTTGCAGACTTCGCCATCGGAGCAAACGGTCGCGCTGCAGCGATCGATGCAGGTCAGTAGCTCTGGAACACACTGGCGGACCAGGCCTTCCTCATCCACGGAAGCACAGATGTAGCTGTCAGGGCAGGGCTCGTCGGTGCTACAGGCCTGGCCACATCCTCGATAACTGTCCACGTCAGGAAAGGTCAGGCACATATTGCCCTCGCCGCATTGTGCGTCGACCGAACAGGCGTCACACAGGTCGAGGGGCGGTCCGCAATGACCGCTGAGCGGATCGCAGATTTCTCCCGCCGTCTCGCACTCCACCGGGGGTTCACCGCACTGGTTTTCGCAGTACAGGTTCTCCGGCACACATTGAAACGACTCGCCATCACCGATAGAGGTGCAGAAACTACCCGGGGGACAGATTTCTTCGCTCTCGGCGCAGTCCAAGCCGCAGGCCGACTCGCCAGATGGTAGCTGGAGGCACAGATTGTTCGGGCCACCGCAGTCCGTCGCGCCAAAGCAGGGCCGGCACACGATCGGGCCCTCGTTGGTATCCGGTCGAATCATGTCAGGTTCGTCTGCGACCTCATCTTCGACGACGTCCAAATCGTCCCGTACCTCGACGACATCCTCGGTTGGTCCAGCGTCGACTGGTTCTGGATCCGATCCACACGCAGCGAATGCGAGGGCGAGCAGTGTGAGAAGCGCGATGGCAAGAATGCGATGTAGCTGTTTCATAGTTAATCCGTCCTCATATTGAGGATGCAACTAGTGTGTCCTGGTTGAGTCGCCAGTCGGGATGGGCACGCGGGCAACGAACACCCCAGCCCCGGGCGGTGTTTCAGCGGTCGCAGTCTAGTCGTTCGTCGACAAACTGCAAGCGCCGAATTGAAACGGGACCAGATAGCTGAGAACATTGACGTTTTCGTCGGCACCATGTAGCTCTGAAGTGCGTGAACAGCGACAACCTCGGAGATGCGATTCCATGGGAGCTCCCGGAACGCCTGCTAGGCGGACGAATAGCCTGATCCCTATATTCGAACAATTCTCGGAATCCGTGCCGCGGGTCGACTCCATTCTCCATCAACTGGCACAGCAAGTGTCGATGTTGTTCGGGGACATGGGCACGATTGTCTCGATGGTCGGCCCAGAGAATCTCATCGAGGTCGCCTCCCACTACCACCCCGACCCCGATGTGGCCGAGATGGTGGCCCGCTGCTTCGCAAACTCGAACTACCGTGTAGGAGAAGGCCTGACCGGTCGAGTCATACAGAGCAGGACGCCGCTGATCAATCTCGAGGTCGACATTGCCGAACTGGCAAAGCAGGTCAGTCCCGAGATGATACCGCTGATGGAAAAGTACCCCCCCAGGCGGATGGCTCTTTTCCCACTGACTGCACGCGATGCGTGTTTGGGCGCTCTGATGACCTATTCTCTCGACGGTGAGAATTTGCTCGACGAAGACGATGTGGCTGACCTCGAGCTGCTGGCGGCCCAAGCTTCGCTCGCGATCAGTAACGCTCAGCTCGTCTTGCGGGTCGAAGAAGAGCTCCACCAGCGTGAACGCGACTCGGTTGCTGGTGATGTAACAGCCCATCATGCGGCCTG
>CAZDBH010000087.1:0-11567 GCA_964503485.1 uncultured Bradymonadales bacterium | reverse complement strand
GCGACTCGGTTCGAAGAAATGAGCTCGAAGCTCAGATTCAACATGCCCAGAAACTGGAGAGCCTCGGGGTTCTGGCCGGCGGAATCGCGCACGACTTCAACAATCTGTTGGTCGGCATACTGGGCAACGCAAGCCTCGCAATGATCGAACTGGCACCAGAGTCTCCGGTTCGAAGCACTGTCCGCCGTATTGAGGTCGCCGCACAACAAGCCGCCGACCTCACCAACCAGATGTTGGCCTACTCAGGCAAGGGCCAGTTCATCACAGAGGTATTCGACCTCTCCGCTTTGGTGGAAGAGATGGCCCACCTTCTAGAGGTCTCCATCTCTAAGAAGGTTGTTCTGAAATACGATTTCGCGGACACATTGCCCCCGCTGGAAGCCGACGTCAGCCAGATTCGCCAGGTCATCATGAACTTGATTACCAACGCGTCCGACGCCGTAGGACAACGTTCCGGTGTCGTGACGATATCGACCGGACTGACAGAGGTGACCGGCGAATATCTCAAGAAGTCCGACTTCTTCGGGGACGACTCAGGCGGATCGTACGTGTTCGTCGAGATATCCGATACTGGGAGTGGCATCAACGAACAGGTGCGGAGTCGGATGTTCGACCCATTCTTCTCCACGAAGTCACAGAGCCGAGGACTGGGTCTCGCCGCTGTGCTCGGCATCGTTCGCGGTCACGGCGGAGCCATTCGAGTGTATAGCGAGGAGGGTAAGGGGACCTCGATCAAAGTCCTGCTGCCCTGTTCCGACGCGGCGATCGTCAGAGCGACGGGCTCGCACCTAGCGATAAGCGGTGAGGAGACCAAACTCGTGACGGTCCTGGTCGCAGACGATGAGGAGACCGTCCGCGTTGTTGCTCACAAGGTGTTGGAACGACTGGGACACACCGTTGTCTTGGCATGTGACGGTCGTGAAGCTCTGAAACTCTTCAAGGAGAGAATCGATGCGATCGATCTCGTCATCCTCGACATGAATATGCCCCACCTGAGTGGTTCCGAAGTTTTTCAAGAGATCCGACACCTCAGCTCGGTGCCAACCATCCTGACCAGCGGGTACAACGAGCAAGAGGCCACCATGACCTTCAAAGGCAAGGGGCTTGCCGGTTTCCTCCAGAAACCGTGGACTGCAAACGACTTGGCAAACGCAGTTCAACTTGCGTTTCACGAGGATACCGAAGAAATCTAGCGGACCGGCACGAGGAGCAGGAACTAGGTTGGCATACGGAAGTCGCCTCGGTCGGGTAACCTTGCTGTGACTGTGGCGCCCTCGCCGGTGCCCGTCCACCCACGTCCATCCCTCGCCAAGATCATCACGCTGTCCGCCTCATTCTGGCCTGGAGGAAGCATGCGAACGGCAGCCACTATAGTAGATGTGCCGCTCATGATTCGCTGTGCCAAGGTTCGCAGCAGCGTGAATCGATCGGGAACCGAGATCTCATCGAGCAGTTCCACGGTGAGGACCAATCGCGTTCGTCGACCGGCGTGAAGGGTCTCCATGGATAGTGGCTTCCACGTGACGTCTAGCCCGGCCGGGGGTGGCGTGTTTGGCGACCAGCGAATGTGTTCGCCGGGCAGTCTCGAGTAACCGGGCATTGGTCCTCGCTGCTCCCCTTCAGCCAGCGGAGGCATGGCGCGTGTCACTCGACGCCGACGTTTGTTCACACGGTACAAATAGGACCCAATAACGACCGCTAGAATCAAGTAGAAGAGCCGATCTGACATAGGCGTCGGTTGTCCTTGAATATGCCATCCAACAAAAGTAAGTTACGCCGCGATTCGGCCAGTTGGCCGAGTCGCGAGTTGTTGCGACGTGCACCCGCCATCGCGGCTGCAGGTCTCATCGGCACAGTACGCTAGAGGAGCCCAAGGAACCACCTAATTCGGGGAGGAATCTCGATGCCAAAAATTACAGCAGACGATGTCAAGGTCCCAGCCAACGTCGCGCCAGAAGCGCGAGACCGTTATGTCGAGAACTACCTGAAAATCACGCGCGGCACCGGCCGATTGGCGCTCTTCGCGGGTGACCAGAAGATCGAGCACCTCAATGACGACTTCTTCGGTGAGGGTATTCCACTGGACGACGCTGATCCCGAGCACCTTTTCCGCGTCGCGCAGGGCGGAAAGCCAGGTTGCCTCGCCGGCCAACTCGGGCTTGTCGCCGCCTACGGCGCCGAGTATCCAGACGTAAACTACCTCGTGAAGCTGAACTCGAAGACTCATTTGGTCAAAAAGGGCCAGAGAGACCCGGTTAGTCGCTGTATCAACGCAGTGGACGACGTAGTCGAGGTTGCCGAAGGCAGCGGACTGTCGATCGTTGGCGTTGGCTACACCATCTATCTGGGGTCAGAATTCGAGTCAGAGATGCTCACAGAGGCGGCCCAGGTTTGTCACGAAGCACACGCCTACGGCTTGCTTACCGTCCTTTGGATTTATCCCAGAGGAGCCGCGGTGGCAGACGAAAAGGACGCCCACCTCATCGCGGGCGCCACGGGGACTGCCCTGTGTTTGGGCGCAGACTTCGTGAAGGTGAACTATCCCAAGGTTTCAGAAGGCACCCAAGCCGATGCCTTCAAAGAAGCCGTCACCTCGGGGGGCCGCACAGGCGTAATCGTCTCGGGCGGCTCGAGCACCGACGTGCGCAAGTTCCTCCAGGATCTATACGATCAGATTCATATCTCCGGTGCTCGCGGAAACGCCACCGGACGAAACATCCATCAAAAGACCTTGGATGACGCTGTACGCATGTGCAAAGCGATCAATTCGATCACGCTGGGCGACCACGACGTCGACTTCGCCTACCGCGTCTACCAAGGTGAGCAAGCATACGATCACGACTGATATCGCTAGGAGTAGGAAAATGGGTGAACGGAGTGTGCTGGGGCGAACCCTGGCGATTATTGCAGCCTTCGCGCTGACGGCACAACTTTGGCTTCCAGCCACGGTTATAGCCCAAACGGCCGAAACGACCGCCGACGAGGGCGCCGAAAGCGCCGAAGAAGAGGCCGAGGCCACATCAGACGATGAGGACGAAGCGGCAGCTGAGGAAGAAGAAGAGGAGGCCGCCGACATTGGCGCCCCCCTCGGCCTGACGATTCTCGGTGTTGCTGCAGTCGCAGGAAGCATCGGGTACTTCATCGCGTCCTCTGACGACGAAACCCTCGCTGCAGAGGTTGCTGCCACCGACCCGGCCTACCAAGAGCGTTTGCTCGATCGTTCCGATAGAGAAGGCGCACTGGGAATCACGCTGGTTAGCGTCGGAGTCGCCCTCCTGGGGACGGCGACCTATCTGTGGTTGACGCTCGATGACGGTGAGGAAGAGGTCACTAGCGAGCCGGACGTTGCGATTGCCCCCACGTTTGGTCGCGACGGAGCAGGTATCAGCCTGAGTGGCACCTTCTAATCCGAGATTCCGTCCGCCAGGGTCCACAACTGGGTTGCACCACACCAGGGAGCGCAAATGAAACGCGGTAAAGTCCTTATCAACGGAGCCGGCGGATTTCTCGGAAGTCACACCGTCGAGACCTTCATCGAGGCTGGCTATGACGTGCGGGCCACTGATTTGCCCGGTGCCAACTTGGCGTGGGCCGAAGAGCTCGGCGCGGAGGTGATGCACGCCGATTTGTCCAAGCTCTCTGAAGCGATCAAGGTCACGGCGGGCATGACAGGGGTGGTGAACGTTGCCGGCGTTTTTGATTTCTCAAAAACCTACGACCAGCTTTACAACGGCAATGTGCGCGTCACCGAGAACATGTGCCGGGCAGCCTTGGAAGCCAAGGTCGAGAAGTTCGTGCATATCGCTACCATCGGGGTCTATGGCGAACCAGCCTATACGCCGATGGACGAGGACGGCCCAAAGCGCCCCAAGA
Organism: uncultured Bradymonadales bacterium; assembly: GCA_964503485.1. Taxonomy (GTDB): domain Bacteria; phylum Myxococcota_A; class Bradymonadia; order JAFGEP01; family JAFGEP01; genus CAZDBH01. Next base: position 7,694 of record CAZDBH010000087.1, on the reverse strand, counting down.
ACCCCTACGAGCTCACAAAGAAGTTAGGCGAGGACAAGGTGTGGGAGTACCAGCGAATGCACGGTCTTCCCGCCGCAATCCTTAGGCCTGGGCCCATCTACGGACCCCGCAGCCGCTATATCCACAGCAACATCTTCGTGACCAACATCCTCATGGGTATGGCTCGAAAACCGACTGGCGTGGCGATCGACGACGCGCCCTACTGCCATCACGTGCACGTGGAGGACGTCGCCCGGGCATCGATGCTGCTTCTTCAGCTGCCTCGGACAATTGGTAATGCGTACAACTGCTGTGACCAGACGCCAATCAAATGGAGTCGCCTACTCGAACTGGTTGTTGAACTAACCGGATTCGAGCCGGGCCGTCGGCTCCCCTGGTTCCAGCCGCTGGTCAACCTCACCGTTCACCTCGTTAGAAACCTAGTCCCCCAAGGCAGGCTCGACCAGATGAATGCGCGAATGGCAAAGGCTTGGACTCGTATCTCGAACACGTATGGGCTGGTGGGCGGCCTACAGCCCAGGGTCGAAAAGGACATGTTGCTCTACCTCTTGGGCGACCATGTCTATGACACGTCAAAACTGAAGTCACTCGGCTTCGAGTGGAAGTATCCAGAGATCGCGGCTGGTCTGCGCCAAACGCACGAGTGGCTGGTGAGCAACAAGTGGATACCACCTAATCTCAGCGCCGATCAGAAGGCAGCCTAGGGCAACGCGCGATTCAGACTGGCTGCACCGGAGCACCACACGATGGCTGGACGATACTACGACGAACTCGAACCGGGTGAGCGGCTACGGCACCAGAACGGCCGCACGATCACCGAGACGGACAATGTGCTGTTCTGCAGCATGACAATGAATACCCAACCACTGCATCTCGACGAGGAATTCGCCTCCCAGACTCAGTTCGGCAAGCGAATCGTGAACGGTATTTTCACCATGGGGTTGGTCGTGGGCCTTACCGTCCCGGAGTTGACCCAAGGCACCATCGTCGCCAATCTCTCCTACGATCGAGTGGTGCACCCCAAACCAGTGTTTCACGGTGATACGATCTACGTCGAGACCGAGGTGCTCGAAAAACGGGTGTCCAAAAGCCGACCCGATCGCGGCATTGTCCGCCTGCTCCACCAAGGAGTGAACCAGCGGGGCGAAATCGTGGTTGAAATCGAACGCTCAGCCCTGTTTCTCAGAAAGGCCGACGGATGAGTAGTATCCGACGGCCACGGCGGTCCTTGCTCTTCTGCCCCGGTACGGAACGCAGGAAAATCGACAAAGCCAGCCAGCTGAGCCCAGACGGTGTCATCATCGACCTCGAAGATGCCGCTGCCCTGTCGATGAAGGTCGAAGCCCGTGAATGCACCGCTCGAGCCTTGCGGGAGCTAGACTTCGGACAGAGCGAGCGCCTCGTCCGCGTCAACCCCCGCACAAGCGGTCTCATGGCCGACGACCTCGCAGTTACCGGTGTCGCAGGGTCACTTCCTGACACCTTTGTACTGCCCAAAGTGGAGTGTGCCGCCGACATCACCGCAGCCGCGGATTTGTTGGGCCCACTCGAGACCGCTTCAGGTGTCGCACAAGGTACGACCCGACTCATTGCCATCATCGAATCCGCCCTGGGTGTGGTCAATCTCAGGGAGATCGCCACCGCTCATCCCCGACTCGTCGCTCTCATCTTCGGTGCGGAGGACCTTTGCGGCGACATCGGCGCGACTCGCAGCCCCGCTGGCGATGAAGTCGCCTACGCTAGAAGTGCCGTGGTGATCCACGCCGCGGCCGCAGACCTTCAGGTTATCGACACGCCATTCGTCGATCTTCACGACGAGGCCGGGCTGGTCGCCGAGACCGTCAAAGCGATGGGAATGGGTTACACCGGGAAGCTGGCCATCCATCCCAAACAAGTTGGACCCATCACGGATGTCTTCACCCCCACCCCGCAAGAGATTGAGGCCGCCCAAGAGCTGGTTGCGGCCCACGAGTCACATCAGAAGGCAGGTCGCGGCGTATTCGCTCTCGATGGGAAGATGGTAGATATGCCCATGGTCAGGGCTGCTCTCAGGGTACTCAGCCGCGCAGGGTTGTAGTCGCGTCAGGGCAACTCGCCGATATCGATAAGCAGCTGGCCGCGTTCGACAACTTCACCGACAGCACATCCGAGTTTGGTGATTTGGCCGTCTTTGGGTGCCGTGATACGAAACTCCATCTTCATGGCCTCGAGCACCAAAAGGGCATCACCGCGTGAGACTGTGTCGCCTTCCGCGACCAGAATCTTCATGACTTGAGCTGGTGTGGTTGCGGTCAACCCGCCTTCTTCGGCTGCGCTTCCGGCTCGCCGAGGTCGGGGGGAATCGACGCGCTCGAACTCAATCGAAGACGAAGCCCCATTGTGCACCATCCGTCGAGAACCATCCCGCGCAAGTCTGAAGGTGCGGGTGTTCCCGTCTATGCGAAGAACGAGTTCGCCCTCGCGAAAACGGATGACGTCAACGGTGGAGGTCAGGTCACCGAGGGTGACTTCATAGCCCGTTTCGGGATGTTCCAGCTTCTTCAAGCCGACGGTGTGAATCGCACCATTTGACCGATAGTAGAAATCCATCAGCTGCCTCCCGGTCGGAAACCGTCACGCCGCTTCCACGGACTGTGCAGGTCGGCATCGACCGAACCGCCCCCGTCAGCAGGGCTCTCTGCCCCTCCGCCGCCGAGGAAGTCCGCGAAAGCCGCGGCGATGAAGAGCTCCGGATTGTGCTCGGTTTGTGGCGGGCTCCAGTCCTGGCGCTCCTCATCGATAAAGGCGGTCGTCGCCGTACCGTCGATGAAGGCGTCACTCTCGAGGAGGTCGAGCAGGAACGCGATGTTGGTTTCGACTCCAATCACCGTCGTCGCATTGAGCGCTGTCACCATTCGGCGTCTGGCAGCTTCTCGGCTTTCTGCGTGTACGATCACTTTCGCGATCATCGGATCGTAGTAGATGCTGACCTGGTCGCCGCTCTCAACCCCAGTGTCGACTCGAATCCCGGGCCCAGAGGGAAAGCGAACGACGTGCAGGGTTCCAGTGGAAGGCGCAAAACCCGCGGAGGGGTCCTCGGCGTAGACGCGACACTCGATCGCGTGTCCCCGTTGAGTGAGTTCACTCTGTTCGATAGTAAGTGGTTCGTTTTGGGCGATTCGGATCTGGGCAGCCACGATGTCCAAGCCGACAACGGCTTCGGTCACGGGGTGTTCCACCTGCCGCCGGGTGGTCATCTCGAGAACGCAGAAGGACCGATCGACCGATGAGACAAGGAACTCGACCGTGCCAGCACTCACATAGCCACAGGCCTGGGTTGCACGGACGGCCGCCTGGGCGATCTCTTCTCGAAGAGCCGGATCGAGCAGCGGGCTGGGTGACTCCTCGATTACCTTTTGATAGCGCCGTTGAAGCGAGCACTCACGCTCAAAGAGGTGAAGCACGTTCTCATGCTCGTCAGCCAGAACTTGGACCTCGATGTGATGCGCGTTTTCGACATATCTCTCGAGAAAGAGGCGGCCGTTGCCGAACGACCGAAGGGCCTCGTTGTGGGCGGCCTCGAGACCAGCCTCGAGCTCGGCCGCGGAGCGCACGATGCGCATTCCCTTTCCGCCCCCACCCGCTGCTGCCTTCACTAGCAGGGGGAATCCAATCGCTTCGGCCTGCACTTTTAGTTCGGCCAGGCTCTCGTCGCCTGTGCCCGTGAAACCTGGAACGACCGGTACGTCGCTGTCTTGCATGCGGGCCCGGGCCGCGGGCTTGTTGCCCATGATTCGCATCGCGCTGGGTGGTGGCCCGACATAGAGCAGACCGGCGTCGATGCAACTCTGGGCAAAGTCGGCGTCTTGAGAGAGAAAGCCGTAACCCGGATGAATCGCTTGGCAGTCCGTTTCGAGAGCGATCTTGATAATATCGTCGCCGCGAAGATAGCTCTCGGCGGCGGTCGTTCCACCGATCAGAACGGTCGTGTCGGCCACTCGTGTGTGGCGCGCCGTTTTGTCGGGTTCACTCGCGATCGCTACGGTGTGGATGCCGAGTTCCCTGCACGCATCCACGACCCGAACGGCGATTTCTCCGCGATTGGCGATCAGCAGTCGTCGAATTGTCTTGGAGCCACTCACGATGGTCACATCCGGAAGACGCCATAGGTCGTAGCCGGCACCGGCGCGTTCAAACACGCGGAGAGGGCTAAGCCTAGGACGCGGCGGGTTTCTGGTGGATCAATGATGCCATCGTCCCACAGCCGAGCGGTCGAATAATATGGATTCCCTTCAGCTTCGTAGCGCTCGAGGATAGGCTCCTTGAAGGCGGCCTCCTCTTCGGGAGTCATCGGGTCCTCGCCGTGCCGCACTCTGCGACCTTGTTGTACCGTACACAGGACGCCAGCTGCCTGCTCGCCACCCATGACGCTGATGCGCGCGTTGGGCCACATGAAGAGGAAGCGCGGCTGGTACGCGCGCCCACACATGCCGTAGTTTCCGGCGCCGAAGCTACCTCCAATGATGAGTGTGATTTTGGGAACTGCGGCGTTGGCTACGGCGTGGACCAGTTTTGCGCCGTCTTTGGCGATTCCGCCGCGCTCGTATTCTTTGCCGACCATGAAGCCGGTGACGTTCTGCAAGAAGAGCAGTGGAATTCGCCGCGCTGTGCACAACTCGACAAAGTGAGCTCCCTTGAGGGCGCTCTCGCTAAAGAGCACGCCATTGTTGGCGACGATGCCAACCGGGTAGCCCTCGATGTGAGCAAAACCGCAGACGAGCGTTTCGCCATATCTCGGTTTGAATTCGCGAAACCGACTTCCGTCCACGACGCGGGCGATTACCTCGCGGACGTCGTAGTTTTCACGAAAGCTGGTGGGAATGACGCCGTATAGCTCTTCGGGGTCGTAGGCTGGATCCTCGGGCTTCTCACAATCGAGCGTGACCCGCTTCTTGGTGTTTAGGGTCGCGACGATGTCGCGGGCCAATTCGAGGGCGTGGTCATCATCTTGCGCGAAGTGATCGGCCACCCCTGACAGGCGAGTATGAACATCGGCACCACCGAGCTCTTCAGCTGTGACCTCTTCACCTGTCGCGGCTTTCACGAGCGGAGGACCACCGAGGAAAATCGTGCCGGTCCCTTTGACGATGATGGCTTCGTCACTCATCGCTGGAACATAGGCGCCGCCCGCTGTGCACGAACCCATCACCGCGGCGATTTGCGGAATGCCCTTGGCGCTCATACGAGCCTGGTTGTAGAAGATTCGCCCGAAATGGTCTCGGTCGGGGAACACATTCGCCTGAAGGGGCAAATAGGCTCCTCCCGAATCGACCAGATAGACGCAGGGCAGGTTGTTTTCCTCAGCGATTTCCTGAGCACGCAGGTGCTTCTTAACCGTGAGGGGGTAGTAGGTGCCGCCCTTAACCGTGGCGTCGTTAGCAATGATCATACACTCGCGCCCAGCGACAACGCCGATACCGGTGACTACACCGGCGGCTGGGGCGCGACCCTCGTACATACCGTTGGCTGCGAGGGCGGACAGCTCTAGAAACGGTGAGCCCGGGTCGAGAAGACGCTCGACCCGTTCTCGAACAAAGAGCTTACCGCGTTTGTGATGGGTCGCGACCGCGCGTTCACCTCCGCCTTGGCCCGCCTCAGCGAGTCGCTCACGCAGTTCTTTCGCGAGGGCTCGGTTATGGGTGTCGTGGCGTTGAAAGTTGTCGTCGTCGCGGCGTATTTGTGAGTTGAGTACTTGCATACGGCGCGGGAATGTACCGAGCGACCGGCCTGGAGCCAAGCCCTTTCTTGGGCTAAATCGGGTCGTCCACTAGTGAACGCACTTCGAGCGTCTGACCGCCGTACTCCGGCGCTCCATCCAAAAGCCACACGCCAGCGCGGCGTTGCCAGCGAGCCTCACTGTCGCCGGACCACTCTCGCTCCTGATAGGCCGGGCCATCTCCCTCCGCGTCTGGGAAGAGGCGCACAAACGACCGTCCGTACATACCCGACGGAAACCTGAGCAACAGTTCATGGGTCGGGACAAAGGGACCTTCACCGCGAGCACCGGATTGATCGAGAATCACTCGGCTGTCAGTCTCGGTTTGTCCACAGGGAAGGCTTCCGACCGGTAGATCAAACTCAATCTCGAATGCGTCGCCGCCGGCCGAGGGAACATCGGTAGAGCGAAGGACGGCGGACTTGCCCTCTAGAATGTACTGATACGGATTGCCGTTGCCATCGATGAGTTCTGAAGGACTGGCGAAGGGACTGCCCGGGTAAGACTCCGAACGCAGCAGCAATGCCAAGCCAGGGGACGGATGACACCCTCGGTTTTCGCTGAACTCCAGGATCGACGTTCGCAGGCTGGTGATTCGCAGCAGGGCTAAGTCGTCTTCCGCTGTCCATGATGGCTCCGACTCCTGAGCAGCTTCTCCGCCACTACCCGAGCCCTCGGCCGCGGGGATGTTGCCCGCGGGACCCCAATCACAGCTCGACAAAGCGCTCAACCAGAGGAAGAGGCCTGTGCAAGCTGCTGCCGAGTACGCGCTGTGAGACCTCTTCATTTGACTCCATCGGTCCTAGCGATTCGAGGCGTCACCATAACCGACCGGTATGCGCCAATCTACACTGCCGCCTGGGGTCTATAGACATCAGGCATGGCTCCGAGAGTCGCCGGTCGAGAGAAGATTCGTGGTTGCTTTGTTCTTACTGTAAGTTGTGTGAAATCAAGAAGTTAGCAGAGTTTTGGTCACCCCCGGGATTCGGCAAGCATTTTGCACTACACAGCGCAGCTAGTGCTGTTGGTTTCAATAATTGAGATGAGGATTGCAATGAAAAGGGTCGGAACGAAGTTGGTTGTCGCTGCCCTCGTAACCATGACTGTCGGTTGTGCTGAGGATGCGCCCGTGGAAGGGCCGAGCGTCTCAGAAGAGCTCGCCATCCCCTCGATGGAGGATTACTTCGGGGGCAAAGACGACACAGGTTATGTCGGTAACCGAGCCTTTGAGCTCGAGGCCTCGTTTTCTGGCCGCGTCCAGGTTTCAGTGCCCGACAAGACCGACGAAGAGCTGATGGCGCTGGCAGAGGAGCTTCTCGCCGGCACCAACCGGTGGCAGCACCGCGACATCACGGCCCAAGTCACCGAGCAGATCAAGTATGCCCGCAACGACCTCAAGTCAGAGAACCTGAATCTCAACCTGGAGGGCGGCGACCCGACCTTTTCGTCGATCGACGTCATCGAGGGCGGTCTCGAGCTGGTCTACACCGTCAGTATCGAGTCGTTGGTAAAATACAAGGACCTCGAAGACCAACAGCTCACGATCGAGCAGTTGGTTGGCCGCCAAATCGAAGTGACCCTGCCGGCGCGACCGGAAGGCCTCTTTGAGCGTGTGGGTGCTGCCTGTGCGAGTGACAACGAGACCGGTGGTCCGGTCGACCCGGAAGACTTGGGAGCCCACAACCTCTTCTACTATTTCGACGCCGAGCGCGAAGGATGTCCGCTAACTGATGGTGAGCTGTTCACTGGTTCGTACCACGTCGAGTCCTCACTCGACGCCCCCGTCGTCTACCCCGAATACGACTTGCTGGTCGAAGACGGCCGGATCGACATGGTCGTCATTTTCGGACAGATCACCCACGGTGACTTGGAGCGCAATGATTGGGGCTGGATTGGCTTCCACCAGTTCTCTCGGTCTCTGCGCGGAATCGGTTTCCGA
>CAZDBH010000086.1:10843-21978 GCA_964503485.1 uncultured Bradymonadales bacterium | reverse complement strand
GCAGAAGGAGGCTGGAGCGAACGCTGGGAGCGACACTTCGTACGCCTTCTGCGCCCCACCCTCAAGCTGCCAACGCGAATGGTCACTGAAGAAATGCGGCGCACGAACCTTCGCCCTGCAAGCCAATCGCAGATTCTGGATGCGATCATGATGGTCGCTGAGGACGCGTTCGGCCGGTTGTTCGCGAACGATATGACCGCGGTCGGAATCACCGAGAAAGACAGACTCGACCTCGGTCAGGATCTACTGTTCGCGCGCCTGTACGACCAAATCGGTCGCTTACTGGGCCGTAGGGAACTGCCGCGCGTTTACGTAAAGCGGGCGATGACCGGCATGGCGAACGCCGCACTCGACAAACCAGCCTTCGTCATTGGCCCTGACATGCTCTCAGGTCAGGGCGAGAGGGAGCTGGCCTTCATCATCGCCCAACAGTTCACTCTGCTCAGACCCGAGTACGTCTTAACTACGACCCATCAGGCTGTGCACCTCCGTTCGATCCTACTTGTGCTGGTGAACCACGTTGACCCCAGCATCCCTGTTCCGCAGGGGACCGACACGGACCAACTCAAGCGAATGGTCGAGAAGTACCGTAAGCGTGAAGCCCGCAAACATCTCGAGAGTGCGGTGCAGAAACTCGTGAAGCAGCAGCTCGACGTCAACGTCGATATGTGGGTCGACAACGTCGCGGACGAAGCGATCAATACCGGCCTTCTGTTTTGCGACGATCTGAGTGTGGCGGACCGAGCGATTGTCGATCATCCTGGCGTAGCCAAGTTGCTCGATCACGATGTTCGCCGCGAGGCCCTTCACAAGTGGGCAGTCTCAGACGATTACTTCCGAATGAGATTCGACCTCGGATTGAACGTTCAGGAGAGCTGAGCCCAAGGGGCGGAACGATGGGAACCTGATTACCTATTCGATCGTCCAGGTGTCCGGTCCGTCCAACAACGTCTGTAGGTCCGGCTGTCCCCCGGCCTGAGCTTCGTCGATCTGGCGCGTGAGTTCGCTCTCGTACGAGGGCGCTTCCACACATCGAAAAACACCAATAGGGGTGGGCATTTCTGGGTATGCCATGTCGCTCAACATCATATGATAGGCTGAAGGAGCGCTCTCGTCGTGGACCCAAAGGCGATCGCTGGCCCCATCTTCATCGAGATCGACGATCTTAGGGGCTAGGCCTTCGATCGCGATTCCCTTATTCGAGTCCTTTCCAAAGATGAGTGGTTCGCCGTGCTTTAGCTCCAGCTGCTTGTCATCGCGAACGCTGCGTTCGGTAAATCCGAGCCAAGCGCCATTGTTGAAGATGTTGCAGTTCTGAAGAATCTCGACGAGAGAGGTCCCCTTGTGCTCGTAGGCGCGCCGCAGCACGTCAGTCATATGCTTCGCTTGTACGTCTACCGTCCGTGCGACGAAGGTAGCGTTCGAACCGAGAGCGAGCGACACGGGATTGACCGGTCTGGCGATTTCCCCCGCCGGCGTGGACTTGGTGTACTTACCCTTCTCACTTGTCGGAGAGGTCTGCCCTTTGGTCAGTCCATAGATTCGATTGTTAAAGAGCAGGATGTTGATGTCGATATTGCGCCTGAGGGCGTGCAAAAGATGGTTGCCACCGATCGAAAGCGCGTCCCCGTCTCCGGTGACGACCCACACAGAGAGGTCCGGATTGGCGATCTTGGTGCCTGTCGCGATGGCTGGGGCTCGGCCGTGAATCGAGTGCATTCCGAAGGTGTTCATGTAGTAGGGAAACCGAGCTGCGCACCCGATTCCAGAAATCACCACAAACTGTTCCTTGGGTAGTCCCAACGTCGGGAGCACCTTCTGAACGGTGGATAGGATGGCATAGTCGCCACATCCAGGACACCATCGGACATCCTGATCGGTCTGAAAGTCGCGTTTTCCTAGTGGCGCCGTTGGTGGAGAGACGCTCATGCTACCACCTCCGCTTTGGCCTGCGCTGGGCTGACGTGTTGTTGAATGGCATCAAAGAGCTCAGCCACCGTGAAAGGCGTTCCCTGCATTTTGTTCACCTGAGCAGTACTGACCGGGTAGTGGGCCCTTAGGACATAGGCTAGTTGTCCCATGTTCATCTCTGGCACGAGCACTGTCTTGTATCGCTCCAGGATGCCACCCAAGTCTTTCGGCAGCGGCGACAGATGTCTGAGATGCACGTGGCTCACCGACTGCCCCTCTGCGTGTGCACGCATCACGGCAGCACGGATCGGGCCGAACGTGCTTCCCCAGCCAACGACCAGCACATCGCCGCCCTCTGGGCCGAATACGTCCAGTGGCGGAATGTCGTCTGCGATGGCGGCCACCTTTGCCGCACGATATTCCACCATCCGTTCGTGATTGTGAGGATCGTATGAGACATGACCCGAACCATCGGCCTTTTCGAGTCCGCCGACGCGGTGTTCGAGTCCGGGTGTGCCCGGGATAGCCCAAGGCCTCACGTAGCGCTCGTCCCGTTGGTAAGGCTGGAAGCCTTCAACCTCTGTTTGAAACTTGGTTCGAATCGCAGGCAGAGACGCGACATCAGGGAGACACCACGGTTCTGCACCGTTGGCCAGATAGCCGTCGGACAGAAGAAACACGGGCGTCATATACTCGACTGCAATTCGGATCGCCTCGATCGCGGCGTGAAAGCAATCTCCGGGAGTGCAGGCCGCGACCACTGGCAAGGGAAGCTCACCGTTCCTGCCGAAGAGTGTCTGTAGTAAGTCAGATTGCTCTGTCTTGGTCGGCAGACCCGTACTCGGTCCTCCTCGCTGTACGTTTACGACGACGAGCGGCAACTCGATCATGCCGGCGAGGCCGATCGCCTCTGCCTTTAGCGCAATCCCCGGGCCGCTGCTCGTCGTGACGCCAATCGCGCCAGCGTACGAGGCGCCCAAAGCAACCGAAACAGCGGCAATCTCATCCTCGCACTGAATCGTTTTGATACCGTAGGCTTTGTGCTTCGCCAGCTCGTGGAGGATGTCGCTGGCGGGTGTGATGGGATAGGTACCCAGCACTAGCTCTAGCCCGGCTTTGGAAGCACCGATAATCAGGCCGGAGGCGGCCGCTTGGTTCCCGCTAATCTTGCGATAGCGGCCCGGTGCAATCGCCGCGGGTGCCACTTCGTACTGAACCTGGAACGTCTGAGTGGTGTCGCCGAAGTGGAAACCAGCCGTGAGAGCCTTTGTATTGGCCTCAACTAGCTCCGGACGCTTCTTGAACTTCTCAGCAATCCACTCTTTGGTCGGTTCCATGGGGCGGCTGTAGAGCCAGAACATGAGGCCGAGGGCAAAGAAGTTCTTACAGCGAACGACCTCTTTATTGGACAAGCCGAGGTCTCTTAGCGCCTCTTTCGTGAGATTGGTTATAGGGATTGGGTACACCCGGGTGGCGCTGAGGGTTCCGTCCTCGAGGGGATCGCTGTCGAAACCGGCTCGCTGCAAGTTCTTTTTAGTGAACCCGTGGGTGTCGACAATGATAACCCCATTGTCCGCCACATTCCTGTACCCGCGTTGGAGGGCAGCTGGGTTCATGACCACCAGGACGTCTGGTGCATCGCCCGGAGTGAAGATCTCTTCGCTCGAGAATTGTAGTTGGAAGCCGCTGACCCCTGCCAAACTGCCCGCTGGGGCTCGAATCTCGGCAGGGAAATCTGGGAATGTGCTGAGATCGTTGCCGGCGATCGCCGTCGCGTTGGCGTACTGATTACCGGTCAGCTGCATCCCGTCGCCGGAATCACCGGCGAAGCGGATTGTCACCGTCTTGATCGACTGGACTGTCTTGTTGGGCATGAATTGCCTCCGCCGTACCCTGCGACCCCTAATTTGGGCCCAGATACGGGGGCTATAATCGTTGGGTTACCTTTGCGCCGCAACGATCGATTGATATTTGTCGTCCGTTTGCCGTTCTGGTCAAAGCACTTCCGTGTCTGCGCACAGGCGTTGGGCAATGCCTTTCTGACCTGCCTTATTAACGCATTACAGCAATTTAGCCCACTTGGGAAGCTTTCAAGCCAAACAGCGCGAATCCGCCAAAAACAAAATATCATTAAGCTAGAATTGCCGTAATAAATAGGAGATTTCGAGGGGCGGGTTTTGTGGCTTTGTTTCGTATCCGTCCGATATTGTTGCTTGTTGTTTGTTGGCACTGGCTGTGCATTTGAACACAGCACGACCTCGTTGAGGCCGCTCGATTGACTAATTGCGCTGAGGGATTGCCATGAACCGCCACTACACCGTAACAGCAGCCCTGTTCCAGTTGTTGTTCCTTTCTCTCTTTTCCGCTCACGCGAACGCCGAAGTGCGAGGCGGTCTCACCGTCGAGACCCCCGAGGGTTCCTCAATCGAAATGCCGCTGACAGGGTTGGACGTCTCAGCACATGTGATGGGCAACATCGCAGAAGTGACTGTGACCCAGACCTACTCGAACCCCTTCGAGGACCGAATCGAGGCGGTATACGTCTTTCCGCTACCGGAAGACGCTGCCGTGAATGAAATGTCCATGGTCATTGGGGAGCGCCGTATTCGGGCTGACCTCCAAGAGCGTGAACAGGCGCGTCGGACCTACGAGCAGGCCCGCGACAGAGGGCAGACCACCTCGCTCCTGGAGCAAGAGCGGCCAAACATCTTCACACAGTCGATCGCAAACATCGAACCCGGCCAGCCGATCCAAGTCCTGATCAGCTACGTCGAGCAGCTTCCATATCAGGATCACCAGTACACCTTCGCCTTCCCTATGGTCGTTGGCCCCAGGTATATCCCGGGTGAGCCGGTCAGCCATACAGGGACCGGAATGCTCTCGGACACCACAGCGGTAGTCGACGCATCCAGGATCACACCTCCAGTGCTGCCCGCGGGCATTACGCCGTCGTATCCAATCGATTTTACGCTAACGCTGGATGGTGGGATGCCGCTGAGTGAACTCATCAGCCCAAGTCACGACCTCGATGTGGAGTGGCACGACGATCGGGCGGCCACCATCTCACTGCCTGTCCACCAGCGCACGCCCGATAGAGATATAGTGCTCAGCTACTCCTTGGCCGGTGAAGACCCCCAAGCAGGCGTGCTGTCTCACTTCGACGACAGGGGAGGGTTCTTCACACTCATGGTGGAGCCCCCATCGACACTGCGCGAGCGTGACGTAAGGCCAAAAGAACTCGTCTACGTCGTCGATATGAGCGGGTCAATGCACGGCGAGCCCCTCGATACGTGCAAGCAGGCGATGCGCCTCGCACTCAGTAATCTAAACCCCGGCGACACCTTCCAGATCGTACGCTTTAGCGAGTCCGCCTCAGCGCTCTCAGAGGTCCCACTGCTCAACACGCCCGAGAACGTCGAACTGGGCCTCCAATACATCGATGAAATGAGTGGATCTGGCGGAACCCGGATGATCGAAGGCGTGCGCGCTGCCTTGTCCCCACCCAACGATCCGGACCGGATGCGGATTGTCCTCTTCATGACGGACGGCTACATCGGTAACGAATACGAGATCCTCGAGGCAGTCGGCGAACTCCTCAACGAGACCCGACTGTTCAGCCTGGGAGTCGGATCGTCGGTTAACCGGTACCTCTTGGACAAGCTCGCCGAGGTCGGTCGCGGCACGGTGCACTACGTCGATATAGACGAGTCTCCCGATGAGGTGGTCCAGGCCTTTTATCGCCGTATCCGCAATCCGATCTTGACCGACATTGCGGTCGATTGGGGTGGACTCGACGTCTCTGAGGTGACCCCCGGGCCCATCCCAGACGTCTTTGAGGGCACGCCCCTGCTCCTGACCGGTCGCTATTCACGCGGCGATGCAGCAACGGTCACAATCTCAGGCCGCCGCGGTGTCGATCGAACCGCCTTCATGGTCGATGTAGAACTTACGGATGAGGAATCCGACTCGTCTGCAATACCGTACATCTGGGCGAGGCGGCAGGTTGATGCCATCGAACGTTCTATCCAGTACTCAGCCGACGATTCGGTCCGGACCGCCATCACCGATCTCGCACTGCAGTTCGGGTTGCTCACTCGCTATACGAGCTTTGTCGCGGTGGAGGAGCGAATTGTCGCCAACACCGAGGATCCGCTGAGGACGGTGGCGGTCGCTGTCGCCCTCCCGGACGGCGTCAGCGAGAGTGGAATCGGAGCTCAAGTTTCACCCGATTATGTCCAACCCGGTGATCCCGAGTTGACGGTCTGTACCCCAGGGGAAGCGATTGGGGTCACTGCTTACTTTCCTTTCGGGCTGGTCCAAACCCTCACACGCGACAACGACAACGGCTGTTGGACCAGCCGGTTTCTCGTGCCCCGCGACGTGGAAGATGGCAGCTACGAAATCCTCGTCGCGATCGAGGACAGGGCCGGGCAGGTGACCTACGAAGAGGTCCCGCTTTGGGTTGACGCCACGGCGCCGACCTTCACCGTAGACACGCTTCCCCGAACCAATGTCTCGTTTGATGAAGTCGTAACCTTCGAGGCCAGGGTTGAAGGACCGCTCTATTCTGTATGCGAAGACGTCGGCGAGGGAGAGGGGAACTGCGGTGAGGTGCTGCCCGAGCGTATCAAGTTCGTGCGGCTCTATCTGCCCGATGGTCGGGTCGTTCGTATGCGCCCGAGTGATTCGGAAGACGGCCTGTGGACATTTTCGTACCGAGTAAGAGAACGCATTGGGGTCGGAGAACACCTCGTCATCATCGAAGCGGTTGACGTGGCCGGGAACAGCACAATGCAGGACGTAGAACTCACGGTTCAGAGTAGCGTTGCAGTGAATCGATAGTTTGCCACCATCACCAGAGGAGATTCATTATGAACCTCAGGAACACGGCGCTAGTTCTGGTTTTGGTGGTAAATACCGGGTGCGGGGGGGCCGGCATTTCTGTCGGCTCCCCTGTGGCCGGCCCACATCCAGAAATACAGTCACACGATAGCCAGCAGTATTCGGTCGAGACGATGTCTCCTGAACAGGTTCGTCTGGTAGCAAACGAACATATCGATGGCGCGGTCCGCTCCGGCTCGATTCAATCGATGAACAGCTTCCCAGCTTGGGCCCTAGTCGACGCACACGAAGTCGTTGCCCTAGAGCCCAGTTCCGATGGTGTGTGGGCGGCCACTCGAGGGGGCTTGCTCCAGGTCACGCACGGCGCAGTTTCGGAGCGGGTGATGCTCGAAGACGGCCTCCGCTCTCATGCAATTCAGACAGTCGGCGCGATGCCCGATTCGACATTGATGATCTCGTTCCTCGAGGGTGGATGCCAGTTCTACGCAAACGGCGTGCTGAGAGATTGTCCGGTCGAGTTGGATGAGTATCGAATCACTGGTCTTGTCGATTATGGCGGGGCTGTCGTCCTTTCGACCTGGGGTGGTGACGCTCTGCAATTGAATCCGCAGGGTCGGATCGACGCTGTCCTCGTCGAACACCCCCTCTCGTCTGTGGTCGAGGTCTGCGATGGCAGTCTGTGGATCGGGAGCGCAGGCTCTGGGTTGGGGAAACTCGAATCGGACGGCACATGGTCGATAACACCCCAACATCGCGTAGTTGAAGCACTCCTTTGCTGGGAAGACGTTTTGTACTCGGCGGGGCCGGAAGGGCTGTTTCGGCACACAGAGGGTGGGGTTCAGCGAGTCGACGTTTCGGCGAGGCGAAGCCACATAAGATACCTTGCGCGCTCCAGCGGAGGGTTAATCGTGGGCCTTACCGGAGGTGAGGTTCGCGTTCTTCGATGGCCGGCGCTCGATGGAAATAGCAGTGCCAGTGTCACGTCGCTCGACCTGCCTCTGCTGGCGGACGGCGCACTCGCGGCTCGCGGTAGAGTCTGGTTCTCGGGTACGACCGGGCTCGTGAGTCTGGCCGACCGCAGTTTTGATGATCTCGAAGTCGTCAGTCTTCCGGGGCCGGGCTCGACAGACATCGCCGCACTCGCTGCCTCGCGACAAGTGCTGGTCACGGGGTTCTTTCGATCTGGCTTGGCGATCTGGGATGGAGGTGGCTGGACCCGAGTCCTCGCCTCTGACGGTCTAGCGTCCGATCAGGTCAACTCGTTGAGCTTCGATGGTAGAGGTCGGATCTGGGTTGGGACGAGCGACGGGTTGTCGGTCGTCGAGCCCGACGGTGTCCTAGTGGACTCACATGGTCATGTCGCGTGGCCGTGCACGCATATCAATTCGGTGCTGACTGTCGAAGGCATGAATCTGGGCGCGTCGATGGCGGTAGCGACCAGCTGTGGTGTCGGCCTCTTGGATGGCAACGCAGAGGTAGTGGCCTGGGACGGTCGCGACGAAGGGATTCCCCACCGAATCGTCTACGATCTCGCGCTCTGGAATGGGCTCTTGGTCGCAGGTACAAACGATGGCCTGGCCGTTCGCGGCTCTGACGGTCAATGGACCGCATACAGGGCAGGGCAGATCAACGTGCAAGACAATTGGATCACAGCGGTTGCGACCTTCTCGACAGGCGAGCTCGTTGTGGGGACGTACAGTGGGGGCGTCTACGTGGGAGGCAGCCCGCAAGAGCTAGCTCGCGCAAGCGGGCCACAGTACGTCAATCTGACTGCGTTGCACCGGACAGAGCAGGGGATGTTGGTCGGCGGGCTCTCCGAACAGGCCCATCTGCTCGGCGTCGACGGAAGCTCGACGCGGTTATCAGTCGAGTGCCTGGCGGGCGACGATGTGACTGCCTTCGCTACGTGGAACGGCGAACTGGCTGTAGCCACCCGAAGTGGTGCACGAGTTTGCGCACCGTTCGGCGCCGATTGACGGCCTCGTCCGGAGTCGCGGACTACGTCCCACTTTCGTTGAATTCCTTCCGGTGCTAGGCTGCCTGCTCTCCATTAGCGGGCTTGAGTAAATGACTATATTCAGAGACGGACTATTCGATGGCACCTCCCTAATCATTACGGGCGGTGGAACGGGCATCGGTCGCCAGGTTGCGTTGATGGGCTCGAAGCTCGGAGCGGAGGTCGCTATCTGCGGCCGCCGAGTCGCGCCCTTAGAGGCGGTGGCGGCTGAAATCGAGTCCCAGGGTGGCACGTGTCACCACAAGTCCTGTGACATCAGGGAGCCGGACCAAGTCGCTGAGTTTATAGGGTTTGTCGGGGAAAGGATGACCGGCGCCCCGATCTTGATCAACAACGCGGGAGGTCAGTTCCCGACGACAGCCGAAACACTGAGCGCGAATGGCTGGACGGCGGTAATCCGAAACAACCTCAACGGAACCTTCAACATGACGCGGGAGGCGGCGACCCAGCTCATGATTCCGAAAAACTCCGGCCGAATCGTCAATATAATCGCGAACATCGAACGCGGTTTCCCGGGAATGGTCCACACCGGGGCGGCTCGCGCGGGGGTTGAGAATATGACGAAGACCCTCGCGGTCGAGTGGGCTCGTTTTGGCATCACCGTGGTCGCGTTTGCACCGGGCGTCGTCGTCTCGTCGGGCACCAAGCAGTACCCCAAGGAACTGTTGGAGATGGGCCGCCAAGGAACCCCTCTGAAGCGTTTGGCGAATGAAGAGGAGATTGCCAACATGATCGTGTTCCTCGCCTCGCCCGCCGCCCAGTTTATCACAGGTTGCACAGTCAAAGCCGACGGGGGCGCCTCGATTTGGGGCGAGACCTGGATGATACCTGACCACGATAACGGTTAACTCGATCACGCCCGTGTCCAAGCCTGAACGTGCATCCCCATTTGTTTTCGAGGTCGACTCCGAGGGCCAGGTCTTTCGTAGCCCGGCCGATTCGCTCAAGTTGTTGAGTCAGGATCCGACAAGAATACTCGCCTTGGCCCGCATGGTGGCGACGCTCGGCTACCAGACCGAACCGGCACTCGCGAAAGCCGTGGAAAAGAGTGCAGAGTTGGTGCTCGATTCCTCCCGCGAAGCATGGCGTACAGAGATGGACGCACTGCTCGTGGCCGAGTTCGCGGTAAGTGGGTTGAGGTTCCTTCAGAAGACGCGTGTCTTGAGCCTAATTCTACCCGAGGTAGACGCGTTCGTGGGGTTCCATCTGACGAGTCCGGTCCACCACAAGGACCTCTGGGAACACACGCTTCAAGTGGTCTCACAAGCGCAGCCCGTCTCAACGCAGCGCTGGCTCGCCCTGATGCACGACGTGGGGAAGAGGAGTACGAGGCGCGTTGTCGACGGCAAAGTCCACTTTCACAAACACGAGAAGATGAGTGCGCTTCAATGGGAGGGCGTTGCCCCGCGGTTCCATTTTGACTCTGACAGCGCTCGCCAATTGGGGGCGATGATCGAGCTGCACGGCCTCGTGCCGAGCTACGAAACAAGCTGGACCGACAGCGCGGTTCGGCGCCTTGTGCGACGGTGTGGGGAGCACTTGGACGCCCTCATTCAATTCGCCAGGGCTGACCTGACGACCAAGATCCCAGAGCGGCGCCGGCAGGTGCTAGCAAGAATGGCACACTTGGAAGACCGACTCAGCGAGATGGAGCGTGTCGAAGCGGAAAGGCCGGTTCTACCGGACCACATTGGCGGGAAGCTGATCGCCGAGCTCGGGATCGAGCCGGGGCCTAAGGTTGGTGCCTGTGTGCGCCGGCTACGTTCTGCCGTGACGAACGGGCGTCTCCGGAACGATCCGAGCTTGGCGTCCTGTCTGGAGTACCTCGCCACCGGCGACGAGGATTAGCTCCGTCGACGGCCTAGCTCGGATAGTGTTGGTCCATCACGCGGGCGAGTCCCGGAATGGCCTCTTTCACATTCGACTCCGCCTTTCCTCGCAGTTTACCGTACGAGCGTTTGACCAGACGATTGGTCGAGCGGTCTGCCTTCCCGTCAGTTACGGTGAGAAGTGCTGACGTAACCTCGTTCTGGTGACTCTTCATGTAGTCTCCAAACGTCCCGTCCTTTTCCAAACTGGCTTCGTGGATGTCGTTTAGGGCGTCACAAAACTCGGGGACGAGGTCGGCCAGAACGCCATCGATGAACCCGCTTTTTATGGTTTTCACGGCTTTGTACGCAGCCTTGATCGCGAAGCCGGAAACCCCTTTCTTGCGGGAAACCTCGCTGTCCAGCAGTCGCCTGCAGTCACGAAGCACATCCGGTGTCTTTTCCTCAGTCAATAACAGTTCGCGAAGTGTCGCCATTCTTCTCTCCACAGGTGTATTCGCGGGCGAGAAGTACACACGACTCGGTACCTCGTCAAC
>CAZDBH010000086.1:0-10833 GCA_964503485.1 uncultured Bradymonadales bacterium | reverse complement strand
AAGCAACCCCACACAGTCGCGCCTTTAGAATATTGAGGACGGGCTGCCTCTGGTTGCCTTGACAGAGGTCATCAACCTGGGACAATGTCGACGCCGTCTGTCCTTGCGTCCCCGACAGATCTCTTTGGGAGAACCTAAGAATGCCACAGATTTCGAACGAGCATCGTCAACCTCGGCTTTGGGCCATGGGAATTCTACTATTCGCACTGGCCTGTGGAGGAGGGAGTTCGGGGGGCGCTCTAGGCGGCTGCGGAGGCGGAGGTTGCGCCGGCGGCTGTGCCGAGGGATGTGCCGATAGTGGCTGTGGCGGCGAAGATGGCTGTGGCCTCGGTTTTACTGAAGCGGAGTATCCGGTACAGGGTTCTAAAATCGATCAAGCGGGCCAGGTCCGCCTGTCGAGGCACGGCATCTCATTCCTTCAGGACAACGCTGGCCCACTCGCCGGTAACTTGATTGGAGATGACGGCCTCAGCTTCTGCCTGCCCGGTGACAGTCAGAGTGGTCTCGAATACTGCAACGAGCCCTCGATGTGCGACGACGGAACGGTCGGCTGTCAGTTGGACATCGAAATCGACAGCCTGTCGATTCGGCCGAACGAGAACGGGGACGGCCCCGATAGTCTAGATATCACCGCCTTCATCAATATGGATGAGGTGATGCAGCTCTCATACACCACGCTCGGCTTGGAATGCGACGAGATGCATGTCTATGCAGAGCGCCTGCCAGTCGATGTGCGAATCGTATTCTATGTGGACAATGTGGAGTCGGTAACCGAAGCCGATCCCATTCCCGGGGTAAGCTACCGAACTTGGGTCGAGGTGGCAGACCTATCATCTTCATTCGCCGGTTTGGCCATGGAGCCCATCAGTGGAGGAGGTTGCGCTGGCTTGGCGCTGGTCTCTAACATTGTTATCCCGATTCTTGGTCCCACCCTGATTGGCGCCCTCGGTGGAGATGCTGTGGGCACCGCGCTGTGCAATACATGCGATGCCGGGTGCGGCGAGGACGCCTTCTGTCCGGACGAAGACTCAAACATCTGTTACTACGCGGCCAATTCGACTCAATGTGAGCCGATCTGGTTAGGTATGGAGGGGGAAATCGATTTAGCGTCCGTTCTGGCGGACTTCAATCCGGGACTGGATACAGCCCTGAGCTTCATTTTCTACCTTGGTAACTACGCCGCGGCCGAGGCCAGCGGATTCAGTCTCGGCGCCTATGGAGGTGCCTACGCACCCCACGACGACTGTGTTCCCATGGCGCCTGAGCCACCGACCACGACTGTTCCCAGAAGCACGGACCTGACTACCGACATCACCCCATCGGGTGGGATTTTTCACGTTGGTATCGGCATCAGTAAGCAGCTGTTGGACCACGCTCTGTGGGCAGCCTACGAGTCTGGTGCCCTATGTATCGCGGTGGGAAGTAACACGATCGATCAGATCACCTCTGGCACGTTTGCCATCTTCCTTCCGAGTCTGAGCGAATTGACCGAAGGGCAGAATGTACCGATGGTGCTCCGCCTGCGACCTACTGAGCCACCCACGGTCACCTTGGGAAGAGGCCAAGTCTTGCCCGGCGATCCGCCCACGGTGGTCGATCCATTGCTTACGCTCGAGCTCCGCAACCTGAAGATCGATTTCTACGCCTTCATCGAAGAGCGTTTTGCCCGAGTCTTTACGTTGGACACCGATATCGCGCTGCCGCTAGCTCTCACCGCAGCCGACGACGGTAGCGGGATTCTGGTGCTGCTCGGCGACCTGGAGGAGGCGTTTACACGCATCGATCCCGCCAATGCCGAACTGTTGGCTGAAGAGGACGTGGCAAGCTTGGCGGACGTCCTGCCCAGTCTGATCGGTTCGCTTGCTCCGACCTTGGCCGGTTCGTTGGCCGACCCGATTGAAATCCCCGAATTTGGTGGATACCGCCTGGTCATCGAACAGGACTCGTTCACGAGCATCGAAGACGAGACCATGCTCGCGATTTTTGCGAAGCTTGCTCCCGCAGAGACCGACGGAAGCACCGATGCGATTTTCGCGCCTCTCGTTGAGGCCACCGTTGTCAGCCTTCAGACGCCCAGCTCCGAGGATATCATCGAGTTCGAGGGACTCCGCTCTCGAGGGGAACGACTCGACACATCACTCGTGCGAAGCGAGGTGGTCATCGATGTCGAAACCCTCACAAACGACGGTCTTCCACGCGAATACAGTTACCGAGTGGACGGTGGGATGTGGCACATCTACCAGCAGACAGATCAGCTCTCGGTCAGAGATCCGCTCTTCATGCTCGAAGGTGAGCACTGGATTGAGGTCCGGTCCCGTGTGCCGGGCCAACCGAACACACTGTCGTTGATATCCGACCCAATCGTTTTCGCAGTCGATCTGGCTCGACCGCTAATCGAAATCCGACGCCTCGATGAGTTCCGCCTCGAGATTGAAGCAAGCGACTCAGCTACGCCCGCCGAGGACCTTCTTGTTCGCTACTCGGTGGACGGTGGTGATTGGGTCGACGTGCCACTTACCGGCCTCATTGCGCTTCCGATTGACGCCAGTGGAGACGTCGAACTCACTGTCGAGGCCCGGGACAATGCCGGTCGCAGTCGCTTCGTGACTCGCACTTTTGCGATCCACGGTCGAACGACCGACAGCGACGACGGCGGAGGCTGCGGCGACTGCGCCGTATCGCCCGGTCCCGACAAACCCTTTGGAGCAATGCCTTTGGCCCTGTTCGCGATTGGGCTTCTCGTGCTCAACCGGAGGCGGCGTCGCGCCACACCGCGTCGGCAAGCGTCGAAGAAAGGGCTCTTCATCGCGCTTCTCGGCGTCGTGATGCTCATGGCTGCCTGCAGCGACGATCCCGTCACAACCACTCCCGGCCCAGAAGGATGCGGCGACGGCTGTGAAGGCGACTTGATGTGCTTCAACGACGCTTGCGTCGAAAACTCCTGCACGTCCGACGATGGGTGTCCAGACGGAACGGTGTGCAGCGAAGATCGCTGCGTTTTGCGAACGATCTGCACGAGCGATGACGAGTGCGTCGAGGGACAGTTCTGCATCGACGACGACGACGACGGGGGGAGCGAATGTCTGAGCATGCCCTGTACCGAAAACGAGGATTGCAGTGGACTTTCCTGTTCGGGAGGTCGTCTGCCCTATTGCGTGTCCGAGTCCTGCTTTTGTGAGTTTCCCTGTGCCGACGGCTGTGCTGACGAAGAATACTGTTGCCACGCCACCAACAGCTGTGAGGAAGTCCCCAATGTCTGCGGCGCGATGGACTGCGAGATAGGTTTCGGGCCACAGGTAGTCACCGATGCAGCCGGCGACCCAAGCAGCTGTGAGATTACCGGACCAGACTGTGAGTGCCGTGAGCTTCCGCCTTTGCCCATTGGCGACGTCGGCTCGTATCTCTCTGCGACAATCGCCACAGATGGAACAGTCTATGTGGCGGCCTTCAACCGAACCTACGAGGACCTCATGGTTGGGACGGTCCAGGAAGACCTAACGATCGACTGGACCTTCGTGGACGGACTCGCTGAGACGGGTGAGGTTGCCGGGTCCCTCAACGGCCCGCGCGGCGGAATCGTCGACGGTGGGCCTCGGGTCGGACGCCACACCGGGATCGCAGTCGATGGAGATGGCAACTTGCACGTTGCGTACTACGACGAGAGTGAAAAGGAGCTGCGCTATGCGCGTGGCACACCCGATGGCGACGGCTTCGAATGGAAGCTCGAGACAATCGATGATACGCCAGGGGCGGGTGCCTACAACAACGTGACGTTGTCAGCGGAAGGCGTGCCGGCCGTGACATATTTTGTGCAGCGCGCCGAGGTTGAACCCACGGTAATACACTCCCAAGTGCGGACTGCCTGGGCCGACGCCAACTCACCGTCAGAATGGCACATCGAGAATACGAGTTCGGTTCCACACACGGCGCCCTGTGGCGGCGCGTGTCCCGGAAGCGGCAGATGCCGCGCCGATACCAACCTGTGTCAAACCGCGGCTCGGTCGGCCTTCTGCAGTCCTGAGTGCGCTGACGGCGAAAGTTGTTTCCAACTCGAAGAGGGGTACACCTGCGCTGGAACCGTTGCCGTCGGCGATCCGTGGTTCTACCTTCCCGAGGGCAGCGGCCTATTCGTGGACGCCGTCAGAACAGAAAGCGGAGATCTGGCCGTTGCCTGGTATGACCACTCCCGCGGCAATCTGATGTTCAACCAATCTGTCGAAGGAACGTTCGTCGGCACCGAGCCCGAGTTGAACGATGGTGAGTTGCCAGACGGCGACGACGAGGACAATAATCCCGACGACACCGGCGACGTCGGTTGGTATCCCTCAGTCGGCATCGGGCCCGACGGCGCGGTGCACTTCACCTACGTCGACGCGACAAACGATCGCCTGCTTTACATGGCTCGCGGAAGCAGCAATTCGGAGGTCGTGGACACTGGGCTCAACGGCGTCGAGCCAAGTCTGGTTGGAGACAATTCCAACCTCACTGTGGCCGACGACGGATCGCTGCTGGTCACCTACCAGAATGCGACCAAGCATTGGACACTGGCCCGCAGACGCTTCCTCGAATCAGGCTGGATAGTGCCAAATGTCGTTATGGGTGGCGAAGACCCCTATGAAGGCGCCTTTGGCTTTTATCTGCAACAAGTGAGTTCGGGTGATACTATCTACCTCCTCAGCTACCGTATCAATTCGAGGGCCGGATTAAGGGATGTGGTTGTACGGACGCTTGACTAGCATTGTTTCCAGCGCGCTCGCGCTTGTCGTACTTTTGAGTGCTACGGCAGTAGCCCAAGTCGAGCAAGCGCAGCTTCTCACGGAACAGGCTCGCGAAGCCTTTCAAGCAGGCGATTTCAGCGCTGCAGCGGACCTGTATGGACAGGCCTTTGACGCGGATCCTCATCCGGTCATTCTCTACAATCAAGCCCGTTGTTACGAAGAACTTCAAGAGGATTCGCTGGCTCTGACTGTCCTGCGCCGAGCCCGTTCTCTCAATCCCAACGAACGGACCAGGGAGGCGATCGGCCTCAAAGTCGAAGAGCTCGTGATCCGGCTCGTGGATGGAGGCTATCGGCTGGCTGAAGTGGAACCCGACGTCCTTACCCAACTGGCTCGGCTCTCAATCACCAGCCTTCCAAGCGGTGGCCAGATATTCATTGGTGAGGATTATGTCGGAAACACGCCGCTCGATGACCTCTGGATCGCGCCAGGTGAGTATGACCTAACAGTGACGATGGAGGGCTATCAGCCGTCCTATCGCACCATCGAGGTCCTGGCTGGCCGGGACGTGAACGTACATACGGGACTTCGACGATCCGGAGACATCACGTTTCAACCCGCCGACCCGGGCTACCTCGACCTGGCCGGTCCCAGGAACGGGATGCAAGTCTACCTCGACGAAGACTACTACGGTCGAACTCCGCTCAATGAGATACCAGTTCCTCCCGGGAGATACTCTCTGCGAGTCACCCACGATCTCTACGAAGATTGGAGCACTGAAATCGACGTGGCGAGTGGGGAAGTGACCTCTCTTTATGCCACAGCTGAGCGCAAAGCCTCGACTCTAGGGGGCGGCGGCTTCAGCCAGACGAGCTGGGGACTGCTCTCTCTCGGGGTCGGCGGAGCCAGCCTCGTCACGGGGGCGATCGTGGGCATCATTGCATTGGCCGATGAAGATCGATATCACCGCAATGTCACCTCACCAAACCGAGAAGACATCCGCGACTCGGCGATCACGGAAGCGTTCATTGCGGACATGGCTTTTGTGACCGCAGGTGTATTTGTCATCACGGGCGCCATTCTGATTCTCACCGACAGTGGCGATGAAGAGGACGACGTGAGCCCCGATCTACTACAGCTTTCGATCGGGCCTACGGGGAGTGGTTGGGGTGTTGGCTGGGGCGGTACCTTTTGAGCGCCAAGGGCTCCCAGAGGTCGGGTAGGAATGACGGTCTGATGCGGAAATGTCTCGAAATCTTCACAGTTTGCTTGCCAGCCGCACTGGTGATGACCGGGTTGTTGGCCTCCTGCTCTCTGCTGATCGACGTTACTCCAGACTGTGACCAAGTGGCCGACTGCGGAGAGTACGTTTGTAATCCCGAGAACACAGCCTGCCTCACCGACTGTACGAAGAACGCCGATTGCGCCCCAGGATTTGTCTGCGAACGCGGCGGATCGACGTGTATCTCCCAGGGCTGTCAGCCAATGACAGACCCGATCTCACTTTTCCAGCAACAGGGTTCAGGTTTCGAGTACGACGTCGCCCGAGTCGGATCGTCCTTCTGGGTAATCGCGGCTTCATCTGCTGGAGTTGGTCTTACCGACGTCGACCTAGACGGCGGGACCACCGGTAACCTGGTAGCGCTCGACGAAGACCCGGTCCTTCCGGTCGATCCGCTCGCAATCGGTTCGGATGGCGCTCTAACGCTTCTATGGCACGGCGAACCAGCCACGGGTCTCGAGGATGTTCGCTACTTTCGTCTCAACGCGGACGACGAAACCAGTGGACCGCGAGTCATCTTTACCGGGTCCGCCGGTCAGAATATCGACTCGCTGACAGCCACCTCGGGGGTCGGTGACCTCGTGATGGCGTGGGCTACGTTTCTGGACCGTTCACAAATCGAGGCCTTCGCCGTCGACGAGGAAGGGACGATCGGTGAAGACCCGACACTACTGACGGCCGACTCGACGGGCTCCAGCGTTCCAGCCCTCGCGACCACAGAAGATGCTGTGGCCATTGTCCGAAGGGAAACCAACTCAGGGGAGAACACCATCGTGATCAGCTTCCTCGACGATGAGCTGGGGAGGCTTGCCGACCAGCCATTGTCGGAGACGACCACCAATCTCCTCGACGAGGTCGAAGCGGCCGGAATGGACACAGCTGTCGCCACTGCTTGGATCGAGACACAGGGAGACGGCCGACTGCTGCTTCGAGCAGTTGCATCAGAGGATGGGCTCATTCGAGCTGGGACCGAATCGCACAGCTATACCGACGACCCCTCCGAGGTCAGTATCGCGGCCGGCGAGTCGGAGTTCGCAGTGGTATGGATCGCAGAGGACAACCGACTGCCAGACATATTCATGAGACGTTTTGAAGAAGAGGGAGATGGTTTGTTCGTGCCGTTCCCTGTCTCCAGCGGCGCGGCAATCAGCCCCAGGCAACCCAAAGTGGTTCGCACATCTGACGGTTACGGAGTCTTCTGGGTAGATTTTGGATTCGAATCACCGCAGCTCTTTTACAGACGGTACCTATGTGTCCGCTAGCCTAGGTGCGCCGCTGCAGTTCTTACTACTCGGCGGCTTTCGGATGGAACGCCAGCGCTTCCCCGTCCTTACTCACATCGACCACAACCGTATCTCCTTCCGAGAACTGACCCTCTAGAATCGCTAGAGAGAGTGGGTCCTGAATGAAGTTGAGGATCGCTCGCTTCAACGGTCGGGCGCCGTACTCGGGCTCGTAGCCAGCGTCGGCGAGGAAGTCTTTGGCTGGATCAGTGACCTCCAACCCAAGCTTCTGCTCGCCGAGCAGACGGGTTAGCTTTCGCAGTAGGATGTCGACAATCAGCCGAATGACAGGCTTCGTGAGGGCCTGGAAGACGACGATGTCATCGAGACGGTTGAGAAACTCGGGCTTGAAGTTGTCTCTGAGAATACTGTGAATCTCACCTTCCAACTCCTCATTCGACACCTTACCGCAGAGGTCGAGAATCTGCCGACTACCGACGTTCGAGGTCATGATAATGATCGTGTTCGAGAAGTTGACCTCACGGCCTTGGCTATCAGACAGGCGTCCCTCGTCGAGAACCTGCAAGAGAATATTGAAGACTTCCGGATGAGCTTTCTCCGCCTCGTCGAATAGCACCACACTAAAGGGGCGCAAGCGAACGGGCTCGGTGAGAACGCCCCCCTTGTCGGAGTCGACGTAGCCGCGGGCCGAGCCGATCAGTGTGCTGACCTTGGCCTGCTCCATGTATTCCGACATGTCGATTCGGACGATGGCCTTCTCTGTGTCGAAGAGAAACTCGGCTAAGGCTTTGGCCAGCTCGGTTTTGCCGACGCCGGTGGGGCCTACGAAGAAGAAGTTCCCGATCGGGCGTCCCGGGTCCTTCAGCCCCGCTCGTGAGCGTCTCACCGCGGCTGTGATCGTGTCGATCGCGTCGTCCTGGCCAACGACCCTTTTACGCAAGGTCTCGGGCATTTTGAGCAGGCGCTCCCGCTCGTCCTGCATCATTTTCGCGACTGGAATCCCCGTCCAACTTGCGACGACCTCAGCGATATCGGACTCTTCCACCACCTGCCTAAGCAGCCGATTATTGAGAGCAATCGAGGCCAGCTTTTCGTTCTCAGCCTCAATCTGCCGCTTGATTTCGCTCACGGCGCCGTACTTCAGCTCAGCGACGCGTCCCAGGTCGCCCCCCTTCTGAGCCTCGTCAATCAACCGCTCGACGCCCTCCAGTTCTTGTTTCAGCTGAGTGAGGCGGTCGAGCCCCTCTTTTTCCGCTTCCCACTGCTCCTTGAGGGAACTGATGTTCTTGGTAACAGCAGCGATCTCGCTATCAATCCGCTTGATGGCGGAGGCGGCATCCGTGGTGGTTTCCTTGGCGAGGGCCTGCTTTTCTACTTCGAGGTTGGCAATTCGGCGTTCAGCCTGGTCGATCTCAGTCGGTGAGCTGTCGATTTCGAGCCGAAGCCAGCTCGAGGCTTCATCGATCAGATCGATCGCCTTGTCTGGCAGCGCTCTCGAGCTTACGTAGCGAGTCGACAATTGGATGGCCGAGGCCAGAGCCGCGTCAGAGATTCGCACGGCGTGGTGAATCTCGTATCTCGTCTTGATTCCACGGAGGATTGCCAGGCATTGGTCGAAGTCTGGCTCGTCGACCAGGATAGTTTGAAACCGGCGCTCGAGCGCTGGGTCGCGCTCAATGTGACGGCGAAACTCGTCAGGTGTTGTAGTTCCCAACATTCGAATTTCGCCGCGGGAAAGTGCCGGCTTGAACATATTCCCGACGCTGTTGCCGCCCTTAGAATCGCTTGATCCAACCAGCGTGTGGATTTCGTCCACGAACAGGATGACTCGGCCATCACTGGCAATGATCTCGTCGATAATCTTCTTGAGTCGCTCCTCGAGCTGGCCTCTCAAGGAAGTTCCGGCCAGGAGAGCGCCCATTTCGAGTGAGAAAATCCGCTTCCCTTTCAAGCCGGCGGGTACGTCGCCACTCGCTACACGGGCAGCGAAGGCTTCAGCGATCGCGGTTTTGCCGACTCCGGGCTCGCCCACCAGAACGGGATTGTTCTTGGAGCGCCGGGTCAGCACTTGGATCAATCGGCGGATCTCTTTGCCTCGACCGACGACCGGATCGAGTTCGCCGTCGGTGGCCTGTTGGGTGAGGTCAGTGCCGAACTCATGAAGTAGCTCGAGTTTGAGGTCAGACGCCCCCGAACTCTTTAGCGATGGTTTTCGGCTCTTACCGACTGCCTTCGGCTTGGCTGCGCCGTTTCCACCTGCCGTAGCCGGAACAGGGCTGGCCTGTTTCAGCAGCTGCATCACGCCGGCCCGGGTGACCCCGACCCCTTTGAGAATCCGCGACGCATCGCCCGGAGGGCCGTCGGCTAGCGCGCTTAAAAGGTGTTCGGTTTTGACTCGCTGAGCCTGTTGTCGCTTCGCTTCGCGATCTGCTGATTGCAGGACCCGTTTGAGCGAGGGACCAACCGTGGGAGTCCCCCCGGTTCGACGGTCGGGGCGGGCCAATTCCGAGAGGAGACGTTGTTCGACGAGGCGAGGGTCAGCTCCAAGCTGGTCCAACAGCGTGAAGACGACACCCCTGGTGTCGAC
Organism: uncultured Bradymonadales bacterium; assembly: GCA_964503485.1. Classification (GTDB taxonomy): domain Bacteria; phylum Myxococcota_A; class Bradymonadia; order JAFGEP01; family JAFGEP01; genus CAZDBH01. The sequence goes on along the minus strand of CAZDBH010000086.1, from coordinate 1,002 downwards.
CACCAACGACAAAAGAAGATGCTCCGGATCAACCGTGCTGTGGTTCCGGTCTTGTGCGAAGCCTTTGGCCGCCGCGAGTGCTGTTCGAGAGCGTTCTGAGAAGTTTTCCACTTGTATTCCGACCCTTGCCACCCACCGGTGGCTTCAACGATGCCACTAACCTCTTCACGGAAACGTGCCGCACAATCTATCATCGATGTATGTGGGTACCCAAGACGAATGTTCTGACCGTGAATCTCCGAATGGCGTTGCTACCGATTTCTCTCGGAATCATAACCTTGGTCTACTTCAAATGGCGACCCAGCCTGTTGATCCTGGGGATCCTCTGCGCTGTATTGCCCGCCTACTTGGTTCTCGAGGCCCGATACGTGGCCAATCGCCGACGAGTTTTCGAGCGGGACTTCAATCTCAAGTTGCAACGGGGCGACAAGGAAGGGCTACGCTCGGTGCTCGGCGAACTCGGTCTCTTTCGTTGGGTTGCACCACCCGGTTTCTTGGAAGAAAAGCGAGGGTTGGTCGCCACGCTAGAGAAGGATTGGGAAGGGGCCGAGGAATACCTGGAACGGGCTTATCTCAAGACCGGCAACGAAAACCAGAGGCAGGTGCTGCTGCCGGCGATCCTTAGGGTGAAGTATGAAATCGGCTCGTGGGAGGAAGCGGAGGAGATTGGAACACAACTAGTCGAGCAGACCCCATTCGCTACCAGTAGCCATCTGTTCCTGGGTCTAATCAAGGTGCGTCGCCCCGAAGAACGCGACGAGGGGGTGGAGTTGCTGACTGCTGCGGCCGAAGGCTTGGCTGGTGACGATCAGGCTAGAGCGCGAGCGGCCCTGACAGAGATTGAGGAGAAGGCTAGCGCGTGACTCGGCGTACCGCGCCTGATTCGCCCTCTGTTCCGTTGTTCGTACCACTTCGGCCGCCCTGGCCGCCGAAACCCCAAACAGTTTCCACTTCGGTGAAGTTGGCATCAGACGAATCCACCAGGTAGACCGCGAACGATAC
>CAZDBH010000085.1:0-22039 GCA_964503485.1 uncultured Bradymonadales bacterium | reverse complement strand
GCTAAAAGCCAATGGCGGAGCCTGGAGCGCTATGCGCGACAGGCTCCTAGCTCGGTTGTCTGGGCTCCCTCCACATGGCCCAAAGGCTGGGACAACCGGGCGCGGGCCGGATTTCCTCGGTAACCTCGAATCCATGGCGTTTGTAGAACGACATATTCTTCTCGTTCGAGTTCTCGAGAAAGGCGGGCATGCCCTCTGCATCGGCCCTATTGAGGACGTACCGCATCATCTGCGAACCCAACCCTTTGCCCCTGCCCTCAGCTGTCGTGCCTATGGCGTGAAGGTAGTAGTGCGGGACTTTGGGATGGGCAGCTGCAGTCACACTGAGTAGCCGAAGAGCCCGCCGTACGCATCCGAGCCCGCCCAGCTGGTAGCCGCGCAATCCCAGTCGAAGGGTGGTTGGTATTGGTATCTTGGCGATCGCGCCGGGCGGGAGCCACATTGCCGCACCCTCGTTGTCCCCAGCCAAAAAGACCGCGTCATGCTTGAAGTAGAGCGCTCGCAGGACCCGCAGATAGTACTCTGTTTGGTCACCTCCCGGCAGCAACCAGTTGAAGACCGGGTCCTCTCGGAACGCCTCTCCCAGGATTTCAGCGACCCGTTCTTGTTCGGATTCCGTAGCTGTTCGAACCGCGCTCGTGAACTTGTCGCGCGACTGATCTGGCCCTGTAGCACGCTTCGTCATCACTGGCTCACTCATTCAAAGTCGCGAGAGGGCGAAAAAGAAGTGATCACCCTTGTCGGTCTCTGCGTTGGTGCCACCGAAGCCCAGAATGAGTCGGTCGGACAGTGGCTTGAGTTCGTCGTATAATAGGCCTCGAACGGGACGCGGCAAGCGGGATCGTTCGTAACTCAGCGTGTAGGCGTCGGTGGAGCGCCAGCGCGAGCGCTCCCGTCGAGGGACAAAGCGCCCAGCCGCGATTTTGGGGTGGAAGAAAAACCAGTCGCCCCAACCCGGGTAGAAGTTCAGCCCGAACGGAGCCACGTCGAACAGCGCCCATTGAAAGGCGTGATTGAGGCGCTCGTTGGCGCCCGGATTATCGAGCCGTTTCAGGTAAGTCCCTCTGAATGAGCCGGACGTCGGAAACCGCCCCTGTGATTCTTCGAGATAGAGCGCCTCGAGACCGGCCAGGTCTCTATTCTTGAGGTCATCGAGTGTCAGGTGCGCCATTGAACCCTCAAACTGCCGCTGAGCCAAACCGGAACGAGACGGGTGGCCACTGGATTCAACTCAAACGATCGCTCACCGTCAATCTGTTTCGAAAAAGCGTGATGATAGCCACGTCCAGTCCGCCGGCTCCGGCCGGCTGACGGTGTGTTAAGGGGGGCTTCACGCGCGCGAAGCACAGCGTGCGCTTCCCCGACGCCCCCGCGCCAGGGGGGGGCGGCCTCGCACGCGCGAAGCCCAGCACCTGACAGAGCCAGGTGTAGCTTGTCGGCGACTCAGTCGCTCGGCCAGGGTTCCGGTATTGGTCGGGGATTTCCGGCGCTGCGAGGTTCCGGCTCGAAGAACTCTTGGTCGTAATCGGGGTATTGGTCGACCCACCGGTCCCACTCGGCCTCGACGTTGGCGATGAACAGACTGAGCAGCTCGTAGTCGTCGGCAATATCCAGATCAGGGTTCTCGTCGAGCCAAAGTCCAACGTTGACATCGAGGGCGTGAAGAACCTGGAGAGCTGACCGATAGTCAGCGTTCTCAGCCCTCACGGCTGCCATCTCGAAGCCCACGAAGATGTTCAGCATGACGAAGGCCTTTTCGACGGACGGGGTCTCGAACGCGCCCTCGGAGGTCAGTTCGGCGGGAGTCGTGTCCGAGACGACCTCAACTTCCTGTTGTACCCATTCGTCCGTGCCCGGTATGCGATATTGAACCGTAAGAAGTCCCACCTCGGCTCGGGAGAGGTCCGGTTGATTCGGTAGCAGTTCGATCATGATGCCGCCACCACCGCCACGTCGGCCCTCCGCCTGATCGTCGTGACTGGTGCGCTGCGCCATGAAGAGACTTGGAATGTCGATGACCCCGCGTCGGTCATCGAGGAGCCGCGATTGGCTGGTGCCATGGATTCGACCAAGCCAATAGTCCTCACTCCCCGAGAAGGAGATGCGGACGTCCTGCGCGATGGCCACCGCGAAGCTGTTAATTTCTTGTGTCAGTACTTCCTGGGCCGCCGAAGCGTCCGGTGCAAAGTAGGAGTTGCCCGCGCCAGACTGGGTCAAGCTGCGCAGCAAGACACCGTCAGCGCCGCCCACGCCCAGGGTTGTTAGAGCAATTCCCTGCGCCGAGAAGCCCTCGGCCATATCGGCCAAGCGCTGCGGATTCGTGAGGCCGGCACTCGGTGCGCCGCCCGAAACCAACAAGACGCGTGTTTGGCGTCCATCCTCCTGCTTGTCGCTGGCGAGTTCGAAAGCAGCTCGCAGCCCGCCGTACATATCGCTGTTGCCGGCGGTCCTCAAGATTGAGAACCAGTCCCCAGCGATTGTCTCGTTCGGCCCGAGCTCGTCATACAGCAGCCGTATCCGATCGTCGTAAGTCATGAGGGATACGGTGTCGTCTTCTCGCAATTCGCCCAACATCGCGGTCAAGCCAGCGCCCACAAAGGGAAGCTGCGCTTCGATTGCCTCAGAGGTGTCGAGAGCAATGACGAGATCCAGGGGAGGGCGCTCCATCGTCTCGGGCTGAATCGGTGTGTTCATACCGATCAGCAGAAGTGTGCACTGCGACCCAGAGATCATGTTGCCCATCATACCGACGAGCCCATGGATGCAGACATCTTCTCCACACTCGGGGTTGGGGAAGTCGAGCCTGTGCACGTTGAAGAAGCCGACTTCGTCGAGCACATCTAAGGAGGGGATGCCTCCCGACTCCAGAATCTGTCTCAGCTCGCCAATGTCTTGCGAGCCACCCTGGCCCAGGTTGGGAGCCGAACCGTACTCCGGCGGCAGCTGCGGATCGTCGCCCCCAACATTTGGCGGGCTGTCCGGGCGCGGCGCGGTCTGGCCGCCCGTTGTTTCTGAAGATGCCGGATCGTCCGAGCTGCAGCCGGAGCCGAAGCAGAGCGCTGCGAGTAGCGACATGACGGACCAGACAATGATCAACCGGCTCGTATTTGGATTGCGTTTCAATTCCCTATCTCCTCTTGAGGCCACTTGGTGGCTCGGCATGCTATTCTCCGTCATCGGTTCGCTCCTCGACTGGCTGTCGCAGAATGATCATTTCGACGTCTTCTCCGACGCGGTCAGGACCGCTCGAACAGCTCGTCGCAACGACCGGTCTCAAAGCGACCCTGGCTAGGTGCACGGACACGACCCGCCCATCGGTCCCCTCGTATTCAATCCACTCATCAGCGCCCATCTCGGCGGATTCCACCTCGACAACACCCTCTGCCGTGGAGAGGGTCAGAGAGGCAGTTGCTTCTTGGTGAACCGTCCCGCACTCCTGGTCGGGGACGGCTGCGCAGGTTTCGGTGGCGCTGAGCGTCAACTGGACTCCAGCCGCGGCCGTGACCGCCTCGCTGTATTCACGCAGTAGGACAAGTTCGGTCTCGGCGTTTGGATCGCTGTCTTCCTCGCTGTCGGCACCTTCAGGATTGGTGATTCGGCGGAAGCGGAGCGATCGGCCTCCCGTCTCGACCTCGGAGCTGAGCTCCAGGACGTCGCCGGGTGAGAAGGGGAAGGCCTCGTCGGGCATGCACACGTACCAGCGCTCACTACTGTCGACCGCAACCCGTGTGAAGTCCAGCGCAAGGCAACCGTCAGCCCCACTCTCGACCGAATCGAGCGTCGCCTGATGGCTTGCCACCACACTAGGGCTCCACTCGAGGCGATCTCGGTCTGGTACCGGCTGGCACGATTCGCCAAACTCCTCTGCCCTAGGAGTGGATGTGAGTCGAGTGATGGTTGGTCCGCTACCGTAGGCCTCGACAAATGGGCCGTCGGGGCCGTCGATTAGGACGATTCCAGGGGCCGGCAAATTCGTGAGAGTGGGTTCGTCCCACACTCCAGCGACGGCCACCGCCGGGTCGAAGGTGATGAGCTGAGCCGGCATGATGTCATCCGTCAGAATGATGGCGCGGCAGTGCTCCGTCGAATGGTCTGTTTCAGCGAGGGGGCGAACCTCTCGCGGTCCGATCGTCCAGCTGCCGGCTGCCTCAAAGAGCTGCCGCTTCAGAAGTCGTGCAGGCGTGGCCTGAACCGTCGCGCAGTCCAATCGAACATCGTCTCTCAGCCGCATTACGCGCATTAGGGCAGGACGCTGGGTGTTGTTGTACAGAAAGAGGCTGACGTTCTGGTGTACAAAAACACACTCCCCGGCGCTGTTGCGTTGGCCCGAGTCACACTGAGCGGCGCAGGAACCGTTTATCCACTCGCCGCCCTGGTTAGAACAGCTAGCCTGCTCGTTTTCCGCACACATGCCAGTCGGTTCCGAACCGCAGTCGGAGAATTGGCAGTAGACTGCTGCGCCGCTGCTGTGCCAGCACAGCTGCTCGTCGCAGGAGCCGACGTTTCCCCAGTCATCCATGCAACCTGATGACGGTCCGGGGCCCGGGCCTGGAGGTGGGCTGGTCGCAATGCAGCACAGCATCCCCAAAGAGGCGGCAGCGAGCTGACCGCCGCGACGCCACGACGTCGTCAGAGACTGAGCCTCCATTCGTGGTACGAAGACGACCCACGCGACCACGAGCGCTGGCAGGGCCACCAAGTCAGTCGGATCGCTGAACGTCTGCCACGGAAGCGTCACAGCGCTCATCAAGCCGTCCCATGTCGAAGCAGCTGACGACGAGAGTTGGATGGTGGCGAAGACCGCCCCAACCGCCGCGAAGCAGATGGCGGCAGCTCGGCGGCTCGACACTCGCATTACGTTGATCAGCAGTACAGGGGCCACGATGAGACCGGCGAAGTCGCTCAGTTTTCCCGTTAGCAGCGTGAAGCCACCGAGCGATTTGAGTACGTGGTCGTTGAGTGCCAGAAGGACGAGGGCTGTGAGCCAAAGCGGGTGAAGTAAGGCTCGTTCTCCCCGCAATGGGGTGACCCTACCGCGCTGGGTGCGCTCTCTCTCAAACATGTTGTGTTCCTCTCTGTGCAAACGAGCGAAGGACTTGGTGTCGCTGCGGCCAATGGCAATCTGCGTGCCAGGTGGCTTCGGCAGGCTCCTAGAACCGGGCGTGCGCGGATGTTGTCCCCAACACCTTGACCTTGACTGTCCGTTCTGCATCGAGGAGTGCGACACCAATGTCAGGGTGGGGTGGAAGGTTTTGCTAGCCGAGTCGGCTTAAGCACCTTAAATGAATCGATTAATCTGTGTTTTTGGCGCGTGTGACTTCGCTGCGCCTTCACCCAGTGTGTGAGGGCGGAGAAATGACAGGAATGGCACAGTTGAGGGAGCGAATCAGGCGCAAACAGCGCCACAAGACTCAGCGGTGTCCGAGACAGGAGTTGACCGAGCCAGTGGCGTTGCAGAGGTTGTTGCCGCAACTGTAGAGGGCGGCGCACAACCCGCGCTCCATGACCTCGTAGTCATTGTCGTCGGTCAAGCTCATGTTGACGATTCCATCGCCCAAGGGACGAAACTCGAGCATTGGCCGAGAGGGCTGACGCGAGGCGGGTGAGCCTGTGAAGGTGGTAGCTAGCCGGAGGTTGCTCTCGGCGTTGAACGGGTCGTAGGAATACAAAGCAACTCCCCCGCCAGACGTCCGGAAGGCGTTGTTGTCATAAGCGCCAGTGAGCGTGAAGAGCAGGTCAGACCCCGTTGATCCACGACTCATGGACATCCGCACGTGGCCTCTGTTGGGCTGCGAATCGCTCTGCCAGATGTAGAACCAGCGTCCGTCGTCGGCGAGCCCTGAGTGCTCGATATAGGCAAGCCCAGCCCGCTCTTCGGGAAGAGAACGGGTGTTGTTCCGTTCCATTCTGGTCGTCATGTTCCGCGACCAGGTGTTGACAGCCGTGCTGTCGTACCACGCCGGAACGTATCTGCCCGCCTCATAGCGACTCAATAGTAGGACCTCGCCGTTTGGAGAACCGGCCGCCGCAAGCACGGCGTAGGCGACTATTGGCCCATTCGAGTCGACCTGGGTCGCACTTGGAGACCACTCCAAAGACTGCCCCAACGTGCTTCCCAATACCGGACCCGGCCCGCCGGGGGTTCCGGTGCGGAATGCCAACCACAACTCAGTGGAGGTCGAGTTGGCCTCCGATACGAGAACGCTCGGCTCATAAGTTATACCGCTCGAGCCAGGAATCACCTGATTGAGCAGTACGTTGTGATTCGAATCCAAAATCAGAGAACGGAGTCCGCCGTTATCGCCGTACACGACGACGAGATATTCGTGACCGTTCACGTGGTGGGTCGCGATCGCTGGCCCGCGCCGATCACTGCTCGTCGCCACATCGGTCGCGTACCAGCTGGCGCAGCCAGCATAGGTCGGGCAGTTGTCGAAGGAGTCGCTGGTGTACTGCAGCCGTATTGGGCCCGCATTATGGCGAAAGCCAATGTAAAGTCGCCCGAAGGCCCTCGTCACGCTCGGCGTCGTGTCGGGGTCTGGATCGGCGTATGCGAAATCGGGGTGACCACGATAGTAGTACTGGCGCCCAATCTCGGATTCGCCCGCGTGGAAGGTCACCGGTGCCTCTACCCGTGTGCTACACGGACTGATCGTACCATCCCGATTCCAGTCGATGCCGCAGTAGCCCGTGCAAGTCGCTTCGACCATGTAATAGTAGGGTGCGCCCTCCAAATACTGCACATGACTGCGGTTGGATGTACGTAACCCGTCACTTTCGCACAGGTCGGACGGGTTCAATGACACGTTGCGAAACCGCCCTTGCGAGAAGGTCTGGGTGTGCACACCACTCTGGAAGGCGTAGTTCTCCAGGCTAAGGTAGTGGGGCTTCGCGTTCTGGCGGCCGGTACTAAAGCGACCGCCGTGGTTGATGTGCAAGTTGTGGCCTAACTCGTGAGCGATGGTGAATCCGTTCGTGTTGCTCCGAAAGGCGTCACCCGTGTTCTCTCCGTTGCCTCCGCCGGCCGTGAGCACGCCACGGTGGAAGATGCCTCGGCGCACGTGTGAAAACTCCTGATAGCTCGGCGTTTTGTAGTCCGTCGGCCCAACGAGAGAGGCTCCACCCCAGTCGCCGTGTGTCGTCTCCCCGCCGGTGGTAGCAATGCCGCAATCAATGTGGACATCGATCCCATCCAACCCGTCTCGATTCCCCAGCGCGCTCTGTGTGCCTGGCGCGTTGTAGGCATCGATGATTTCGCTCACTTGCGACGCAGGGAGCTGAGTCGCGTCAGCTCGCCAGTCGAGTTCCAGGAAGATGTCTTTGTGCAGCGGATTGGCGCCCCACCGGGGCAGGTATTGCGGGAAATCATCGGGATAAGTCGAGTAGTCTCCAGCAGTGCCCAACAACTCCACACCGTCGAGAATGCCGTCGCCATCGCTGTCCCGAACGTCGCGAATGAATGGGTTGGTGATCGGATCGCACGACATCCCGCAGGTGGGCGTCGACTCGCTATCACAGGTGCACATATTGGCTTCGAGAAGCGCTCCCAAGCCGTCACCGTCGCTGTCACTCGCTGCGTCGTTGATCACCAGTCGGACATAACCGCCCATACGGCTACCCACATACAATCGCGCAGCACCCGCCGGAGCAACGATCCGCGAGTCGAGTCCGACCCCACCGTCATCGTCGATGTGCAGCCTATTGCCACTCGCGTCGTAGAGAATCATGTATGGGTCGTCAGCACCTACTGGCAGCAACGCGGTTTGGAGCACATCACCCGCCACCACCTGGATGGGCAGCGCCGCAGAGAGCATGTCTTGGCCCGCCGATTCAGCGAACGACCAAGACCTTACTTCGTGAACGCCGTAGGTCAGTGGCTCGAATTGACCCGGCACAATCCAATCTTCTGGGTTGCCCAGCGGCGGCGGTTCAAGTGAATCGAGAGCCCGAGATAGGCTGCCAAATGATTCGGATGAGCTCTCGTCACCGTCGTCGGGTCCAAGCGGGCCGCATCCAAAGGCCGTGGAAACAAAGATGAGCAACAGACAATACGTGTACCGTTTGAGCATGAGTTCTTCCCCTAATGTGGTCTTTCCAAAACCCTCCCCCGAGGGTGTGACGAAAACCTACATCGCAAGTTCCGATCCAAGATCGTAAACGAGGTGCTGCGAGGTTTCGTGCTCCGAAATGGGACAGGTTGTTCCGTATTGAGAACCCGTCAAACTTGTCAAACCTGTCTAAAACGCTGGGATCGATCCGGCCGGCGCTTGCTGGCCACTTCTGTATTGGCAGGCTAGATTGGAGCGGACGGACTACCGCAATCCAGATGGAACCCGAGAGAGGACCGCGATGGCAGCCGGAGAGCGACCGGACAAAAAGACGCCTCGGGCCTATCCCGGGCAGAGAGCGCTACGCATCACTGCTCGCACAATCCACATCGGTGGCGCGGCAATGGTGCTCGGAGCGGTCGCGTTCGATGGAAATGCTGGCCCATGGACCGCTATTCTAGTCTTCAGCGGCTTCTTCATAATGGTTGATGACACCTACAAATACGGGGCCGACTACGTTCGAACGCTGCAGAGCTGGGTCATCTTTCTCAAACTCGGTGCGCTGGCCCTGACATTGGTCTGGCCTGGCCTACTGCTCGCCGCGATGTGGTTTTGCCTCGTGCTCGGCGGGCTGATTTCTCACGCACCGGGGAAAATCCGGCACTACTCCTTCGGTGGATCATAGGATTGACACCGTCCGCAAGCGGATCCATTCTAGCCGGGTGAGCGACGCTACTAGTAGGCGGTACCCACACTTCGCATGCGTATTCGACCAATGAAACCCGCTTCCCCGATCAACCAAGCCCGACGGAACGATTGTGTATAGACAGCCCGCTCAGAAGCCTACCGGACCAAGTGCCCTTTTCTACGTGGTTGGCGCGATGCTCATCGTGCTCGGGTTGTTTGCCCTTCTGATCATCATTCTTCGCGACCTCGCGTCCGCGCCGAAAATCATCTGCATTGCGACAATGGTCATTTGTTTGCCGGCGGGAGGCACTGTCATCGCCGTCGTCGCTGCCAAACGCAAAAAAGCCAATCAATTCGACGCGAAGACTCTACACATGAAGTCGCCCTGGGCTTGAGTAGTACTCCGCGTCGCTGGAAGGCCTTTCGCTCGCCCTGCTCGCTCGGCATTCCAGCGGGGGGCAAGTCTCATTTTTTTGACGGAAAGTCGTTGCCTGGCGAGATCGTAAGCGACGTGCTGCGCCGTTCATTCCGGGTAGCTACCCGATGTTTCCGTCAAATCAGACTTGACCCCTCCTTCCGAACGCTTCGTCATCGAGACCAGCACCACAAAGCCGATGAACGCGCCACCCAAGTGGGCGCTCATGCTCACCTGGGGTGTCAGCAGATCGAAAGTAGTCTGAAGTGCAACAATAATGAGCATCTGCCGCAAGCCCTGAACGGCTGGCCTCGCCTTTTCTTTTCGCCACCCGCTCCACATGAACCCTGCGGTCGCTCCGATCAGTCCCATGACGCCCGCCGATGCACCAACCAGCACACCCGGTTGATTGGTCAGGAACGAGACGCCAGTCGCCACGAGCATTCCGCCACAGGCCGCCAGCGCGTAGAGCACGAGGAATCGTACTCTCCCAAACCGTCGCTCTAAGAACGGAGCCAACCACAGCAGGCCGAGCATGTTGAGTGACAGGTGCAGCCACCCAGCGTGAAGGAAGCTGCCCGTCAGCAGCCTCCACCACTGACCATCCAGTACGTATGGAGTGACCACAGCCCCCAGGTCGATGAGATTCTGCGCGTCCGTGGTCGATCCGTGACCCATTTCGACCCCAAAGAACGCCAGGTTGATCAGCAGCAGAGCGTAGGTCGCGACGGGGAGCGCCTTGCTCGAGCTTCCCCGAGTGTAGGTGCGGCTCAACTCGGCCTCGTGCTTCGCGTCTGAAATCACGTCGAGCAAAGCGTCCGTCAGTGGCTCGGGCCGAGCCCGGTCCTCCACACTGAGTCGCCAGCGCGCGGCCCGGCTGATTCCAGGTCCCCCGCTCTCAACCAATCGTTCGAGTTCATCTGAAACATCTTCTCCTGTGGCACCGCGAGCAATGAGCACCCAATACGCTCGGATGTCGGCCGGTAGCATCGCGAGGTGTCCTTCGAACAACGCCTCGACGGCCTCGACCTCACCGCAGAAGGAGAAGAGAGCCAACCTGCTGTAGGGCGCCGCGTTTCCCGGAGTGCGGTTCAGATAATCAGAGTAGGCGGAATAACTCTCAACCAGGCCGACGATCTGACCAGTCTCGCCAAGCGCCCTCATATAGAGCGGAATCAACTCCGGGTGATGTGTGCTGTTCGGGGCCCGAAGCGTGTTTAGAAACCACACCAACATGTCATCCCACCGATTGAGGATTCGGTATCCATGAATCAGCGCGACACGCGCGAGCGCGGACCCTTCGTCCTTGAAGCTCTCGAGCATTGCTCCGGCCTCGTCGACCTTGCCCTCTTCCGCCAGCTGAAGGGCGTGGGCGAGGCGATGCTGGTGCCACCAGCCATCGAGGGGATGAAGCCAGCGAAGCCCTCTGAAAAGGAAGGCCGCCCGACCGTATCGACGCATCGTGACCCAACGCATCGCCACCCGAGTTAACATCAAAGGGAGAAAGAGGAACACCGACCATACAGCCAAAGACACGACACCAGCCAACTGGTACTCGATCACCCACAGCAGTACGGTCAGCGCCAGAATCAACCCACTCTTGATACACCACCCCCGAGTAGCGCTGCTCCGCTGACCCAGCGTCCGAAGGAAGAGGACGCCCGACGATAGAGCGACCAGCATGGTGAGGACGTGATTGGTATCCATAGCTCGTGGTTGCAGTCTGCCCGACGCGCAGACAATCACATCTGGGGGTGCGGGGCCAGCAGTTGTTAGTTGAACTCTCCGTTTTCCACAATTCTTCCAAACAACAGTTAACTTTCCACATTATTGCCAGTTTCGTGGGCTGTTGGGCGTCGCTGATGTCCCATAGCCTCCTCTCAGGATGGAGAAAGAAACCGTTTTAAGAGGAGAAACCATGTTGAATCGAAGCTTAACAATCGCTCTTACATTGGCTCTGATAACTGCTGCTTGTGGCGTCGTCGATGACCCCTCTGCAGAGTATCCCGCAGCGTCGTCACTGATCACTGTCGACAGCACCGACGCTACAGTCACCGCGCCTGACCAAGCGGTCGACAACGCCGACCTGCCCTGTCTCACCTGCGGTGCGCCCCAACAACCAGAGCTCAGCGACGCTTTCGCGGCCTGGGACCCGGACACCAACACCTTGGTCCTCACCTTTAGTGGATGGGACTATTATCAGCGCCCAGAGTTCTACTCATACGTCTCGGTTGTTGATGATCGGGGCCACCGGTTCGCCGACATCAGCGAGCAAGTTGGAATGGACCTGAACGTCCAACTCGGAGAGGAAGGCGAGTTTCGAGGCTCCGTGGCATTGCCCCTTCAGGATGTTGGTCGCCCCGTCGAGGTCGAGCTGACCCTCGTGAACCCGCGATTGCAAATCGATACCGTGTCGGTTCCCGTGACTGCTGACGTATGCACGCTCTGTGTCCAAGCACCGTAACTTGCCTCGCCGATAACCCGCCATGACGCAACATAGGGAGCGTACCGTGATTCGAGCAAACCAAGACCAGTTTCATCACTCTTCCGTAGTGGCCGCTGGGCCTCCCCAATTAGGTCACTCTTCGCTTGTACCTTTCCCTTGCAAGGTGTACCTCAGCCCTCACTGCTTTATGGACGTCGGGGACCGAGTGGCACTGATCGATGTACAGGACGTAAACCTTGCTTTTGGAGGCCCGAGCCTACTCGAGCGAATTACCTTCCAACTCGATCCCGGAGAACGCGTATGCCTCGTCGGCCGCAATGGGACGGGCAAGTCCACGCTCCTGAAACTCCTCGCTGGGAACCTGTTGCCTGACGACGGCAGAATTCACCGACAACTCGGGTTGAGGGTTGCGTACGTTCAGCAGGAAGTGCCAGCAGCCGCGTCCGGTACGGTCGGTGAATTGGCAGCGGTGCGGGCCGAGGGACCCGAGCACGAGGAAGACTGGGAATGGCGCCGCCGAATCGAGGTCGTCTTAGACGGGCTCGGTCTCGACGAAAACGAGTTGTTCGCGTCCCTTTCTGGAGGCCTCAAACGACGCGTCTTCCTAGCCCGAGCGCTGATATCAAAACCCGATCTATTGCTGCTCGACGAGCCCACCAACCACCTCGATATCAAGGCGATCACTTGGATGGAGGAGTATCTGCTCCAATCGAGCGCAAGCCTCCTCTTTGTCACCCACGACCGCGCCTTTCTTCAGCGAATCGCGACTCGAATCATCGAGCTCGACCGCGGGCAACTCGCCTCGTTTCCCGGTAACTACAAGACGTATCTCAGCCGGAAGGAACAGGTCCTGGCGGCGGAGGAAAACCAACGCGCCAATTTCGACAAAAAACTAGCTCAGGAAGAAGCCTGGATTCGGCAGGGCATCAAAGCCCGTCGAACCCGCAACGAGGGAAGAGTTCGCGCTCTGCTCAAGTTGAGGTTGGAGAAACAGGCTCAGCGACAGCGCATCGGCTCCGTCCAGATGAAGATTCACGAAGCCGAGCGCTCGGGCAAGCTGGTGCTCGACGCGAAGAATATCCACTTCGCTTACGATGAGACGCCGATTGTCAAAGGCCTGTCGATTCGCGTCCTGAGAGGTGACAGAATCGGCCTCATCGGGCCGAACGGAGTCGGTAAGACCACCCTCCTGAAGCTGCTGCTCGGCGAGCTGCAGCCCCAGCAGGGCGAGGTCGAGCTCGGCACCAAACTTCAGGTGGCCTACCTGGATCAATTGCGCGGCACGCTGAGAGAGGATGATACCGTCGCCCAAAATCTCGCGGATGGGTCCGACAACATCTTCGTGGGCGACAAAGCCAAACATGTGATCACCTACCTGAGGGAGTTTCTATTCGCCCCAGAGCGGGCCCGCTCTCCCGTCAGCGTACTCTCCGGTGGCGAGCGCAACAGGCTCCTTCTCGCTCGGCTCTTTGCCCAGCCCTCCAATCTGCTCGTCTTGGACGAACCCACCAACGACCTCGACACCGAGACTTTGGAGCTGCTCGAAGAGCGACTCATGGACTACCAGGGCACTGTGCTCTTGGTCAGCCACGATCGGACCTTTCTGAACAACCTCGTTACGAGCACCCTGGCCTTTTCGGGCAATGGGGATGTCCAGGAGTACGTCGGTGGGTACGACGATTGGATGCGTCAGGTTCAGGCCGAACAGGCTCCTACCGACAGCCCTAAAAAACAGAAGACGAAGCATAAGCGCACGTCATCTCAGACCAACCGGCCACGAAAGCTGAAGTTCGCCGAAAAGAGAGAACTCGAAGAGCTCCCAGCTCGTATCGAAGCCCTCGACGCCGAACTCGAGACCCTCCGCAGTGCGATGGCTTCGCCCCAGTTCTACCAGCAGGACAAGGACACGATCGCGACGGCAGTCGCCCGTCTCGATGAGCTCGATAGCGAGCTCGAGACTGTGTACGCACGCTGGGAGGAACTCGAGGCGATCGCCGAGGCGGCTCAGAAATGAGAATCACAAATCTGTTGAAGGCAACTTCGACCGCTGGTCTCCTCGTGCGCAGGGTGCTGATAGCCGCTCTGTTAGCCACGGTCTCGTGCGCGGCGGACGGTCGCGTAGAACAGTCGGAAGAGACCGATCTGAGCATAGCCGACGCCCGAGACGCAGTGGATGCAGTGGACCGTGGCCCCGAAGCTTCGGAATCAGACCCACCGCTCAATGACGTGCCAGAGGAACCCGATGTGACTCCAGTCGACGTCGCTTTGGACTACGACTCAACCGACGACGGGTCGACCCCCGACGCGCCCAACGAAGTGGCTGATGGACTAGAGGAGGTCGCGGACCTGGACGAGGATTCGGCTCCAGACGTCGGCGAAAGTGCTGAATCGGGTCCGCGTCCCCTGCCACCGACCTTTGTCGAGCTCGAGATAGATCACTTTCCCAGGCCTGCCGACGAAGCGTGTGCGGACAACCAGTCGGTTGTGAATGTGGCGGTCGGTGAATCGATCTTTGATGCGGTCGATTCAGCGGAGTCGGGCACCACGGTACGGGTGCAGCCCGGGACCTACCTGGAGCGCGGTGACGAGGTGAGCGCCATCCTTATCGATACCGACAACCTCTGTTTGCGGGCTGCCGAGGGCGGCGAAGTAATCCTCGAGCAGACCGCCGGTACCTACGGTATCGGGGTGACTGCGGACGACGTCGTGATCGAGGGCTTCACGCTCCGCGGGTTTGGAACCAACATCAGTCTGAATGGTCGCACCGACGACACCCAACGCAACATCACTATCGAACGCGTGACGATCGAGCAGCCGCAAGGACCATTCATCGATGGCATCGCAGCCTACGGAGACAACCAGGGCATGGCGACCAGAGTGCCCACGGTCGACGGGTTACTGGTCATCGACTCGCGCGTCGAGGGCGCCGACCTGGGGATTTCCTGCAATCGGGGCCCCTGCGACCACTGGTGGATCGAAAACACAACGGTCGTAAACCGACCTCAGGAAGAGGGGAGCGGGGCCGACGCCTTTGCCATTGAGGACGGACGCCAGATCGTCGTGCTCGACTCGACTGTTGCAAACGCCGGAGCCGACGGTATCGATACGAAGGCCAACGACGTCGTTGTATATGGAACAAGGGTTCTCGATGTCGGCCGCAACGCGATCAAGCTGTGGCGGGGCGGGGACGTCATCAACACCCTAGTCGACGGTTCTGGGGCGGACGCCAGCTTAGTTGGCGATGAGGCCGGCCGCTACCGATACCTTCACGTTTTGGTTGCGCACCACGGCTGGCCAAACACGGGAGCGTATGTTGGGACCTGGGGCTACGATCGGCCCGACCACCCGATTCAGCTCGAAATCGTCAACAGCATCTTCTTCGAAAACTCGGATGGCGGGTTATTCGTCCCCTCAGCAGACGGTGTCAGTATCCGCGACTCGATATTCGATGACGCAGCGTCCAAGCTTTTGGATATCAACGGAACGGTCTACCGGGGCTCCGACCTAAGCGACCTCGAGGGACTCGGGGTGGCAGAGGGAGTTCAAATCGCGGACCCGGATTTCGAGGGGGCGAGCGACGGTGATTACCGCACACGAGAGGGCAGCCCAGCTCGAGACGCAGCAGAGGTTATCACCGGTCTCGATGGCGACATCGACGGTAATCCACGCGGCGATGAACCCGACATCGGGCCTATCGAGTCGGACTGAACCCAACCGCGGACTCTCAACTCTCTAAACCCATCCCGTACCGCCACCCCTTGAAACTCACTCGATAGAAGATGGAGTAGAGAATCGGGACAATGCCCAATGTGAGCACGGTGGCGAACGTCAGACCGAAGATAATGCTGATGGCCAACGGTTCCCACATTGGCCCGCCACCAAACCATAGGGGTAGCAGGCCACCAATGGTCGTGCAGGTCGTGAGAAGGATCGGTCGCATCCGCCTCTGCGCCGCCTCTAGAATCGCCTGACGGGGCTCGAGTTGGTTCTCAGTCCGCTCGATGTCGATGCGGTCGATCAGAACGATCGCGTTGTTGATGACGATTCCCGACAACGAGATGATGCCAAGTAGGGTCATGAAACCGAAATAGGAGTCGGCGGCGTGCAATCCGATCACGACACCGATGACCCCTAGCGGTATCGTCAGGAGGATGATTGCAGTTTTGCGCACTGAATTGAACTGGACGACCAGCAGCATCAAAATGATCAAACCCGCGATAGGAAGCTTGGCGTTGATCGACTCGTTCGCTTTCCCAGAGGTCTCGGCCTCGCCGCCAAAGGCCCAGCTATAGCCGAGATCCCACCCTTCGGCCTCTTCTTCGAGCCACGGGCGCATCGCAGCGTTGACTTGAGCTGCGGTGACTCCCTCTTGAAGTTCGCTGCTGACCGTGACGGTGATGCGCCGATCACGCCGAATGATTTTGTAGGGAGACCACGCTACGTCCAAGTCCGCCACCTGAGCCAGCGGCACGGACTGCCCAGTTGCTTGTGCGAAAATACTGAGCGTCTCGAGGCGGGACAGGTCGTCCCGATCGGCAGCGCTCGAACGAAGCGTCACTGGAATAATGTCGGAGCCTTCCCGGTACTGGGTGGACTCGATTCCGCTCAGCGCCGTTTGCAATGAAATGGCGATGTCGTAGTTGGTTACACCGGTTCGACGGGCGCGGTCCTGGTCGACGCGCACGACGAATCGCTTGGTTCGAGGTCCCCAATCGTTTTCCACGTTTCGTGTGCCAGATACCGAACGTAGGGCTTCTGCAGTCCGGTCTGCGATGTCGAATACGCCATCGACGTCGGAGCCAGATATCCGAATCGCGACGGGGGAATCGACGGGCGGGCCCAAAGCCAGAGGTCCAACAGAGGCGGTTGCGTCCGGGTGGTTGGCCAGGATGTAACCCTCCAGCGCCGGAATGACTGTCTCGAAATCGTCCTGGGACACGGTATTCAACAGCATAAACGCGAACTCGGACCGTGCGATCTGCTGGTTGTATGAAAGGTAGAACCGTGGTCCGCCGTCGCCCACGTAGGTTGCCCAGTTGATCAGACCAGTACCGCTGACCGTCTCCTCTCTGATGAACTCGTAGTCCTCCGTCCAGCCATAACGAACCGAGCGCTCAGCCATTAGGTTCTCGGCGATGAAGCCTTCGATGTCTTCGACGACTTCTGCTGTGCGCTCAATGGGCGTACCGGGTGGAAGGGCGATTTCGACCTGCAGAATCGCCTTGTCGGACGGTGGAAAGAAGATGACCGGAAGTTGCGTCATGGCAGCCAAAGAGAGGCCGAATATCAGAAGGATACAGACGATGGACGCGGTCCGGTTCCTCAGCCCCAACTGGAGAACAAAACGATAGATTCGATAGAAGCGAGTGTTGAAGTTAAGGCCCGGTTGCCCCTTCGTCCTTTGTTTGACCTTGAGAAAGAGCACACAGAACAGGGGCGTCATCGTGATAGCCAGCAGCCACGAGCAGAGCAGGGTGATGGTGACGACCTTGAACAATGGTGCGGTGTACTCGCCGGTGGCCGATTCAGCCAAGAATATCGGCAGAAAGGCCGCGGACGTAGTCAGTGATGACGTCAACAAGGGTATGCGGAGTTCGTTAGCGGAGGCGACGGCCGCCTCGACTCGTTTCTTCCCCTCGCTCATCTGAACCATGACGGACTCAGCCATCACGATCGCGTTGTCCACCAACATACCCAGCGCGATGATCAGCGAGGCGAGCGACATCTGATCGAGCCCGATGTCGAAACTCGACATAGTGAATAGGGCGGCGATCATCGCGGTAGGTATTAGGCTCGCCACGACTAAGCCGGTGCGAATACCGAGGAACACGAGCATCACGAGCAGGACAATGCCGACGCTCTGAAGGAGGCTGAGGACAAAGTCGTTCACCTTGCGCTCGACCTGTTCGGGTTGAAACGCGACGACGTCAAAGTCGATACCGTGCGGGTAGTACAGCCGGAGTCGGTCGACCAGCTCGTTCACCTGGCCGCCGAGTGTCACGATGTTGCCGCCTTCCCGCATAGAGATGGCGATTCCAACGCACGGCTCACCCGAGGAGCGCATCATCAAAGTGGGCGGATCGATGTACCCACGATACACCTCGGCGATGTCGCCCAAGAATAGGACGTCGCTGCGACCCGGAACACTCACCAGCGTCTCTCGCAGCTGATCGAGCGATTCGAAGCTCCCGGTCGGTTCGAGCACGATTCGCTCCTGGCCGACGACGATGTCCCCGCCTGGCACCACGATGTTGGTGCTCTGCAACATTTGCCGCAGCAGCCCTGGAGATAACCCCAGTTCCGACAGCCGGGCATGGTTGTACTCGACGAAGATTTGCTCCTCTTGCCCCCCGTAGAGGTCCACTTTGGCAACCTCACTCAGGTTCAATAGCTCGTCTCGAACGTCCTCAGCCACATGTTGCATCTCGGCGTCGGAAAAGCCGTCCCCGGTGATGGTGAGCACGACGCCGAAGACGTCACCGAACTCGTCGTTCACGAAAGGTCCGATCACGCCATCGGGTAGTTCCGAACGAGCGCGATCGACTTTCCGGCGTAACGAGTCCCAAATCGGCCTCATCTCGGTGTACGATTCTTTGATGTTGACGAATATCAGCGACACGCCGGTGCGCGACTCGCTCGAGACGAAGTCGAGCTCGGGCATTTCCTGAATGGCCGCCTCGATCGGGTCAGAGACTAGTTCCTGAACGCGTTCAGGACTCGCCCCCGGAAAGTAGGTGGTCACGAGGCCAATTCGGATGATGAAACCGGGGTCTTCAGCGCGCGGAAGGGAGTTGTAGGCAGACAGGCCTGCAACTGTGACTAGAGCGAGCGCGATCAGCGTGATGCGCTTCTTTTCAATCGCTTTGCGGGTGAGGCTCATTCGCCGTCCCCGGGCGATTCCTCAGTTGCCGGTGGCTCTTCAGTCGCCGGTTGTTCCTCGACAGCCGGCGGCTCCCCGGGATCCGGCTCGGCGGGTGTTTCGCCGTTGGGAAGGCGGACCACCAAGTCCTGCCAGATTCGGTGCACCCCAGCCGTCACGAGCGCTTCGCCGCCCTCCAGCCCCAGGGTTATCTCAAAGCCTCGTTCGTCAAGGTCGCCGACTTCGACATCACGTCGCTCGATTGTTCCAAACTCGCCCCCCGCTGGGACCGAGACATCCACGAGGTAGACGTACCGGCCGTCACGATCCTCAGCAACGGCGTGAGCGGGAACCCAAATCCCATCCTCCTCTTCGCCACCCAACGAGAACGTGACTTCGGCTGCCATCCCGGGCCGCACGTCTGGATCGGGCTGGTTCAATCGGACGGTGACAGGGAAGGTCGCTGAACGTTGCCCTCGGGTGACGCCGACCTCGGTCACCGTCGCCTCGAAGAACCGGCCTTCGATCGCATCAAACCGAACCGATACAATGCTGCCCTGTTCGATCAGTGCGATGAACGTTTCCGGAATATCGACCAGTACTTCGGGTTCTGTGTCGGTCCCAGAGGTGAGAAGGACGACGATCTGCCCGGCCTGTACGTTTTCGTTCACTTCGACCTCGATGGAGGCGACTGCACCGTCGACAGGCGCTTCGAGGCGGCAGTACTGCACCTGATCGCGAGCCATCTGGAGCCGATTGCGAATCGAGCGTGTTGCCGCAGCAGCGCTCTCGGACGCTGCTCGGGCCCCGTCCAACTCGGCGCGTGAGGCCGTGTTGTTCTCGTACAGAGCGATGACGCGTTGGTACTGGGCTTCAGCGTTGCGGGCCTCGGCGCGCGCCTGAGACGCTGCCGCGCTCGCTTCTTGGACGCCGAGCTCGTAATCGCTCGAGTCGAGCTCAGCCAAAAGGTCGCCTGCTGAGACCGAGTCGCCCAAGTCGACCGCCACCGTCTGGACATTGCCGCTAACCCGGAAGCTCAAGCGAGAGGCGCTCCCAGGCTGGGCGATTCCCGAGAAAGAGCGCGACATTGCTGCGCCACCAATCTCTACGATCGAGAAGCGCACGGGTCGAATCTCGTCTTCAACGATGGTCGGTGGCTCCTTGCAGCCCACCAGCAGCGCGATGACCAGAGCAGCCGTCGATAGACCGCCCGTTCTCGAATAGCGAACCTTCAGTAGTGAGTCGTTCATTGATTCCGTTCCTGTTCCGCCGTCTCGATATAGTTAACAACCCGCCCGAAAAGTGCTGCGTTCTCGGCAGGTGAAAGCAAGAGGAATATACAGCCCGAGGCGCGCTGGGCGCTGAGGAAGTCGATCGAGAAATCGAACACCGCGTTAGCGGCGAATTCCCGACTGACCCGGTGAGCCCGCTGTGCGTCGATCAAGTCAGCAATCGATACCGCACCTCGACCATAAGCCTCTGTGACCAGAGAAAGGTTCTGACCGGCAGCGACGGCGGCTTCTTCGGCGAGCGCGATGCCGGCGTAGGATGCTCCTGCGAGATGCACGGTCGAGCGCGTTCGTTGCTCGATTCGCTGTTCTAGCGTCGCTCGTTGTGCTCTCAGTTCGGCAAGTTGGGCGTCATTTTGGCGGACCTCGGCCGGGCGGCTACCGCCGAGGTAAATCGGTAGAGACAATCCCACACCGACGACCCAATTCCAGTGATCGGCCTCTGGGCTCGATACGGGTCCTCCCATTTGGGGCGGTAGATCGAGAGAGAACCCTTCGGTTCCTTCGCCGCCATCCACGTCCCAACTCCCCTCGGCGAACAGGCCAGCGGTCGGTATGTAGTACGAACGTTGGGCGGCGACCAAAGCGCGTTCTCGTGCGGAGATTACTTCGTTGAGCTGTTTCAGTTCGGGTGATTCCTCGAGTGACAAATCGACGAGGAAATTCCTAAACATTCGGAAACGCCACGGGTTGTCGATGTAAGGCTGCATCGCCTCGGTCTGTACGATGAGCGGATTGCCGTTCTCGTCCTCAATCGTGCGAAAGGGCTCCTCGAGGGGCCTGCGCATCAGTTGATTCAACGCGATCTCGGCCAGGTTGCGTTGAGCGTTTGCGCTGATGACATCCTGGCGATTGGTCGCAATCTCGGCCTCCCAGCGGTAGACGTCACCCGGGCCGGCCGCACCGATCGTCTCCCGAATTCTGGCCAGCTCGAGGTGAGCTCGGGACTGCGCCAGGTTCTCCCGTTGAATGCGCTCGAAAATCTGAGCTCGGAGAACGTTCAGGTAGGCGATTCCAGTCGCCTCGGCAACATCCAGGCGAAGCGCGGCCCGTTGGTGCTCCTCGCTGAGCAGCAGAGCGTTCTGTATCGCAAGATTGGCGACGGCCTGCTCAGAGTAGATGACTTGGTCCAGACCAACGGTCGCGGTGAACTGGTATTGAGGCGCAGATCCTGAACTGGCCCGCGCCCGATCGATATCAATCGCACGCGCCAGCCCCGAGACGTCGATTTGGGGAAGCAAGTTGGAGCGCGCCAGCGCGACTTCTTCCGCCACCGCCTCGATTCCCAATGCGCTCTGCGCGAGCTCGAGGTTCTCCGCTACTGCTTGATCGATGGCGGTCGAAATGGTCCAAGCCTGTTCCGCATCGGACCGGTCTTCCTGAAGCAGTTCAGCCTCGGTTAGCGTGCTCCACGACGGATAGACATCGACGGCCCGTGCGGTCGCCATGTTCAGCACCAAGACTTCGCCGCGACTGAAGGTCACGCGGATGTTCTCGGGGCGCTCTCCGAGCAGAATCCGTTGAATGTTGAGAGCGACTCGGCGGGCGCTTCTCTGAAAGTCGGTCTCGGGGTACTTGGTCATGAACAGCCCTCGTTCGACCTCGCTACGCCCCCACACAGAGAACGAGGGTATTCGCCACGCGATCAACTGCTCAACTAACCGTTCGAACTCGCCCGGATGAAGTTGCATGAGCGGAAAAACAAAGACTGCCTCGGCGCCTTCTATCTGGGGTAGCGCATCGTCGAGTGTACTGGCGACGCGTACGACCTCTACATCAACGCCGACACCTTCGAGCTCTTCCCTGGCATTCTGCATGAGTTCGGGCGCCGCCTCGACCAGCCCATCCGTCGCTAGCACAGTCAAGGTGTCGAAGTTCACAACCTCTCGAAACGCTTCTACATCCGCTCGAAACGTGGAAGGAAAGCTGACATAGGTGAGGTTTCGGACGCCGCTCGTGCCGTTTTCGAATGGCAGGCCCTGGACCTCCGCGTCAAAAACAAAGGCTGCGATTACGGGTTTTGGTAGGCGACCGAGTCGACAGACGTAGGCCGAACCGATGGGGCCGACGGTGAGCACGATGTCTACATCTGAATCGGCCAGTAGGGAATCCACCTGCGCACTGATGCCTTCGAGGCTCCAATCACCGAGCCGAAGGTGCTCAGCAGACAGAGAAATATCGAACTCGTCGCCCAGCAGCGCGTTAATCTCTTGAACGAAAAGCGGGAAGACCGTCGCGTTTCGCTCCCACGGCCCATCGCCCACGGCACCGATGATTACCCGGGTCTGGGCGTTC
>CAZDBH010000084.1:0-22131 GCA_964503485.1 uncultured Bradymonadales bacterium | reverse complement strand
TAAAAGCTAACGGCTGGAGTCCGGGGCGTTATACGCGACGGGCTCCTAGCCACCGTCTTTTGGGACCTTAACCTCCCACAAGTCGAGTACCGTCTTGTGACCTCCATTGCGATGCAGGCCACAATGAACGACGACGAGACCAACTTCGCCGACTTGGAGGAAGCTGCACAAGCGCACATGGAGCGATCCAAAGAGATCGCCAGAATGGTGCTGGACTTGGGCAGAGAGTCTGTTCTCGAGGCCCACGCAATGAACGTAGGGCGTGGAGAGACTGCTGTGCAGGGCGTGAGGCATGTCGACACCCGAGCTCTCGAGCGATTGAGGCAACACCTCGAGAGCCAAGCCGACACCTGGCCTCAACGCCTCGGTCATGTGCTGGCGAGCGCGTTTGAGGACGGTGATCGTACAGCTGAGGTCAAGTTGATCGCCGATCCCATGGGGGAGCTCGGTCAGCGCTACATTCGAACCGGCCGTTTTGGCGACCTAACAGCGCTCTATGTTAACGGAGTAAACGCACTCGAAGATGACCGACTCCGTCGCGGCTTCGCAGCAAATCTCTTCACTACCGCCAACATGCGCCTCTTGATGGATGCCCTCGGTGGCGGCGAGTTCGATGACTCAGCATCCGAGAGTTTAGTGATGGGGCTGCGAAAACTGATGGGAGCCCTGCCGGCTGGCAGCTTCGATCCGGTTCTCAGCGCCATAGCCGCCACCGAAAACGTCGACATAAGAGAGGCGCTCACAGTCTATATCCACCGCTTCATCGCTGGCAATGAAGCCAAGCTCGGCCGAGTGCTACAGTCCGCTTCGATACCGCTGGGACTCGAGTTGATCGAGCTCCTGGCCCAACGACCAGCCGGGAAGGCGATTCCCGTGCTCCGGTTCGGCGCCAAGAACAGCCACGTCCGTGTACGGGTCAAAGCACTCGAGGCACGGGCCAATCTCAACGATGATGACGTCACAGAGGAACTGAGGGCCCTGTTGATGGACCGGCAAGCGAAGGCACGAATCCAGGCACTGCGAGTGATCGGAGAGTTTCGCATCACCCAGGCCGCTCCGGTACTCGCCGATCGCTGCGAGGAGCGCGATTTCTCCGACCTACCGGAATCCGAACGGCGGCTCATCTTGGATCTCTTGTGGGATCTAGACGCCGAGGAGGCCGAAGAAATCTGTTTGTTACTGGCGAAGCGTAGCGTCGTGGCGGGAAAGGAGCGACACGACACACGCGGCTTGGCCATCCGGCTACTCGGGATACACGCAAGCAGCTGGGAAGCACTCGAGATGGCGAAAGGTGGAACCAAATGGGGGTGGTGGAATCCCAAAGAAATCCGTGAGGTCGCTGCTGAAGCGGTTGCGGCGATCGGTGAACGCCTCGAGGAGCTAGATCCAGAGTGAGTGACAACACTTCACAACCCGGTACACAGCCAGGCGCGGAGGCTCCCGAACTCATTCTCCAGAACCTCTATCGTCTGTTCAAACTCTGCATGTTTCACGAGCTCAAGAACGAGGCGGTGCACCGGGCGATCGACCAATCGGTTCGCTTCTTCCGCAGCGTTGTCACCAAGGAGGCCGAGCGCTGCTCCGTGCTCTTTGCCAGCGATACGGTGTTCGTCGACGGCAACCTCCTCAAAGGTTCGAGAGGAACATACGAAGCTGCAATGGAGCTGGGTGCCTTGCTAGAGGTCGGACGAGTCAACCAGATCGATATCTATCCGACCGTCGAAGAATCGCATCTTCGGACCGCCCTGTTCGAGTTCACCCGGATCGCCAAAGAGCGCTCAGGAGCAGCCAAGATCAGCACAGCGGGCTTTCGGCTCAGCTGGGCTTCCTCGTCGATTCTCTTCGACGACGACGACTCGCTATCCCTCGAACAGCAGTTGGCCAAGACCTACGCCTACACCGTCGTGGCGATGCGCCGCCTCTTCGACGGTGTCAAAGACGGAAACTACATCTTCTCGAGGCACGTCAAACGTTTGACCCAACGTCTCGCCATGTTGGCAGACGAAGAGGCCTCGGCGCTGGTCGGGCTCACGTCGATTCGTGATGCCAACAACGACGAAGCTGGACGTTCGGTCAACTGCGCTGTCCTTGCGGTGGCAGTCGCCCGTCTCTTGAGCCGCGACTTGAAGTTTCTGTCTCGAGTCGCACTGTCGGCGATCCTCTTCGATATCGGTCTCCCCCGTGCTGCTGGAATGGGTCGAGCCGACCCCAACCGGATGACACCGGCGATTCCGCGTCTGAACCCCGAACAGGAAAAGCGAGTGCCTGCTTGTACGGGCCTCGTCACGACTGCGCTTGGGCGATTGGCAGAAGAGTCCATGCGCCGAACAGTCATCGGGTACGAAGCACAGTGGCTGAACCGTCCCGCATTGCTTGGGAAGTTATACAAAGGCAAGGCGGTCCCCGCCCTCGAGAGCCAGCTCGTGGCCACCGTCTGGCGCTTCAACAAGCTGGTGAGCTACGACATCTGGTCTCAACGCCAGCTCAGCGTCGACGAGGCAATTTTCGCAATGTCGCGCGATGCTCGCAGCGACGTAGAGCGAATTCTCATCGACATGCTCCTATGCGCTACCGGGCTCTTCCCACGCGGTACGATCGTCATGCTCACGAGTGGATGGTCTGCCGTCGTTAGTTCGAATCCGGATTATCCAGCGCTGTTCAGCCGGCCGACCGTCTACCTTGTAGTTGATCCGGCCGGTAACGCTCAGATCCCGAAGGAGGTGGATCTCTACGAAGCGGCGCGCCAAGGGAACAACTACGGCCAGATCTCACACCTGTTGACGGTCGGCAGCCAAGCCCTCACCGAGGTACAAGGCCAGCTGCTCGTCCAAATGATGGAGGCACTTCCACCCAGCGAACTGGGACCAATGGACACGCCTCGACCGGACACTGGCCAAAACGCAGCCGTAGTGCCCCCTGGTACAAGTTTGGACCACGGTGACACGATGGCCGAGGAGTCGCGGTTTGACATGCCAGCCGAAGATCGCAGATCACGCGCTCCGACTTCTGAAGAACGTCCTGTGAGGGTCGCCTCCCGAGCTCCGGCAAAGGGCGGGAAGCAGCCTCGTGGCGTCCCAGCCAGCCGACCGGGATTCGAGAAGACGCCCACTGGCGCAGCACGGAAGGTCCCGAGAAGAAAGCAAAACGAGCCCATCGATCCCAGGATACTTCAGGCGACCCCCGGCGCGCTGACGGCGACGCCCGAGGTCAGCCCTTGGGATGTTGCCAGCACGGGTGGTCTACCTCGAGTGGGATCGAACACGACTCGGGTTGATCCGGCCGCCCTCGAGGGCAAGCCGACGCCTAAACCGTCGACACCTAAACCGTCGACGCCCGCGCAATCCCCGAAGCCGGTAGCAAAGTCCAGACCAGCGACTCCCAAACAGACGACTGATCAGACCGGGAAGAGCAGATTCAGCTACTCCCAGTCTGGGCAGGCCGACACACAAAAGACCCCGATACCGACCGTACGTCCGCCCCGGCGGCCCTTACCTGAAGAAAGTGAAGATTGATGGCGGAAGTTAGCTTCCGGTGACGAAAAAGAAGCGGTAGCGGACGGCGAAGGGCTGCCCGCCCGATGGCTCTGGGAACTCGATCGCGCTCACGGTATTCACAACACATGAGTCGACTTCTTCGTTGGTTGTGTTCGACTGATACATCGTCGCGCTTTGCACGTTACCGCTATTCGATATGACGAATTCGACCACCATATCCAGCTGAGAAGGCAAGTCAGCCTGCCGATTGAATACGCAATCGCGCACGCTCTGCCGACTTCCCATCATCGCGCTGCGGATTTGTTCCGAGGTCAGAGGCGGCGCGTTACTGGCTGAGGCCGAGTCTTGGGCGAAGACTATACCGGGAGCAACAAGCAACGAAAGTAGGAGAAAGGCGATCACCGTTGCGGTGGTTCTTTTTGTTGAAGGGGTCGACATCATATCTTCATCCTACTGCGTCGTCATGACGCGGAAACGCTGCTACATGGAAGCGGAACGAACCCACCACACAAAAGCCCCGCACAGGCATATAAGACAACGACCGAAACCAGTCATTACGTTAATTTTTTTTCAGCCGAAATGTAATAACGTGACGCGGAAAAAAGTGTACCAGGGTGAGTAGGGTCTGCCCACCCTTTTCTGAACGGAGTCGTGGTCGCAACTCGTTTGTGAACTGCCAAATGTCGATAAATAGGTACGCAAAGCGCTAACGAGGGGGTTCCACGAGTATTGCGGACAGTCCATCAGCCGGCTATGGAAATAGGATGACAACACTTGCTGAGATATCGTCTCGATTGGCTGAAGAACTCGATGCGATGAGTTTCTCTTCGCCGATTACACACGTCTACAACCCATCGGTCTACGCCCGCGCGCCCTACGATGAATACGTTCGTCGCTACGGCACTGGGCCTAAGGAGGCGGTGTTCGTCGGAATGAACCCGGGACCTTGGGGCATGATGCAGACGGGGATCCCCTTCGGTGAGGTTGAGCTGTGCCGCGATTGGTTGGGGGTTTCGGGTCCGGTCGAGCAGCCACCGAAACTCCACCCGAAGCGGCCTGTCACCGGTTTTTCGACCACCCGTCGCGAAGTCAGCGGCAAGCGAGTCTGGACTTGGGCAAAGGAGCGCTTCGGAAAGCCTGAGGCCTTCTTTTCGCGCTTCTGGGTTCTCAACTACTGTCCGCTTGGTTTCTTTGACGAACGTGGCCGAAACGTGACGCCAGACAAGGTCAAAGTGAACGAACGACGCCCTCTTATTGCGGCCTGCGACCAAGCCTTGCGCCAGACAGTGCAACTGCTTCAGGCGCCACTCGTTATCGGGATTGGCCGATTCGCTGAAGACCGGGCAAAGGCGGCATTGGGCGAATTGGACGTGGAGGTCGGTCGGATACTACACCCGAGTCCAGCTAGTCCCGCAGCGAACCGCGGTTGGGCGCCACAAGCCGAGGCCCAGTTGGCCGAGCTGGGTATACTCTTCTGAGGCGTAATGGGGCAGTTAATCGCCAGCCTCATAGCGATGATCTTCATCGTCCCGATGGCCATTCGGGCCACAAAGCGTCGGCTGCGCTTAGCCGGCGGACACCTCCACACCCTGGCACAACGCTACAACGGAAAACTGCGCTATCACGGTGGTCGCATGCGCGCGAATCGGGTTGATTTCGTTGCTGGAGGGATACCCTTCGCTGTGACATTGCAGGACAAAGGCGCGTTGGAGGTTCACGCCGATGTCAGTTCGAGAATCCGATCAGACCTAGCTGTAGCTCAGCGCTGGCCCGCTGGTCCAAACCTCCAGCACGGTCGCCAGAAGACCCACGACTATGAGTTTGATTCCAGAGTATTCATTGGCGGTGATCCTCAGGTGGTCGCAGGATTGATGAACGACCAAGTTCGGGCGGTGACCCGACAGAACGCTGGACGCGGTGCCTCCATTATCAACGGACACTTGAAGGTCGTGCTGCCGGCAGAAGTCGACATCGTGGCGTCGACAGAGGCGCTCCTCACTTGGGTGGGGCAACTCAGCACGGTAGAGCGCGACCTAGAGCGCGATTTGACAGAGAACGCCCTGAACGACAGCCTCCCCGATGTCCGGGCGCGCAACCTCCAACTCCTCGCGCCGTGGGCCGATTCGAACCCCGAGACGGCGAGCCGACTCGCGAGCTGTCTCGACGCAGCATCAGAGAACGTCCGGGTCGCTGCGGGATCCACGCTCCGCCACCAACCCACTCTCTCGGCCCTCGCCGAGGATCGCGCCTGTCGCCTCGAGACCCGCATCGAAGCAGTCCGCGCCCTGGGTAGCCGAGTTCGCCGCTCAGAGGCTGCTGAGGCGTTGATGAGTTTGGCGACAGCCTCTCAAAGCGCCAGGCTCGTTGCCGAGGCGCTGGAGGGTCTAGCTCGGCACGGCGCTTTGCCATCCGTCGAAACGTTGACCACGTTGGCCGCAACCCATCCCCAGGGGGTTTCTTGGCAAATCGCTCGGCTGTTGGAACATGTTGCTGGGCCCGACGTGGAAGCCTTTCTCTGTGAACTACTCGAGCACGATTGGGTGAAGACTCGAGCCCGCGCAGCCCAGTCGCTGGGGACAGTCGGAAGTTACCGCGCCGTCATGCCGCTGCGAGCACTCACTGGATTCGGAGCGTCTAACGAAGTGAAAGCTGCGGCAGAAGTTGCCATCGAGAGGATTCAAGCCCGCCTCGGGCCTGTGGACGCAGGTCGCCTTTCCATGGTCGAGGGCCATACCGGCGGCGAACTCTCGGTGGCCCTCAGCGAGGGTGCCCTATCCCAGACCGAGGTGGAGGGGCGCGGGACTGCAGAGACACAAGCCGAAGAGCACGACGCCGTCGACGAAGAGACGGAGGCGTCAGAGGTCGATGCCTGACCTCCTATCGATCTTGAATGTCGCACCTTGGACCGACAGGATGGTCGACTGCGCAGCCTTGGGTTATTCTGTCGACTCTCTCGTTGGAGCAAAGGTGAAGAAGGCGAGCCAACAGGACACGCTCTAGCTAGATGTTGATAGTGGTCGGACTCACCTTGGTTGTGCTCGCAGCGGCCGGATTTTGGCTGACTTCCCAGCGGGACAAGCGACTCGAGTCCGAGGGTGAGGCGCTCCATCCGTGGGCGGAACTCGCCCAGCGCCTCGAGCTCCGATTCGAGGACCGACTCCGAGTCAGTGGGCTGTGGGGTGGCGTCTACGTCGAAATCACCCGGGTTCGCGAAGATCTCGGCCAACAACCAATAACCCGCATTTTAGTCAACGCACCCAGTCCCGTGACGATCGATTTGCGCCAGAGAGATTGGGAGAGCAAGCCAGACGTTCGAGGCTGCTACACACTCGATCACCGTTTCGACGCGTTCTTCGAGATCGTCGCCGATGAGGTCGAGGCGGTCGCCCTGCTCAACTTCGAAACTCGGAACTTGCTCGTCGATACCTTCCTGCGTGGTGAAGTCCAGGTTCGGGACGGTGTAATACACTGGACCCAGTCAGCCATCGGTAGCCCTGACCAACTGCAAGCCATTGTGCGACGCCTCGCCAAGGTGGCGCTCTGCCTGTACTGGGGAGATCGGAGTGTTCAGGAGCGCCTGATGCGCAACGCTGACGGTGACCGGACCCACGCCATCCGTCTACGCAACCTTCGAGTACTCTTCACAGCCTTTCCAACGAGTGAACAGGCACAAAGGATTGCGCGAACCATTTCTCCCGACTACGATCCAGAAGCTCGGCTTGCGGCCGCGACCTTCTTGGGGGATGAAGCCGCGTTGACGAAACTCGCGGAATCGAATCTGGTACCTCGCAGGTTCCGAGTATCAGCCCGCCGACACCTCGCGACACTCGAGGCACGACGGGACAAATATTGGAAGGAACTGGGAACGGTCCCAGGTGGGGCCTCACCGACCTGAAAAATGAGCAATCAGCCAGAGCACATCGCCATTATCATGGACGGAAACGGCCGTTGGGCAGCGTCCAAGGGGCTCCCCCGAGAGGAGGGACACCGGGCCGGCGCCGAGGCTGTCCGGCGGGTGGTCACCCGCGCCCGGGAACTCAAAATCAAATACCTAACGCTCTATGCATTCAGTGCACAGAATTGGGAGCGCCCGCGCCTCGAAGTCGATCAGCTCATGGGACTCCTGAAGCGATTCTGCGACAAAGAACGCGACCTGCTGCTCGACAAAGCGATTCGTTTTCGGGTCCTTGGCGACCGTTCTAAGCTCCCCGAAGCAACCCGCGACGCGGTCGAGTTGCTCGAATCTGCCACCCAAAACAACGCTGAGATGCAACTCCTACTCGCCGTCAGCTACGGAGGCCGCGAGGAGATAACCCAGGCAGCTAGACGAATCGCCCAGCAGGTAGAGCAGGGCGAGCTCCGAGCCGATCAGGTTGACCAATCGGCCGTGCAACGCTGTCTCTGGAGTCACGATGTGCCCGATCCCGACCTCATCTTGCGGACAAGCGGTGAGTTTCGGGTCTCGAACTTCCTGCTCTGGCAAATGGCTTACGCCGAGTTTGTGGTCGACGACCGCTTTTGGCCGGATATGGACGCAGCGGGCCTCGATGAGGCGATCGCGAAATATAGGCAAAGGGATCGGCGGTTTGGCGCACTCGGAGGCTCCTGATGGAAGCAGTCGGACTCATTCTCTTGGTGGCGTTATGCGCCGTGCTGGTTGGCCTACTGATATCCTACGCAGCCAAAAAGAAAGAGCAATGGCGGCGCGCATTGTACGCGGTCTCCGAAGAGTTTGGACTGACCTACTCCAACGGCACGTTATTCAAGGCAGCCAAGTCCACTGGCAGCACGGCGGGCTTTCCTCTTACGGTTGACAGCTACACGGTCAGTACGGGGAAGAGTTCGCAGACCTTCACCAGAATCGTGCTGACCGGCGCGGGGAAGCTACCCCGACTGCTACTCGAGAAAGAGGGGATCGGCAGCTCCATCAAGAAAGCGTTCGTCGGCGAAGACATTCAGATCGGTGACGACCGTTTCGACGAGACCATCGTCTTGCGCGGAAGTGAAGACGATGCAGTCATCTATCTGGACGAACAGACGCGAGACCGAGCCATCGCTGCGATAGCTGCGGGTGCGAAGCTCAAGGATGGCAACATCAAACTGGTTCGGTCCGGGCTCGTTTACGAAGCGGACAAACTCGTGCGAATGGTGAGCAAGGTCGTTGACCTGGCCTCTTCCCTCCACAGTGGAAACACGTCGATCCAGCAGCGTCTGATGGCTACGGCTACGCAGGATTCATCCACCTCAGTGCGCAAGGCGGCCCTGAAACTTCTACTTCGCAGCTACCCCGACACCCCCGAGGCAAAGAAGGCCGCTCACAGTGGTCTCGATAGTCGCGACCCGGCAATTCGGCTCACAGCGGCCCGCGCTCTCCACGAGTGGGAGGTCATTACCAAAGCGTTGTTGAACACTCATGTTCCCATGGCGACACGCCTCAGCGCTGCAGAGTTGATCGGCTCGAAAAGCAATAGTCCCAACGTGGCAGCTGCTCTCGAGGAGCAGCTGTCGAGGCACGATAGTGACGAGACGCTGCAGACCGAAGTGTTGGCTGCCATGTTCCGTATGGTCTACGAACCCACGACCGCCCAACTCGCCCCATATGCGGCTGCCAAGAAGGCCGAACTGCGCGAGCAAGTCGCTTTGCACCTTCGCCGTCTTCCGGGCGCAAAAGCCGAACCACTGTTGATTTCTATGCTCGAAAACGAGGAAGAGGACTCGGTTCTCGTAAGGATCGCTGAGGCGTTGGCTCAGACGGGGTCGATAGCCGCCGTTGAGCCCCTACTCAAGCACACAAAGGGTATTTTGAACGCCGGCAGGGTGAAGGATGCATGCCGAACCGCGGTCAAGAGCATCCAGGAACGGGCAGGCGAGGTCGACGGCGGCCGCTTGAGCGTCGTGGCGGCCGAAGGTGGAGGCCTTGCCGTGGCCAGCGAAGAGGGCGCACTCGGGATCGCATCCGATGCAGGGCATGTCGATGAGTCCGTCGCGGCCGAACAAGTTGCGGAGGCCGAAGAAGAGCCCGTCTCCTCCATTTGAACACTGCACCTCCCCCGTCGCGAAGGAAGGACTTGGCTCGTTGTCTCCCCATGTTGTATCTTGAATGAAGTCGGTACGAATCCTTGTATTCGAGAAGACTGCGTCATTGAACACTAGAGCTGCAACAGTAGTCACGTCGATCGTCCTTTGGACTACGTCGGGGTGCGCCTGGTTCAACTCTCCCGCGGTTGAGTCCACCCCAGTAACCGAAGCTGCCGAAGACGGGCCTATCGATATTGATGAGGGCGCCGATCTACCAACTTTGCGGTTGACCGCGGAGCAACTCAGCGGCTTCCTCGAGTCGCTCGATAGCGACGACTCTCGCCGCTACGACGTTCAGGTCGACCTGGCCCGCGTCCTCTATCTCGTCGGTGAGAAAGAGTACGTCCTATCCCTGGCCAGCTACACCGAATGTGTTGCCACGAACAACGGTCACTCCGACGACTCGTGCACCAGGCCGATTGCCGACCACGGTCGCACGGGTTTTCTTCTGTGGGAAGTCCTTGCCAAATACGACGGGGGGCCCCGGGGAGCAGAGGTCAGCTACTTCCTGGGCATGATCAGTGAGCCCTCTGAAGCCTTTGCACACCTCGAAACGGTGATCACGAGATACTACGATTCCGACCTTCGACCACGGGCCTGCATCGCATTGGGCGATCTGCACCAGGAGGCAGGTGCCAGCGAAGCGGCAACCGAAGCCTATCAATGTGCCGTCACCAGCAATCAGACCCAGTACTCGGCCTACGGGCGTTATCGCCAGGCCTGGGTGGCGCTACGCGCAGGGGAGCCGGGCGACGCGCTCGTCCTCTTTCAATTCGCGGTAGCTCAACTCGCTCACGCCAGCGGAGAGGAAGCCCGGCTCAAAGCCGCTTGCCTTGACGACATGATTGTCGCCTTCGCTGGACTTCCAGAAGCCTGGGTTAGAATCGATGGCTACTACGCCAGTATCGAGCCGTCCGGCGGCTCGGCCCGACTGAATCAGCTAGCAGCCTACTACCTCGAAGCGGGCCATAGCGATGAGGCCCTCGCGGCCCTCCGCTACATGAGAGAAGCCCATCCCACCGATCGCGAGGTGCTCGAGTGGGGTTATCTGGCTCTCGAGACACTGCGCCAGTCTGGCGATGAAGAGGCCCTCTCGCAAGGCGAAGCCGACCTGATCGCGTTTTATGGTCCGGGAGGCGGTTTCATGGCCCACCACGCCCTAGCTCAAACACGGGCCCACGCTGCTCTTTTTGTGGCTGCCTTGCAGTCCAGCAAGATTCATCGAGAGCGCGAGCGCGACGCCGCAGATAATCAACGTCGCCGCCGCCGTCGCCGCTGATTCAGCCCTTGTCCAAACAGATGTAGTTGACCGTCGTTTCGAGGAAGTTGTTGTCCTCGTAGCACTCATTGTAGGCATTGTCCGGGTCGATCTCCGCGAGAACCAGGAACTCGATTTCGTCCGGTACCTCCTCTAAGAACGACAGCTCGAATCGAATCGTCTCCCTGCCTCCGGGCAGCAGACGTTCTGTTGTACGAACGACGCCGACTTCCTCGCCGATGTCCGGGTTCGATACGGTCACTCGAATCGGCACGCCAGCCGGAATGCTCAGGGCGCCGGAGTTTGCGATCGTCAACTCCACTCGGAATTGGCAGAGATAGGCATCGGCGTTGAGTTCCAGCAGTTCGAAGTCGGGGGCATCAAAGAGCCCATCCGGTTGAACGTTCTGGCGGAAGTTGTTGAACCGCGGATTCTGCCAATTCGGCTCTTGCCCCGCGGGAACCCGCCCACCCTCGGTGATGTGCGTTATCGAATAGGCGTGTTGATTCCAGACCCGCCGGGTTCTCACCCAGTTGTCGTCGCGATCGATCCACACTTCGAGGCCCGGTGTTCCGCTATTGGACCCGTTTTCTGGGATCACGATCTCAGCGTTCCCGTCATTGTCTACATCAGCGATGATTGGCATTTCGAGCCGCGTATGGCTGCCATGAGAGGTGTCTTCGTAGAGGATTTCGCCGGTCGCACCGCTGAAGATGCGGAAGTTCCTCTCGTCGGCGTAGACAACCTCAGCCGCTCCATCTCCTTCGAAATCGAAAACGCTAGAGGCCGTGACTCGGCTCGAGCAGTCATTGTTCCTCACCCGCCACAGAATCCCGCGAGAATCGCAGGCATCCGGTATTGGGCCTTCGTCGGGGTCACAGTCCATATCCGCTACCACATAATAATCTGCGGCAGCGGTACCTACCTCCAGCCGGCCGTCACCGTCAAAGTCAGCCACGGTCGGCGGTCCAGACTCATTGTAGGCGCAGGGGCCCGGGCTCTTGAGGGGAATGACCTGCTTCCACAGTTGTTCGCCCGTGTGCTCGAGGATGAAAATCTCCCCCCGCCGAACAATGACGATTTCCCCATATTCATCATCATCGAAATTGGCCACGGCGTTGAAGCCATCACAGGGTATGTTCCCGCCGCAGGGCGAGTTGTTCGACTCGTAATCAAACGTCCAGAGCTCGTTGCCCTCGTAGTCGTACAGGGTGTTCCCGGCAGCGACTTCGAGAAAGCCATCGAGATTGACGTCCGCTACTGCCGAAGACGGCCCGAGAAAGGCGTTGTTTCCGACACCCACTGTCTCGTCTGGGTTCTCCGCCGTTCCGTCCCACATCAGCTCGCCGGTCTGACCGTTGAGTACGATGTTCCCGATGATGACTTCGGCAGTGCCGTTGCCATCGAGATCGGCGATGCTGATCGCGGCACTACCGCGGCTGTGAGACCAGGTTGGGTAGGTCTCGTTGGTCCAGGCAACTTCCCACTCTGAGCCGTCGTCTTCGACCCGCTGGAAGGCGACGGTACCCTCCGGGCGCCGCCCAGAGTTCCCGTAGTATCCGATCGCGACAATCTCTGGCACCCCGTCGTCACCGATCAAGTCGGCGGCCGCAATACCCGCATCATTGGTTAACACTGGGCTGTCGATCGAGGCCCAGGTGTTCATCGTGCCGTCCTCATTGCACAGTCCGCTGACGATCCGAAGCGTGGCTGGCGTGTTGCAGCAAGACGAACCGAGGTTGTAGGTCAGGAACGCGATGTCCGGGATGTCGTCGAGATCGGTGAGCCCGTCTTCGTTGTCGTCGGTGAGATTGATGGCGATCGGCGTCGCGACCACATCATCGTGGTTGGGGTTCGGTAAACCCGCTGAGGTCCATCGGCAACCTACCCGTGGGGCGAACTCACCGACCGGCGGTCGGTACTCGCACTCGGGTATCACGTCGCGCGTGATGCACAGCCCGAGCGAGCCTTCGCAGAACTCTCCCAGCGGGCAGTCCTCCGTGAACGCGCATTCCTGTTCTGCGACAATGCAGGAGCCCGCAAAACACATTTCTTCATCAGTGCAGCACAAGTCCAAGTCGACACCGCAGCGACTTCCATCGCAAGGGATCAAGCAGCGGCCGTCGTCACAAATCACGCTGTCGTCGCAGCAGGAATCCGTACACTCGTCACTGGGTGTCTCGTCTGTGTCGTCATCGCAGTCGTCGTTGAGACCGTTGCAGGTCTCGACGGCATCTGGATTGACGTAGTCGCGACTGTCGTCGCAGTCGTCGGCGTTGTCGGCGTAGTACTCAGAGGGCGCGGAGCACAGCAACAGAGGTGCTACGTCTGGGTTGCCGAAGCCGTCCCGATCACTGTCTGTATAGAAGTACTCTGTTTCGGTGTCGCCTTCGCAGGTGGTTCGATTCTCACCGTCACACTGCCAAGTCCCATTGCTGCACGGTCCGCACGGCCCTCCCAATTCCACGCCCAGGGGGTGGCAACCTCCGCACGGGTTGCGAACCGAACATTCGGGAATGTCGGCGAGGTCGGCCTCGGCGACTTCGACCGCATCTGGTTCTTCTAGTGTGTCCTGTGCTGACACGTCCGGAAACAGTAGGTCGTCGTTCAGGTCTTGCTGGTTCTCTACGTCGTCGCATGATTCGCCGACACAGGTGCCGGCCGGGGCGGTCCCCAATATCGAGTCATTGCCACACCCGGCAACCGAGATTGATAAAAAGCAAGAGAGAATCAGTCCTCGGAAGAGCCAGGCAATCTGTTCAAACCGTGACACGATCATCTCCCTAGCATTGGTCTTGGCTGAGCCAGACGGAAAGCATAGCAGGTTTTGTCATCGAGTTGCGATGGCCTTGTGGAACGGAACGTTGCAGAGGTGCCGGAACAAATCGAAGGAGTCCGAAGGCGGGTGAGAGCAGGCGGGGCCGCAGAGCGCGACGCCTAGAACACGACCAGGTGAAGCAGGTACGCGCCCTCTGAGCAGTATGGGTCGAAGTCGTCGAAGCCGCCCGCGCAGAACGGACTGACATCAACAAAATAGGTGCCCGCACCGTCAGCTGGGACGCGGTAGACGAGGCGCGAGAAGACGCCGGCTCCGCCATCGTCATCGGTGATGCCGCCTTCCTCTGTGATTCCGGGGCCCGTGAGTGTCATGAACGTATCGGCGGTCCGAGTCGTAACACACTCGGTGTTACAGGTTGCCCAGGGCGAGTCGCTGTTGTCATCGCCCTCGTCGCAGGTTTCCAAGCCCGTAGCCATACCATCACCACAGATGTCCTCGAGGTCCTCGACTGGTGTCATGCAGTCGGCAGCGCAGTTGTCGCCGTCTTCGGTATTGCCATCGTCGCAGGTCTCTTCCCAGTCAAGGAAGCCATCGCCGCATTCATACTGTCTCTGGGAACCGCTGGGTGAGGCGGTGTAGGCGATCAGCAGATCGCCAGCCTCCAAAGCAATCGAGAAGACGTCGTGATCGGAGTCGTCGGGGCTTTCGCCGCTCGTAAGGGCCACCCACGCCGAGTCGTTTGTGGCGCTCTCGGCATCGTCTGAATCGGATCCGAAGTCTTCATCTTCCATTGTTGGTTCGGGGATTTCTGGAAGCGTAGCGACCTCCAGTTCTAGACCGTAGTCGAGGGATACAGCCGGCCAGGCGCCGTAGTTCCACACAGCCAACCCGTACTGGGTGTCGTCGGACACCTCCGTCACCAGGACGCCATCGATTGTCGAATTGGTCAGATTGCCGACTGCAGCGGGTGTGTCGGAGACCTCGAAGTCCTCGTCATACTCGGTGCGGTCGAAGAGATACACTGTCGGTCCCGCATCATCTTCGTCCATTTCGATGGACGCGATCATGAACTGGGTTACGTCCGCGTCCTCGTCAGCTTCCGCAGGTGTGGCGAACGAGAACCAGTCGATCTCGCCATTCTGCGAGAGCGACGAGTCGAGGCTGATGGGCAGTGTTTGAGCGGTGACCTCTCGCTCGAACGGCATCGCCTTGATGTTGTAGTCGAACCCGGCTCCACCGACGCCCTCCAGAACGAAGCTCTCGTCAGCATCCGGCGGTGCGAGGTTCCGTCGATCGACAGCGACCGCGTAATAGTCTCCCTCGGTCCACGCGGTGGCTTCGATTCGAGTCAGTCCATCCGGGTCCATTTCGCTGTACCACAGGCCGTCAAACGACGGTCCGAAGAAACCGGTGGTGACCACCCCAATGATGACTGCTGGTTCGGCGGTGCTAGCGTCGGGAAGAGTGAGAACGACTTCCACACCGTCGCCCGGCTCCAACGGTCCGAGGGCGAACCAGTCGAGATCGGGCACGTCGCCTGGATCGTTTACTTCGGTCGATTCTGTCGGCTCCTTGAAGGAGGCGTCAACGCCCTCGCCGTCTTCGGCGATAGGCAACGGCCACGCACTCGTATTGCTGTCATTGGGTTCCCGCTCCTTCGAGGGGTCGACGATGCTGACGTTGAGCGAGTGAGCGTTGTTCTCGCGGGCAAAAATGAAGTCGACGATGAGGCGCACCCGGTCGTGTTGTTCGATGAGATGGAGCCGGTTTTGATAAGAATTCTCTGGATGCGCGGGGGGGTCCTCGTTCTCGGCGAATACTTGCGTGTAGTCCGCGTCCATCAGCAGCAACACTGCGTTCAGTTCAGAAGGAGTCTCAGCACCCTGCGCGACGACCTCAGCAATGAAAACGCCGGCTTCGAAGGCGGTGAAGTCGTACACCCGCACACCGTTGACCGCCGGCAGGTTCTCAAAAGTCTGCTCGAACGGCATCAGCTCGCCCGGAGCAGAAACCGACTCGAGTTCGATGCTGATCTCATACTCGAAATCCACAGAGCCGCCGACCGGCTCGCCCTCGTAGTAGTAGAGGTAAATCAAGTTCTGCAGGTCATTGACCTGAATCTGATAGGTACCGTCGTAGGGCAGGAAGAGCTGCCGAGTGAAGTTCGGTGTTTCCTCATCCAGTTGCCGATAGAAATTGGCTCCCGCTTCGTCCTCGCCGACGTATTGCACGGCCACAATCGGCACGAGGTCATCGCCGTAGCTGTCGAGATTGAGACGGAGTACTGTTCCAGCTTCACCCTCGAAATTGAAGTAGTCCGAATCGGGCTCGAAGTAGGCCTCATCGGGCAAGCCAATGCAGCCCTGAATACCGCCGGGGACAGAGAGAGTGCCCGGTTCGTAGTAGCTTGTTTCGCCCTCTTCGTCGGTCTCGCAAGGCACAATCGGAGGGCCCGTCGTACCGTCCGTATCGGTTCCAATCGCGTCGTCGGGTGGAGTCGTATCGGTGTTGTTGGGATTGCCGGTATCATCGGGAACGTCCGAGCCGGCGTCGGCGCCCGTATCAACGCTCTGAGTCGTATCAGGCGACGGAGTCGCCGCTGGGTCGCTGGAGCACCCGATCACGAGGGATAGGGCGAAAAGAAACCCGAGCTGGGAATAACGTGAAACTGCCATGTCATCTTCTCAGTCAGTCGCGGTGCGTGCGGCAACGTGCACACGGCGCAACAATAGTTGTCAGTGCAATAGGTGGCCCGGACAGGCCGCTAGTGCAGCGAATAGTGATTTAACCGACCCAACGGGGGAGGAATTATCATACCCCTCGAAGGCGAGCAAACGAAAAATCGTCACTCGGGTAGCGACTCCGGGTCATTTGGTGATATCGTCTCGCGAGTCCGGCCGCCCAGCGAGTCACCCAAACGAGCAGACTGACGGGTCCAATGAAAGATATTCTCAACTCCTCGGCAACGAACCTGGCTGCTATGATCAAGGCCCGACAGGTCACCTCCACCGAGCTGGTCGACGCCTATATCCAACGAATTCAGGCCGTGAATCCACGCCTAAATGCAGTCGTGGCGACCCGCTATCAGCTGGCCCGCCAAGAGGCCGCGGACGCCGACAAGGCCACGCAAGAGAGCAAGCCAGAGAAACTCCCTCCCTTGCATGGTGTTCCCTGCACAATCAAAGAGGCCTTTGGTTTGATCGGGATGCCGAACACCTCAGGGCTCGTCTCGCGAAAGGGGACCATCGCTAAAACCGATGCAACAGCCGTGGCGCGCTTGCGCGGCGCCGGCGCGATCCCACTCGGCGTCACAAACATCTCTGAATTGTGCATGTGGATGGAGAGCCATAATCGTGTCTACGGGCGCACCAACAATCCCTACGACCAGTCCCGCACCGCCGGCGGAAGCTCTGGTGGGGAAGGCTCGATCGTCGGTTCAGGTGCCTCACCCTTCGGGTTGGGTTCGGACATCGGCGGCTCGATTCGAATGCCTGCTTTCTTCAACGGGGTGTTCGGGCACAAACCTACCGGTGGTCTTGTCCCGGGCACAGGTCAGTTTCCCGACGCGGAAAACGAGGCCAGACGCTATTTGACGACAGGTCCACTCACCCGACACTCAGAAGACCTCATGCCGCTGTTGCGGATCATCGCAGGCCCTGATGGTGTCGACGGAGAATGCCGGCCTTTCGAGCTCGGTGATCCAGACGCAGTCGACATCTCGTCGCTCAACGTCATCAACGTTCCGACCAACGGAGCGATTCGTGTCGACTCCGATCTACGTCACGCACAGCGTGAAGCGGCAAGTACACTGAGGGCCCGTGGTGCAAATGTGCGCTCAGACAGATTCCCAGCACTGAAAAACTCGCTCTTCATCTGGTCTGCCATGCTGTCGGCAGCCGAAGACAGTAGCTATCGCTCGCGGCTCGGCCAGGGCGAGCCCGTCTCGGCGCTAAAAGAGCTGTTGAAGTGGACCCTCAGGCGGTCACAGCACACCCTGCCCAGCATTGGTCTCGCACTGATCGAGCAGGTGCCAGAGAAACTCCCGAGCACCATGAATCAGAAGTACATCGAAGCCGGTGCGGCTCTGCGGCAGGAGTTGATCGATGTGATGGGGGACAACGGCGTCATCTTGTTTCCGTCGTACGCAAGTCCAGCACCCAAGCACCGAAAGGCCCTCTGGCCGCCGATCAAATGGATGTACACCGCGATTTTCAACGTGCTCGAGTTCCCGGTGACCCAAGTACCGCTCGGTTTGAACAACCAGGGTGTTCCTTTGGGGGTCCAGGTTGTCGGCGCCCCCGGCAACGATCATATTACGATCGCTGTGGCCAAAGCCCTCGAGAGCGATATGGGGGGGGGGGTTCCGCCGAGGTATTAGATGAAGGTCACCAACATCTTTGCCGACAGCCGTCCACCCGACACCGGCGAGCGCTTCGATACCCTAGCCCAGCTTGGAACCACAACCGTCAAGCGAATCGTGAGTTCGGACTCGCCAGACACCACGCCCTACGAGCAGACTGAGGACGAATGGGTCGTGCTGATTCGAGGTGAGGCCACACTCGTTTTCGAGGGTCAGGCGCCCCTCAAACTGGTGGCGGGCGACGCCCTTTTGATCCCTGCTGGTACCGTGCATCGGGTTACCGCAACCAGCGTCGGCGCACTGTGGTTGGCGCTGCATGGTGAGTCCAGCTAGTAGAGGGCCGGTCGCTCTCGTATCCGAGCCAGCCCCTCGGCCGCTACTCCAACACAAACCGGAAGGCTGACGACATGGCGCCCAGGGCCCAGTCACCCTCGGGAGCCGGTCCGCTCCAATAGTTCATGATACGATCGAGCACATCGGGTAGCAGGAAAGTGTAGAACGGCTCTTGATCGACCAGAAAGCACTCGGGATTGAGTTCGTCACGTCGTTCCCAGCTCTCCTCAGTACACGGGGCCTGCCCAATCATCTCTTCGATGGGCAGGATCGGGACGAGCACAGTGGCGATAGCCGCCGGATCAGCAAGCCCAGGTCGAATCTGGGCCAGGGCGCCTTCCAGTATTTCTTGCGTGTCGGCGCTGAATCCATCGAACGATATTGGCTCCAATACGCGGATGACCATCCAACCGGGCACGATCGGTGCGATATCGATCGACCACTCCGTCGGCGCGGCTGTGTCGACAGAGTGAGTCGCAATAATTACGGGGGGACCGAGCTCGGCCAAACTCTCGGCGTCTGGTTCGTCGAGAATCGGTCCAGCGACGACCTGGACCAACGCGCCAGTCGCGCGTTCGAGTTCGACCGTCAGCCTGACCTCGGCGCCAGTGGTGATCGGGATCGTATCGCCGACAATATAGGGCTCAGCTGCCTCGACCGTCACCGTTGCGGCCAGGCCAACCGTGGTCGGTCCTCGTGTAATCACCGTGTGTCCTGCCCGCACACCATCGGCTATGTCGTCGGGGGTCAGGCTTCTGGCAAAAACCCATGTTGTGGGAAAGCCGGGGGCCAGCAACATATGGCGGTCGGAACCACCCGTCGCTGCGACATCGAGGCCGCCGGAAAGCATGAGTTCCCAGAAGGCCAGGGCGTGGCTGTTCGAGTTGACGGCTGAACGCGATAGTGCGGCTCGTATGTAGGGGTTGCCTTCGCCGCGGCCAGCGATGGCGCGTTCCAAATCGTCTTGCGTCGCCGCCGACTCCAGAGCCCAGGGTGCATTCCACACCTCGACGGCGTCGACGTAGTCGACCGAGGTGGTCCAAACGTTCCCGCTATTGGCTGGATGGTTGGCCTGCATGACGCCACCCTGCCAGTGGATCTGTCTGGAAGTCCGGCGAAGGCGCTCGTCGAAGGTCTCGTCACCAGCCGGTTCATGCCCGACTCGACTTAGAAGGGGATAGCCATTGGTATGTTGACCGCCCCCAATCTCCTCCCCAGGCACGAGAGTGATCAGGTCAGACCTGAAAATCGGATCGAAAGCGCCAGCGAGCGTGCGATGATCCGTCAGGGTCTGAAAATCGAGCGGTCTGTCAGCGAACTCGGGATGTACGGCCAAGAAGCGAGGGTCGCGGTAGTATTCGAGCAACGCAATCCAATCTTCGAGCGATTCACCTTGCTGGCGAAGGGCGTCTTCACTGTAGGTGCTGTGGCTGTGAAAGTCCCCTCGATACCAACCGGGATTGTGGTTCAGTGCACAAGCGGGCAGGACAAGTAAGTCGTCACTCGGCTCACCCAGGCGCTCCTCTTCCTCGTCGGCAATGCCGTCGTCATCATCGTCGGGGTCGTCCTCGTCGCCGCCCCCCTCACCGGCGAGGTCGCGCCCCCGCGTCGTGTCTTCGGGGAATGGGTCCCGGTAGTCGGGCACCCCGTCTTCATCGCTGTCTTCCTCACTCGGAAAGGACTCCGGATCATTTGGGTCTGTTCCCACCCGTCGTTCCCAACGGTTGTCTACCCCGTCTCCGTCTCTGTCGATATCGCCAGCGTCACCCTGACCGTCGCCATCCAGGTCGAACGCTTCACACCGATCCTGTGGAAAGAGGTCAGAGACATCCGGGATTCCATCCTCGTCGGAGTCGACGAGAGTCGGTGTAGAAACGCCAGACGGCTGGGCTGTTCCAGAGATGACGGGCGATGTCGGTACAGTCTCGGGGTCGCTCCCAAACCTCTCATCAGCGTCGACCACTGCATCAGTCGGTTCGTCCGAGGCCGAAGGCTCCGAATCCCCGCACCCGAGCACCAGGAAACACAAAGCCGTAGAGAGCAAGCCAAGCCTGCTCGAGAGATGGTTCGGTCCGATCACAAGGCCACCATTCGATTTGGGAACGGCTCACCGACGGTAACAGTTGCCGCTTTCACTGCCAAGCGGTCCTTCTCATCTACAGATAGCCGTTTCGCCCGTGTCGCGCCACCGTGTGCGATCAGCTTGCTTGGGCCCATTCCCGGCCCGAATAAGTACAACTAGGACACTCTAAGTTCCCGAAGTCTCGCCCACTCACTAGGTTTCCCC
The DNA here is from genome assembly GCA_964503485.1 of uncultured Bradymonadales bacterium. Classification (GTDB taxonomy): domain Bacteria; phylum Myxococcota_A; class Bradymonadia; order JAFGEP01; family JAFGEP01; genus CAZDBH01. The sequence goes on along the minus strand of CAZDBH010000084.1, from coordinate 1,542 downwards.
TGCGTCGGCGATTCGCCGGCAAGTTTGAGTTCCGAAACCCGTTGTCTTCGCCCCGAAAGCGCTGGTTTTCACGTTCTTCTTGGTTCTGGTAGGAGGCCTCAGCCTTATCCTCAAAGCACGCCCAGCAGCTCAAGTCGCCGCCGCTTAGGCTTCGACCGCCCCCTACCGCTCCCATCTCGCCCCCCACCCCGTTCATGCCCAATGGATTCACCTTTCGTGCCTTGCGAGAAACTCGTTCATGGATTACAAATCGCGAGCCGATTCGGGCTGTGATTAGTGGAAAGCACGGGGATGACTTCGTGAAGCCGGATTGGCCCGTCCCGTCCGCCACAACCTGAGCCGCTGCATCCCACACCCATCGGGTTGGTGGGCGTGCGAACCCCTGAGGCACACCATGGACCAGGTCCGAAAAATACACTTCAACAGCTTGAGTCGCGAGGCGCGAAAACGCTTCGTGGATTCGGTCGAGCACGGTCAAGGCGTTCAGCCCCTTCAGTCGATACGAACCAATCCCAGTACCGCCATAGCGGGTTGGCTGTTCTTGAGTCTCGCTGGAGCCGCTGCGCTATTCTTCGTTTGGAAGGTCGACTTCGGCGGGTGGCGCTTCCGGCAGGGACCCGGCTGGGTTGGCGGTTATCTGGTTGCGCTCTTCATGCTGTTTGCCGGCGTTTTTGGAATTGCCAAGCGGTCGGTTGAGAAGAAGGCTCTGCCGTACACACCGGGCAAGTACCTCTTTCCCGGGAGCTTCATCGACGCTCGGCGGCCCTTGTTTCGGCTGATGCCCATGGGACAGCTCTCGAACATTCGGGGCGTCCATCATCATACCAACGGTGTGTACAGCCAGACCCTGATCCATCTCACGTTTACGGGCGGGGGCCGTGACGTAGTCGCCGTGCGGGGAAAACAGAAGGCCGAGCTGTTGATGGGACAGCTCGATACCTATGGCAGGCTCCTACTCGACCCGGTGACCGCCAATGATCCCACTGTCGGGCTGACATTGGACCCTTTGTTTGGCGAACAGGGAACCGATTTCGACCACCATCTCGTCGGCCAGCCTTCAGCGATGGGTCCGGGTGAACTCCTTGCGGGCACCATTCCAGCGTTCCTGAGTCGCCCTGGAGCAATCGGTTTCCTGGTCGCCTGCATCGCATGTGTCCCGGCCTGGATGGCCCGAAACAGCGCCAGTGATGACGCCGCATTCGAACGAGTTCAGTACGAAGACTCGATCTACAGCTACGAAGATTACATCTGGCAGGGTGGAAAACGCAGCGATGAGGTCCAGCGGGACTTCATTCCCCGCGCCCAGTTTCGCGAAGCCGCCGGGTCAGCAATCCAGCTCAGGCAGTTCCTGGCCGACAACCCCGATCACGAGTATGCCGAGGAGGCCCATGCCGCCATCAGCGAATTGTACGAACAGGCCCTGGCTAATTTTACAGCCAGGAGCACAGCTGGACCGGAGTCGCGCGCCTTTGTCGAGGCGCTCTTGGCCTGGCTAGGAGCCCGTCGCGTATAACGCCCCGGACTCCAGCCGTTAGCTTTTAG
>CAZDBH010000083.1:6082-22156 GCA_964503485.1 uncultured Bradymonadales bacterium | reverse complement strand
AAAAGCTAACGGCTGGAGTCCGGGGCGTTATACGCGACGGGCTCCTAGTCCTTCTGGCTCAGCAATCATCTGGGCAAAGATTCGGGTCGCCCTGTTCGGCCTGATCGCAGAAACCGTCACCGCAGGGGTTTCCTCCTGCCGGGCCGCCGGCTTGTCCCGGTCCGGGTCCATTGTTCTCGCCGGGTCCGCCACCGCCCTGACTCGTACAACTTCCGGCGCCCCCGTTTTCCCGAGGCAGAGTACCGTCTAGCTGGGCTCGGATGCTCTCGCCGCGATCTTCTACGAACGACAGAAGGCCGAAGCTCGACCCGCCTCCATTCGGATCATCGTATAGAGCGGTCTCGAAGGTGTCCGCGCCATAGAGTGCCGTCGGGTCGGCGGCAACGTGCGTGCGGATTAGATCGGCAGTCTCTTCGATTCGAACTTGCATCGATTCCGCAGAAAGCAGGCCATCAACCAGCTCGAGAAGGGCTGCCTCGTAGACCGCTCGGTAGGCATCGACCTCTAGGAGTCGGGCAACCAGCGGTTTGTTTATGAGCGAACCGCAAATCGGCTCGTCAATATACAAATTGACCAGCTCCTCGCGGTCACACCCGCATGCGAAATGGCCCCAAGCTTCGTTCATATCCCAGGGTATGAACTGAAAAACGCCCTCCTGCTCATACATGTAGTAGTTGTGACCCGAACCCAGGTAGCTGTCCAAGTTGACGAGGACGGTGTGGAACGCCAAGAAACGAAGCGCCTGATCGACTTCCATCACAGTTTCGTAGTCACCTGAAGCATCGTTGAGTGCACTGACAAGCTCGACAAACGTGCTCAGGTCGCTCGTGTCTTCATTGAGCTTCAGGTTGGCTCCTTCGTAATTCTCTGCGCTGTCACCAGTATAGGTCAGGTTGCCGGCCGGTGGTTCGGGCTTGTACAGATCGCCGTCGTCGTCCTCGAAGCGTTCATCAACGAAGTTGCCATCGACTGCTTCGATCAACGTGTACAAACCGATGTGTTCGTCGTTGATGTACAGATTTACGAATGACGCTCTGGGAGCGGGCAGGCCAAACTCACGCGCTAGGGTGTTCGCGAGATAGTCACGCATACAAGACGGGTCCTTGAACCCGTTGTTGAGGACAAACTTGGCCTCACCGAGTAGCTCCTGTCCCTCGACGTAGTAGTTGAGGTCGATTTTGAAGGGCAAACGGATCGATCCAGTACTCGCCGCGCTACTCAGACTCGAGTTACCTTTTGTCCGAAAACCCACTTCTTCGACCGATACGCCATCGTAGTTGAGGTTTGCCGGGTAATAGACCTCATCTCGCGGGCTGGCCAGTATCGCTGCCCAGTCCGCTGAGTCCAACTCCACCCTCAGGTCGACCACCCGGTCGGTCACGAAGAGTGATTGGGTGCCGACCAGCTCCCCCGTGTAGGGTTCGTTCGCGGTGCCCGGTGTGGGGTCGAGTGTCTGAGCGTCACCTGTCCCATCGGGCAAACGGCCCCAACTCATGCCCTCATCGGCCTCTCCCGAGAGCCAAACCAATGAGTCGACCTCAACTTCGTCGCGAAAAAGCGTGACCGAATCGCTTCCACCCAGCTGGAAACTCACATGAGGCGACCCATCCGATGGTTCGTCATGACTGGCGACCACGACGTAGTAGGCACCTGGCTCGAGCGACCGATCAGGGAGAGATTCAGCGGCGTGATCGGGGTTTTCGTCAACCAACGAGTAATCGCTCAGCTCCACCGGTCCGTCGCCCAGAACGAGCAACTCAATCCAATCGGTTCCACCGCTATCCGGCGACGCCACGATTTCGTTGATCACCAGATACCCGTCGACGGGTTCGTCAGTGCTGTCGATCGAAGGCACTTCTTCGGTGCACGCAGCGATGAAAACACACGACGCAATGACGCAGAACGCGCCCGGCCAGATCATTCCAGGAACGAAAGTCCTCAAAAACAGCATATTCACTTAATTCCTCTCTCGGGAGCAGAAGGGCCCAGCTTCTACATCACATCAGTGACCACCCTGAATGGGGTCACGCAACTCTGACACCTGGGTTTCCATTTTGTTAAAGAAAGAAACGATTCGGTGAAAGCTCCGGAACCGTGTCGCGCCCACCTCGGATGATGGACGAAGCCAATGTCGCCACCGCAGGCGCCGTTCTGATGCCAAACCCGCCCTGACCCGCCAACCAAAAAAAGCCGTCGACATCTCGCGCGAAGCCGATCACTGGAAGCCGGTCGCTGGTGAAAGTTCGCAACCCTGCCCACTTATTGACCACCCGTTCGATTCGCAGTGTGGTAGCCCGCTCAATCCGGTCGATACCCTGCGCGATGTCGAGCGCCTGTGGGCTGGGGTCGCACGGTCTGACGGGGGTTTCGTCGGCGGGAGAGCCGATTACGATGTCGGAATCCGGTTTGAAGTAGAAATCCTCGTCCGCATCGATGACGCACGGCCAGCCACTGAAGTCCATCTCCACTTGGGGTCGAAACGTGAATATCGTGCGACGCAGTGCGGTCAGGCCGACCGGCCTAACCCCAGCGCGAACTGCGACATCGTCTGCCCACGCTCCAGCCGCATTTATGACGACTGGCGCCGAAATCACTGCGGCGGGTGTTTCGACTCGCCAGCGCTTGCCCACGAATGAAAGCGCGACCGCTTCGAATCCTGTCAGAAGGCGCCCGCCGCGCCGCCGCATCCCTCGCAAGTAGCCTTGGTGCAGCTCATGAACGTCGATGTCAGAGGCGTTGGGATCAGAGAGCGCACCGGCCAGATAACCGGAACGAAAGATCGGGAGATCGTGCTCAACCTGGCTAGGGTCCAGTTGGTTTGCCCCCCTACCGCACTGAGCTGCCATTCGGTTCAGCTCAGTCATTTGGTCTTCCCGAGCAACAAAAATGAGGCCCCTCGGGGTGAGCAGCGGCTGCTCGGTGAACTCGGTCGCTGGTCGAGAGAGGAAGGGAAGGCTGTCCAAGGTGAGCTGTCGAACCTCGGGAGCCCCGCCAACGCCGTTGAATAGTGCGGCTGAGCGACCCGTGCTGTGCAGACCAGCTACGGTCTCCCGCTCGATGAGCACGACGTTGTGGGTCTCTGCCAGTTCATATCCAACGCTTGCCCCGGCGATGCCCCCACCGATCACAACAACATCGGTGTGCAGTTCATCCATGTCTGGAGCTCTCGGTAATCAACCGCTTGTACACTGCCTTGTGCTTGTTAGTGAACGCGTCGAGACCGAAGCGGCGTTCAGCATCAGACCGAGCGGCATGGCCCCATCCCTTGGCGACGCCCTTCTTTCGTGACTGTCTCAACCCGGCTGCAAGCGCGTCAACGTCTTCTGGCGGAGCGAGCCAGCCCGAGGCACCGTGCTCGATCAGCTCAGGTACGCCACCCGACCCAAAAGCGACCACCGGCGTACTCGCCGCCAGAGCCTCGAGTACAACGACTGGGCAGTTATCGGCCAAGGTTGGGAACAAAAACACGTCGGCAGCGCAGAAGTAGCGCGCCAATTCTGTCGGGTCGTGGATGAAGCCCCGCACCACGGCGCCAATGCCCTCCAGATCGGCTTTGAATTGGGGGTCGACGTGACCAATCGCCACAACGGTGCACTCGATTCCGCTGCGCCGAATCGCGTCGACGATAAACCGGGCTCCCTTCCGTTCGTTGTCGAAGGCGCAACTGACGAGGACGATGAAGTCATTCTGCGGGAGCTCGAGTTGGTCTCGGATTAGCGTCGCGTCGCCAAGGGCGAATCGGTCGAGATCGACACCGCAGTGAATTACGTCTGGTTTTTCATCAACCAGGCCGGAACGCTCCGCCATGGCGGCCATCCACTCCGACGGGGCGATCAGCGTGACGGACGACTTTCGGTAGAGAGCCGCTTTCAGCAAATACATCAGATGCGTGTTGTCTCGCCAGGCATTCAGAGGCCAAGTGCCGACTTGGGGACAGTCACGACAGGTCGTCTCGTACTTAGTGCATCCCCTCGGATACACGCATCCAGACGTGAAGAAGCCGCAGTCGTGCAGTGTCCAGACCAGTCGAGTCTGCCGGCTCAGGACCGGGAAGGTCAGCGGCGAGATCAGGTCCCAGCCGTCGTGTATGTGAAGAATGTCAGTGTTAGTGAAACGCGTCAACATGCCCGGCGTGCTGGGAAGAAGGACGTCGGGCAAGCAGAGCCGGCGGGTGAGTTTCGCACCCGAGCGCTGAACCCAGCGACGCACCGGATGAGCCCACAGCGCTTTGGCTCGAGGCGGAACGGGGTCGACCGGATAGCCGAGCGTATGCCTTACTTCGAAGGCTGAATCGCCGCGCAGTCCCTCCGCCAATTCATTGCCAACTCGGCTGGCACCGCCTCCGGAGCGCGTCGATCCCGTGAGAATGGTGACTTGGGTTGGCATTCCAGCAGTGTCTCAACCAGTCCCTTTTTGATGCCATCGCCAAGCAGTGCGGACGATCTCTTCCAGGGACGAGTGCTCGGGTTTCCACCCCAACACCTCCGTCGAATCCGACGGGTCGGCTACGAGGGATGGCGGGTCACCAGGACGTCGTTCGGCGTCGCGGGCTGGCATCTGTAGGCCGGTGACCGCGGCGACCGTATCGAGCACCTGACGGACGCTGTACCCACTACCCGTCCCCAGATTGAAGGCCCTCGCCGCACCGCCGGACTTTAGGTAGTCGAGGGCTCGGACGTGGGCGTTCGCCAGATCAGTCACGTGGACATAGTCGCGGACACAGGTGCCGTCTGGAGTCGGATAATCGGTACCAAACACGCTCAATTCAGCTCTTCGCCCTGTGACGGCATCGAGCGCTAACGGAATGAGGTGTGTCTCGGGATCATGAGCCTCCCCGACTTCGCACTCGGGATCCGCGCCGCAGGCGTTGAAGTAGCGTAGTGCGACCCACCGGAGCCCGTAGGCGACCTCGAAGTCACGAAGAGTATGCTCCACCGCAAGCTTGGTACGGCCGTAGGCGTTGATGGGTGCGAGCGGGTGATCGGTGGGTATCGGGACGGTCTCAGGCTCACCGTAAACGGCAGCCGTGCTCGAAAAGATGAGTCGAGAAATGCCCGCCTCCCGCACGGCATCCAATAGCTCGAAGGTCCCGAACGCGTTGTTCCGCCAGAACTTGGCCGGATCCCGCACGGATTCGCCAACCTCGATGAATGAAGCGAAATGCAGGACGGCAGTCGGCTCATATCGCTCAAAAATCGATCGCAGGAAGGCACGGTCTCCGATATTGCCCTGTTCGAGCGGACCCCAACGGACAGCCCACTCGTGGCCAGAGGACAGGTCGTCGACCACCACCGGCTCGTACCCCGCGCCTTTCAACGCCTTGCAGGTATGGCTACCGATATACCCGGCACCACCAGCGACGATGACGGTCCCACTCACTGGGAATCCTTCAGGTAATTGTCGAAGTACTCGATTGTGCGCTGAAGACCGGTCCGAAGGTCAACCGTCGGCCCCCAGCCCAGAGTTTCCCGAGCGCGAGTGATATCTGGTTTCCGGCGTTTCGGGTCATCTTCAGGCAGCGGCTCACGGACGATCTCCGACGACGAGTTCGTCAGCTCTATGACCGTTTCAGCGAGTTGGGCGATCGTCGTTTCCTGCGGGTTGCCGAGGTTGATGGGTCCGGTCACGTCTTTGGGACTACCCATCAGCCGGAACAGCCCCTCAACCAAGTCATCTACGTAGCAAAAGGACCGCGTCTGTTGTCCCTCTCCGAACAGAGTGATCGGGCTCCCAAGCAGAGCCTGCACGATGAAGTTCGACACCACTCTCCCATCGTTGGGGTGCATTCGCGGCCCATAGGTATTGAAGATGCGCGCAACCTTGATGGGCAGTTGGTACTGGCGATGGTAGTCAAAAAAGAGGGTCTCAGCGCAGCGTTTGCCCTCGTCGTAACAGGCTCTTGGGCCGATAGGGTTGACACGACCCCAATAGTCTTCGGTTTGCGGGTGGATTTCGGGGTCGCCGTAGACCTCGCTCGTCGAGGCCTGCAGAATCTTGGCCTTCACCCGCTTCGCCAAGCCCAACATATTGATTGAGCCGTGCACACTGACCTTTGTCGTCTGAACAGGGTCGAACTGGTAATGCACCGGAGAGGCCGGGCAGGCTAGGTTATAAATCTGATCCACTTCGACGAAGAGGGGAAAACAAATATCATGGCGAATCACCTCGAAGCGCGAGTGATTCAGCAGATGCTCGATGTTCTGCTTTCGGCCGGTAAAGAAGTTGTCCGCGACGATGACTTCATCACCCTCGCCGAGCAGGCGTTCACAAAGGTGGGAGCCCAAGAAGCCTCCCCCACCCGTTACGAGAATGCGTGTTCGAGTCGGTATGTTCATGGCTACGCATCCTACAACCGCGGAGCGGGTTGGCCAACAGGTATGCACGCGGCTGCGGCGAGCTGAGGCGAGATGTGCCAGCTCAGGGTTCGATTCCGTAGGGGTAGAATTCCCAGAACTCGGCTTCCTTCGGAACCATGTAGTGGGTGTTGTTAGCCGCAATTCCGAACATGTCATCGAGCATTGCGACGAATTCTGAGCTGGTAAACGGCAGAATGTAGTCTTCGATGACCGTACCCTGACATGTCTCCGAGGTGCCATCGTCGACAGGACAAGAGATGTTTGGGGCGGCGAGATTTCGCTCGGCTGCCATCGCCTGCACAATCCCGCTTACGGCTTCCGCTCCGAACTCGTCTTCGATCAACTCCCACACACACTGACCCGTCCGCACAATAGCAGTCTTCGACGAGGCAGCTGGATCATGGAGGTTGGCGTAGGGATAAACGGTGCCGGGACCATAGTTCCAGAAATAGCCATCCGGACCACAGGTGATCTCGTGTTGGGTAGCTGGGTTGATGAAGTAATCGTTCATTCGGTACCGCAGATAATCAGCCAATCCTTCATTGAACCCGGTACACAACACGCTCGGGGACGACATGCAATAGCCATTGCCGATCACAGTTCCCGAAACAAAGACGTGCACCAGCTCATGGCCAATCCCTAAGGTCATAGGACAAAGACCGGCGTCGAGTGAGTCCCAGGGAGCCGGAACAAACGGTGTCGCCGTAACCAGCGAGGTCTCGTACTCTGTCAACTGGTCGTATGTGGTAGACCAAACGATGTCGTTGTAGCCGGCCGCGGGCACGAAGGCCTCGTCACCGACAACAACCTTCAAGTGCACCGCAGGCGCTTCGGGCGCGAAACCCAGGAAGTCTTCCAGAAGACCGTAGCAGGTTGCCATCGATTCATTCACAAACCCGTGCACCACTGGGAACTCGGTCGGTGCGTGAGTGAAAATGTCTGGGGAACCCGCTTCACCTTCCGCGGCGACCAACGAAGCCTCACCGAAGCCGCTCTCATATGTACAGAGCGCTGCACAGTTGGTCACTCCGTCGTAGGCGACGTTGCATTCGTCCACCAACGACATGCACGACTGATGGAACAGAGCCACGGCCTCTTGCGAGCCCGGTGCCACGTCCTGAATCGAAAAATAGAGGCCCTCGAGCCTCCAGCTATAGAAGCGCGAATGCAGTTCACCGAGTCCCAACAGCTTGTGTGAGAGAGGGTGGTGCAGGTTGGACCCGTCGCCGAGTGGTTTGTGAAGGCTGAATCGAGCAAACGGGCCGCCGCTGGTGCTGACCGCCACCTCTCGGACCGTCAGTAGGTAGCCGTCTACGACCGGTAGCACGTCCCCTTGTCTGAGATAAGTGAAGTAGGTGTTGAAACGCGACATCTGGGATGTCCCTAGGAAATCTTCGTCGAACCAGCCAAGAACTCGCCAGTAATAGGATGTATCCGCATCGAGGAATCCGGCCTCAACGGCTACCTCTGTCGAGGCGTCACTGGTGACCGATTGCCAATCCAGGGTCTCGAAATCGTAGCTCTGCGACACTTCGATCGAGTAATGCGTCGCGTGGTCCATCGGTTCCCAGCGCAGGACAGGAGTAAGCCAAACGCTCTGGCCGTCGACGGGGGTCAGCAGAGCCGTCGGTACGAGCAGAGACTGTGACACTCCGAAGGACGCCGGCTCGGCGTTTTCGGCGGCACAACCTGACACACCGGCCAAGAGACCGACTGCCAGGAGCGCAAGACATGCTTTGGAGTTGAGATAACCGGGCCGATCAATCGAACAATCAATAAAACCACATTTCATTCGAAATCCCTCTCACTGCCCCGATCCCACGTGCCAAATGGGCGGTCGCAATGAAATCGACAGCGACCGGCCCGAGTAAGAGCAAGCCCCGTACCAACGGCGGCCACTAACCGCCGATGTCTTAGCCCACCCTCGGTCAGAAGTCTCGATGTCCCCGCCTGAATGGGTCACCGGTTTCTGATGGGGGTGTTCGGACCCCACAGAACGAATTGGTGGTCCGTTTATCTGTCCGAGATCACTTGGGTTTTTTGTTGTGACAACCAAGCGGTACAGTGACAGGGTGACTTGACGGGCCGATTCCCGCCTCTTACGAGCCTCTAGTCGACTCCTCTGCCTCGCCGACACATCGGTATTGCCGGCGCCAAAAATACAAGGCCATCCCAACGTTGGCCACGAGTCCGGCGACGACGTAGGGCAAAAGCCCGAAATCATCTTCAGTGAGATCGAAGGCGTACATCGTGGTTATTCCAAGTGAAACCGGTGGTGACGGCATTCCGACATAGAGGGCGGCTTGCGGGCTGGAAAAGGCGGCAATCAGCACAATCGACAGCATTCCGGGCAGAATTCCGATTCCGAAAATCGCCAGAGCGAGGCCTCTTGCGCCGAAGGTCTGACGAATCCCCTGGACGATCAGCATCACACACAGGAAGGTGATACCCGGTATCACAACCGCCTTTGCCGGGCTAATCGTGCCAAAGAACTCGCTGCGAGAGCCGGTTAAAGCGACCAACACGGCATAACTTCCTGCACCGAGCAACCCAAACGCCATCGCGACCCAGGCGCTGCCTGATTTGTCCGCCCAACGCGATGGCTTCTTCCGGCCCACCTTGCGTGCTCGGCGCCAGCCGACGACGAGACCGTCGCGGTTCGGTGTCACAGTATTCAGTAAAAGCGTCCCGACAAAGGCTGCTAGGCACCAAAAGATGTAGTAGACCGCGACCAAGGCCTCGTTCGGGTTCTCTCGGCGGAGTGCCGCTGCCAAGACGAAAAGGCGCATCGGATTCATGAGGAGGGGAGACAGGCTCCCTAGGACCAGCACCTGCACCCCGCTGAAGACCGCAATCGACTGCCACTTGCTCAACGCCTGCGCCGAGTCGTGACGCCACTTCCTGAGCAAGATGGCGACGAAGAGGGCAATGAGCACGACCTGTAGAGCCAGAGTGAAGATGGTCGGATGCAACTCGATACCGAAGAAGGGCATCGACTCCCACGACTTGGCTTGAGCAAACTCGGCCGTAGTCCCCCATTCCGCCCGGGCGACTTCGGCTCCAGTCGGCAATATCGTGAGGTACCCAAAAATGGTGAACCCGAAGTGGGCCACCTGGGGTAGCAGTAGGTACATCACGAGGATCGCACCGCGTCCGAACCAGCTGGCCCGCCGCGGTTTTGACGCGACCATCCCCGCCACGAAGCCACTGAGATGATACACCAGCACCAAGGCCAGGAAGACTAGGTACAGACGACCCAGCCGAATGAGGTTCACCCCCCCGCCCAGGGCAGCCAGAAGAGTGAACGGAATCGTTAGGCCGAACAGGAAGTACTCGCGAACCGGTAGCCCGAAGAGGTAGCCCATAATCTTGTCGGCGTTGCTCATCGGGTGGAGGCGTTGATAATCAATCAGGCCTTGCTCGCGCTCTTCGGCCACACCGTGGGCCACACTTCCCGTGCCGCCAAACATCAAAATGATGCCTTGAATGATGAGCAGCCACAGAATGGCTGCGCCGGCCGCATCGTGGGCGTCCATCGAAGAGCGACGGATCGGAGCGATGTAGCCCACCATGTAGATGAAAGCGCTGACGAGGACGACGATGGTTCCCCAGGCGATGGTGGGTTTGAGGCGAAGTCGGTTGGCGACCGACTTGAGGAACAGGGGGTTGCGATGGATGAGGGTCATTGCTCCTCCATCGACTGAAGACCGACCTGCACGAAGACGTCTTCGACGTCCATGCTCTGTTCGGAAAAGGTAACGATCGGTACCTGCTGGCTGACGAGCTCGGCAAGCAAGCGCGCAGCGTCTTCGTCGGATCCGGTGAAGTCGAAGCTCACCGTGTAATCCACCTGTTGTACCTGCTGGACCTCTGGAAGTGCGGCCAATACCTCATGGACCCTAGAATCGGGGCGCAGCAACCGCATCGTGAACTGCCGATGTGGCGACAGACCGGCGATTACGTCCTCGACCTTGCCGTGGACCTTCAAGACACCGTTGGTCATAATCCCAATCGACGAGCAGAAGCCCGACAGCTCCGCCAGAATATGGGATGAAATCAGGACCGTTGCGCCCCCATCCGCCAGTCCTTTGAGGATATCGCGCAGTTCCATGCGGGCAATCGGATCAAGACCCGAGGCAGGCTCGTCCAACAGCAGGACTTTCGGCCGGTGAAGCAGGGTCTTGGCCAGCACGAGCCGTTGCTTCCATCCCCGCGACAGGGTGCCGCACATGATCTTCAGCTTGTCGCCAAGTCGAGTGAGCTGAACGACTTCGTCGATACGAACCGAAGGTTGGGGCACGCTATATGCCCCAGCGAACATTCGAAGGAACTCACTGACCGTCAGGTCGTCGTAGACCGGGGCATAGTCGGGCATGTATCCGAGTACCGACTGGGCTTCGCGCCTGTGTTCGACGATGTCGTGCCCGGCGATGAAGACGTCCCCATATGTCGGCTCCTGAAGCGTCGCCAAAACCCGAATGGTACTCGTCTTTCCCGCCCCATTCGGCCCGATGAGTCCGTAGATCTCACCCGCGCCGATGTGTAGGTAGACGTTGTTGACCGCAGTCAGCGAGCCGTAGTCGACCCGCAGCGCTTCGGTTCGAATCATAGAAGGTTGAATCGTCATGCTCGGACCCTAACAGTCGACGGTCTGCTTGGACATTACTCTGCTTGCAGTCCGACCTAACGCCACAGCGGGCGTCCTTATTCTCGTTCTTTGGATCTCACGGGCAACAGAGCGGTGAAGTGGAGCTACTTCGGAACAGATTCCCAGTCCTTCATGAACCGTGCGATTCCGCTGTCGGTCAGGGGGTGCTTCGCCAGTTTCGCGATGACATTGAAGGGGATTGTGGCGACGTGCGCTCCGATTAGGGCCGATTCGACGACGTGCAGCGGATGCCGGACACTCGCGACCAGGACTTCGGTGTCGAAGTCGTAGTTCCGGTAGATTTGAACGACCTGCTCGATCAATTCCATCCCGTTGTGACTGATATCGTCCAAGCGGCCAACGAATGGACTGATGAAGGTGGCACCCGCCTTGGCCGCCATCAATGCCTGAGACGGCGAGAAACACAGGGTGACGTTGACACCAATACCCTCGCTCGACAGCGTCTTACAGGCTTTCAGCCCTTCTATCGTCAGTGGCACTTTGATGATGACGTTGGAGTGGATCTTCGAGAGCGCACGACCTTCGGCCACCATATCGTCAGCCATTTCGCTGACTGCCTCGGCGCTGATCGGTCCGTCCACGATCTCGCAGATATCAGCGATCACGTCCTCGAACTTGCGTCCCGTCTTTGCGATTAGACTGGGATTCGTGGTGACGCCATCCACCATCCCCATAGCCGCCGCCTCTCTGATTTCGTCGAGGTTTGCCGTATCGATGAAGAACTTCATTGAATGATCTCCTGTCTCGCACCATTTGGTTGTGTCGTACGGTTTACTGAGATTTTCTCGCGATTGGAAGGGATAATACTAGTGTAAAATTTCGATTAAATTATAATTCAATGCGCGCCATCGGACTGCCGATACTTGTAACGGGGCAAAGCACCAGGAGACCCCCTGGATGACGTTGGTCATGATGAGTGGTAATCGAGCCGATCGGACATCGCCCAGATATCCGGTTCGGCTCTCCGTAGATGTCAAAGGGTACGCCCATGCCGGGCGAATGGAGACCTCTGACGTGAGTCGTGAGGGGATCTTCATCAAATCGGACAGGCCCGCCCCAGTCGACACACTACTGGAACTCCGAGTCTACCCAATCTCAACTTCTTTGGGCGGCGAGATCGTCCTGACGGGCGAAGTCGTCCGAGTTCTCAAAGCTGCTGGACCCGGCCAAGATGTTGGTATGGGACTGCGTGTCTTCCCGGTCACCGGTAGAGACGATAACCGCTGGGGATCCTTAATCGACGCCCTGATTCGTCAGGCCGATTCAGCCGACACGCTACCTGTTGTTATCCCTCACACGGTCGCCGATCTACCCGACAAGCTGCGCGAGCCCGAATTGGTCGAGGCGCACAGCAATGGGTCCAAAGGCCGAGTTGACACGCTCGAATCGCCGCGGCCTCCGATGCCAGACAACGCCCAGCTCGACAGCGACGCCGCGAACAACGACGATACGCTACCCGTCCTGGCCGCCACAAAGGCCCCAATTCGCTTTCCCGTAGAGCGAGTAACGCCCCTCGGTACAGTCCCCCTGACGGCTACCCCACGATTGTGCATGAGCAGCGAGGAAATGCATCGCTCCGGTCTCCTCGATCAGCAGCGGGCCTTCTTGCTCTTGTACGTTGACGGTCATACCTCAGTCGAAGACATCATCGAACTGGCCCACTTCGATCCCCAAGACACCAAAGCCATGTTAATCTCCCTCGTTCGAGACGGGATTCTCAAGTGGTAGGGTGCCAGTCGTCGCCTCAATCTGTTTAACAAACCGGCTGTAACTCAATCTGCTCAACAAACCGGCTGTAACTCAAGAGCGGGAGCTCAGTCGAACGAGGGTGCTCATGGGTGAAACAACGAGCAACGGGCTCACTGATTCAATATGCCAACAGGCTGTAGTCGATCTTCAGAACCTCCTGAAGATACGGAGCGTCAACCCACCGGGCGGCGAGGGGCCTGCGATCGAGTACATTCAAGAGGCGTTGAACGCAGCCGGTGTCCACAACGAGGTTCTGACGTGTGAGGGGAGGCCCAACCTCGTCGCTCGAGTGCCTGGAACAGGCAAGGGTGGCGGACCGATCCTGCTGGCGGGCCACGTTGATGTCGTTCCGGTCGAGCCCGAATCCTGGGATCACGATCCATTCGGTGGCGAGATTCACGATGGCTACTTGTTCGGCCGCGGAGCGATCGATATGAAGAACATGGTCACGATGTGCATGCACGCGACCATACTCGCCCAGAAGGCTGGCAAAAAACCCGATCGCGACATCATCTTTGCCGCGGTGGCGGACGAAGAGCAGGGCTGCTACTACGGCTCGCGTTTCCTGGTCGAAGAACACCCAGAGCTTGTTCGTGCTGAGTATATGCTCGGCGAGGTGGGAGGCTACTCCCTCGATGTGAACGGTGTCAGGTACTACCCGATTCAGATCGCCGAGAAGGGAATAGCCCGCATTCGGCTGACGGCCCGCGGCACACCCGGGCATGGCTCGATCCCCCACGGAGATATGGCCGTAGTCAAGTTGGCCGAAGCCATTCAAAAGTTGGACGGCGTGCGCCTTCCCACACATAAGACCGCGGCGGTCGAGCGATTCATTCGCGGTCTCGCTGCCCATCAGAAGTTCCCGGCGAGTAAGATCCTCCCACTGATCTTGAATCCACTGATGAGTAACACCGTGCTGAGCCGGCTGCTGCCCGATCGCGGCGTCGCAGACACCTTTCGTGCGTCACTATCGAATACCGTATCTCCGACGATGCTCGAGGGTAGCAAAGCCATAAACGTCATACCGGGAACAGCGAGCGTGCTGCTCGACGGCAGGTTGATACCAGGCCAGACCGCGAGCGATTTGGTCGCCGAACTGAGCGACGTCTTGGGGGACCAGTTCGAGTTGGAGGTGATGTCGTGGGAACCAGGCCGGCAAAATGACGGCGACGACGCCCTCTTCCAAGCGATCTGCGATAACGTGAACCGCCACGATCCTGATGGTGTCCCCGTGCCGTATATGATTCCCGGTTTCTCCGACGCTGGGCAGTTTGGGCGTCTTGGCATGGCCTGTTACGGCTACTCTCCCCTGAGGTATCCGGCTGAGGACGAAGTGAACTTCAAAGAACTCTTCCACGGGCACAACGAACGAATTCACGTTGAAGGGTTCAAATGGGGAATGCGCTGTTTTTGGGACCTCGTGTCCCGCTTTACCGGGCTGGTTTAGGGCTCGGGCTGCCCAGCAGCAAGCCGTCCACTAAAGCCTGTTTCAAGCTGCTCGAATCCAACACCTGTTTGCTGTACGATGCAGCCGCTTTGTTGGCCTCAGCGAACCGACACGACGATGTATCAGCAGCAAAAACGACATTTCTCAACGGCTCTCTTACTGACCCTCGTTCTGTGCGGCTGTCCGCCCAGCGAAGGTCCCGAACACGGAGGATTCGAGGACCAGACCTTCGACGCCTCGGGTGATGCCGGTTTTCCAACCGAGCTGACGCGCGAAACGGGCGCCGAGAAAGTCGATCTCGTCGACGGTGTTTGGCTTCACTATTCACAACTCGCGACCTGTGTCGACGTTGGAAGTCAGTCCTTCGACAACCTCAACCGAACCCTCTACATCGTCGACATCACCCAAGACGATTTCGGCATTACCGAAGAGACCTGGTTGGGGTGTGAGGTTGTACTCAGCCCTGTACTGAATCTGTTGCCGGCGCTGCGACGGGAGAACCTAGACGTGATCTACCCCGTGGTCACTGAGGGAGGCCTCACAGCCACTACGACGATAGGCGCCGGTTACGCTTCCGCCCCAGTGGCAGAGCTCTGGGGCCTCGAGTTGGACGATCCCGTAGCCGATACCTTACCGGTCTCAGCCGAAGACGACCGAATCATCGACACCGACGAGGACGGCAATCCAGGAGCCACTTTGGTGTTTGGTACGAACATCTGCGAAGCATTCGTAACCCAGCGCACCTCCGCGATCTACTCGGGCCGTTTTGTGACGTTCGATCGAATCGAGGGGATTGCCGTATCGACAACCGAGCAGTTTGTCATCGACGCATCGACATCCTTTTGTCGAACGCGCTACGTAACCAGGCCCAACGACGAGCGCAGTACATTCGCTCGACAGCGAATCGACGGGCAGGGGGGGGGGAGCCTCAACCTAGACACGGACCGCGACGGAACCATCACCTGTGACGACCTCTTGGCCGGGGAAGCCACGTACGACGTGCTCATCGACGCCCTGTTTGACCGCCTGCCGCTAGATGACGACGTCTGCTACGAGTAGTTCCGAGTTCCAGCCGCTCCCACTGAACTAGAATCCCTGAACTGAGGCCAGATAGATCCCGATACCTGCGCTTACCGCTGCGAGGCCAGCTACCGAGAGATAGCAGCTCCGCAAAGTCGACCTCATGAATCGGGCATTCTTGTTGCTCGACTGGACCATCAGACCCGCCCCGACTACAGCGAGGCACAGGCAAAACCAGGCGAGGTGCTCTTTAAACTCGAAGAGGTTACCCAGCAACTCGCTTTCGGCATACAAGCGCGGCTTGATGTCCTCCCGATAGGACGGATACACGATCCAACCGACCAAGTTGGTCACCACGATAAGCGCGCTGGCCGCATATCCCGCAATCCGGGCCGAGGCGCTGGGGCGAACGGTTCTGCGTAGGGAAAACCAGGGGTGTAAGGCGAGCGCAATACCGAGGACACCGATGTGGCCGTGGACCTTTTCGAGTAGCAGTACGAGATTCATGGCCAAAACCATGACGCCAGGATGCAAAGGACCAGCACAGGGGCCAGACTCCGATGGGAAAATCGCCAAGCGCGCTCGGGATTGCTTCGCACGAGTCTGTAGATGACAACCCACGAGCCCAGCCCCACGAGAGCGGCCAACCCGACCCGCCAGAAGTAGGGGATGCCGCCTAACTCGAGGAATCCCAATAGGGCCGAGTTATCGGTCACCGAAGAACGAATTGTCTCGAGGGAGTAAGTTAGGCACGCGACCAGTCCCGCGACCACCGTCTCCGCCCCCCAGCGCTGGACAGAGAGCGTTTCTGCTGGCGTATCAGTCAAGGCAGA
>CAZDBH010000083.1:0-6062 GCA_964503485.1 uncultured Bradymonadales bacterium | reverse complement strand
GGCTCGCGCGCACCACGGCATTGTCTACTCCGCTAGCACTCCTGCTCCAGCTAGCGCCGAGGCTCCCGTCCGCTTCGAGGTTTGGGAGATAGATCGAGGGCCCGCCGCCGGGTACCCCGTCTCCACCGTCGGGAAGGTCGGGGAAGGCGCCGCCTTCCGCTCCGTCGTCGTACGTCACAGCTACAACGGCGTGGGCCGTCGAAAATGAGTCGCCGCTTACGTCCGTCCCATAATCCGCCATTGATGCCCAGACGCCGATCGAATCACCACTATTCCCAAGGCGCATCGAGTCCCATGATGTCACGGGGACGAGGCGGGTTGCGCTCGGCCAGGCGGTCTGGAAGGTGGCCTCGCTGAGCCCATCGCTGTTGTAGAACACAGCCACTTCACCATGAGGTATGACGCATCCGCCACTTGGACACACGTTTCGGCTCCCAATTGACTCGAGAGAGTTTCCGTCGTCCGCAACCCAACCGCCCACATTGCAATCCTCGTCGCCGGCGTTGTACAGCTCGAACCACTCCCACACATCCTCGTCACTGAATGCGTCGTACATGAGTTCGCTGAGTACGAGCTCACAGTCCGAAGAGGAATCACCTATGTCGACCGGGTTGTTGTCGGGCCGGCCGAGATCGGTAGTCGTATCCTCCACGGTCGCGTCAGGGGTGCCGACATCGTTCCTGCCGTTGTCCGTAGCACCGTTGTCCGTCGTACTCTCGTCGGTCGTCCCTTCATCGGTCGTACCGAGATCGTTCGCAGAATCCGATGTCCCGGTGTCAGCCACATCATCGAGCGTACGGACATCCCGCGTAGAAGATGTGGTGTCAGGTGCCGGAGTCGCACCGTCGTCGGCTTCGTCATCGCGACAGCCCGCAAAGAACACGAGGATGAGAGCGAGAGAGGAGAGAACAGCAAGTCGAAGCGTATTCATTGTCCACCTAACTAAGAAGAGCCGAGAACAAGGCCTCGGCAGTGGCACACCAATTCTGCGCATAACAGGACCAGTTGGGATTGGCAACGCCCCTTTCCGATGGCCCTTTCTTATGAGAGCATGTACACAAAACCGCGACTAAAAGAAAACGATGATGAACAACTTCGAAAGAAATCTGTTCTATGGCCTCACCGAGCCGTCAAATGAGCCTCGCCAAGATTCAGGCAGAGTAGCCAACAAACCGATAACCGACGGCAAACTGTTGGACCTGCAAGGCCGCCTCGACCGCATGTCGCTGCTGTGCATGAGTTTGTGGGAACTCCTGAAGGAGAAGCAGGGATACACCGAGGACGAGCTCGCCGCGATGGTCAGGAAAGTCGACCTGAGCGACGGTCGCCTCGACGGAAAGGTGACGCGCAAGCAGCTTCTAGAGTGCGGTTCGTGCCGACGCGTCATGTCAACACGGCATGTCCGCTGTCTCTATTGTGGTGCAGAGGCGACCAAACTCTCAGAGGGTGGCGTCTTCGACCGGACATTGTGAGTCAACGAAGCGGCCGTGTCAGCGGCAGCTGGAGATAAACAGCGATGGATACATTTCGGATTGACCTGCTGGGCTTCGCTCCCTGCGACGAGGCCGAACTTCAAGGGCGGATTGCGCTCTCCTTCGGGATCGACGCCGAATCCTCTCGCCAACTCATCGAATCTGCACCAACGGTCATCAAACAAAACCTCAATGAAGACGACACGATGGCTTTTGTCGGTGCGTTGGTGCAATGCGGTGGCCAGGTTCGCGTTGTGCATGAGGCCAGTGGTGAAGCAACCCTCTACGGGATCGACGATTCCACCAGTTCAGAACAAGTCGCGGGTGGAGAAAGTGACGATCTGCTCGGCCTCATCGCCGAAGAAGTCTCCGGCGAGGCACCCACCTGGTTGACTTCGGTGGCAGATTCGACAGCGCCCGCCCCGTCGTCTCCCCCTGCGCAAGGCCTCGGAGGGTTTGGTGAGGCGTCCGCACGGAGCAGCACACCTGGAGAAATCTTCATTCCGCCCCCGCCCTCGGCCACAGGAAAACCGGCCCAGTCCCGCCCAAAAACTGGCCGCGATAAGCCGAGCAAGCGGTCTACATCCTTCAAACCCGACAAGAAGTCCGGCAAGCGCAGTCCCGCCCGCTGGATCGCCGCTGTGCTGATTGTCGTAGCCACCGGTCTGCTGATCTTCTTTCTCACCGCCGACCAGCTAGACCTCGAGGACGTGCCGCCAGAGGATGTTCCAGAAGGCTTCGGCCCCGAGTTTCAGCTGATCCGGGATTGATCGCGGGCGCGCCTTTTTGTCGTTCCGAGTTCGACCCGCAAAAAAGGCCAACCTTTCCTTCACCCAAACCGAACTAAGTGCTACCCTGCACCCGTTGCCGATAGCGTCGTCGCCATTGCGGAGAAATCGATGCCGAGTTGTCTTGGCGCCCAATCGCAGCGAAATCATCGCGATTGCTCGCTGCGGTCAAGTTCCCCTGCTCATACAGCTTTGTCACACAACGCTGGTTTGTTCTGGTTTGCTCTCTTTGCTCTGGTCATGTTGGTTGCATGCCCCGAAGCGGTCGACGGCAACTTTCCGAGCGACGCATTCTCGTACGACCTCGCCACAGACCCCGATCTCGATTTGGTAGAGGACGAGGTGGGCGATACCGATCCGGACATTGTCGAACACGAACCGGATATCATGGTCGACCCCGAAGTCGACGAGCCCGAGGTCACCGATGTACTCCAGGATCCAGAGATCGAAGAAACCGATCCAGAGATTATCGAGCGGGACCCCGACGTCGACGCCGAGCCTGAAGCAGATGAACCGCCGGTCGAGCTCAACGAGTGCGGTGGGACCGCGGTATTGAGCTTCAAAGACTCGATTGAAGTGCCCGGCAATCCGTGCGGAGTCTGTCGCGATGGCGTGTTGATGTGCCACGGTCGGGACGCCCTCATTTGCTATGCCGACACCGATCTCAACGTCTGCGAGGGCTGTGGTCCGACACCAGGGCTTCCCACCGATTCCTGTGGCACATGTGATGCCGAGGTCTACTCCTGTGACGAGGGCGAGATGGTCTGTTCGACTGTCGACCGGAACGTCTGCGGAGGATGCGAGGAACTCGATGAGGTCGCAGGCAGTGTGTGTGATGTCGACGACGGTCTGGGGCTCTGGCATTGCCAAGCCCCCGAAGACGTGACCTGCATTGAAGCGGGTTCAAACGCGTGCGGCGGGAGCAGTACCTTGACGGTTTCTCCGGGAACCCCGTGTGGAACCTGCAACTTGGGTACCTGGGTTTGCGACGGTCTTGAGGGGGTCGATTGCGAAGACTCTGACGCAGGCACAAATTCCTGTGGCGGGTGTGGGCCTCTAATGGGCCAGCCGGGCACCGAATGCGGCCTTTGTGGAGGCGAGTGGGAGTGCGATGGCGACGGTCAGGTGGTTTGCTCAGACACCGATCGAAACAGCTGCGGTGGCTGCGAGGAGCTGCTCGGCGAACCAGACGCACGCTGTGGGGTTGGGCGCCATTTGGTTTGCTCCGGGATCGATTCGGTGGAGTGCGCTTCGCAAGAGGTCAACCTCTGCGGCGGTGTCGAAAGATTGGAGGGTTCGCCCGGAGAAGCATGCGGGGACTGTGGCGACGGATTCTATGTCTGCGTATCCCTCGACCTGGTCGCTTGCGTGAGGTCGACTCCGCCGAATGCCTGCGACGGCTGTGCCGTCTTACCCGCGGCCGTGGGAGCCAGTTGTGGGGCTCAGCACCGCTGGACATGCGATGAGGGCGCTCTAGTCTGCGCTCCCGATGACGGAAGCAACCTGTGTGGCGGTGACTCGGTTCTGGAAGCCCAGCCGGGCCACGCCTGCGACGACTGCAACAGCGCCCTGTGGGCCTGTGACGGTGCCGACGATGTGGATTGCGTTGGTGAGGTCATTCTTCGAGATGTCTGTGGCGTTTGTGGAGGGGATGGCCCGTCCAGACGTTGGGTCGACATCGACGATGACGGACTCGGCGACCCAAACATCGACCTGTCGATTATGAGTTGTGACCCGGTCGTCGGTTACGTCGACAACTCTGCGGATGATCGACCAGACTGCCACAAGGACCTCCCAATCGACGAATGCGGCATCTGCAACGGCCCGGGCGGTACGCGCCGCTACGACGACACCGATGACGATGGGCTCGGTGACCCAAGTTTGGACTTGTCCATCGTGAGTTGCGACTCCGAGGATGGATACGTCGACAACGCCGATGACGACAGGCCGGACTGCCACAAAGACCTCCGAATCGATATCTGTGGCGTCTGCGAGGGTTCAGACGGAACTCTACGGTACGACGACACCGACGACGACGGCCTCGGTGATCCGAATACCGACCTCGCCGTTCGGAGCTGTGACTCAGTTGACGGATATGTGGACAACGCTGACGACGACAGGCCCGACTGCCACAAGGACCTCTACATCGATATCTGTGGAATCTGTGAAGGAACCGATGGCACCCTTCGCTACGACGATACTGACAATGACGGGCTCGGCGATCCAAATCTGGATCTCGCGGTGAGGAGCTGCGACCCAGTGGAGGGCCACGTCGACAACGCCGATGATGACCGGCCGGACTGCCACAAAGACACTCGAATCGACGTGTGCGGCGTCTGCGACGGGCCCGACGAAATTCGGCGATATGACGACAGCGACGGAGATGGTCTTGGCGATCCAAACCTCGATCTGTCCATCCTGAACTGTGACCCTGTCGAAGGATACGTCGACAACGCTGACGACGACCGGCCGGATTGCCACAAGGACACTCGAATCGACGTGTGCGGCGTCTGCGATGGGCCCGACGAGATTCGCCGTTATGATGATAGCGACGGCGATGGCCTGGGCGATCCAAATTTGGATCTGTCAATCCTAACTTGCGACCCGGTCGAGGGATACGTCAATAACTCAACAGACACACGACCGGACTGCCACAAGGACCTCTTCATCGATGAATGCGGCGTATGTGAGGGCACGGGTCCACCTCGGCGTTATGACGACAGCGACGGTGATGGTCTCGGTGACCCAAACTTGGACCTGTCCGTCCTGAGTTGCACATCGATTCCTGGCTACGTCGACAATTCAGCGGATACCAGGATCGACTGCCACACGCTCGAGATCGATGATTGTGACGTATGCAACGGCGGCAATGCTGATCAGGACTGCGCTGGGACGTGTTTCGGGACCGCCGTAACCGATTGTTTTGGCGAGTGCGGCGGAACTGCAGCTCTCGATTCGTGCGACACGTGTGCAGGCGGAAGCACTGGGGTTGAACCGAATGCGAGCTGCCCAATACTCCTAGAATACGGCGAGTCGACGACCACCTCGCTCGAGATCATCATCACCACCGGCGCAGTCATCAAAGGATTCCAGTTCAACCTGGCGGGAATTCAGGACTACAACATGACGACTCCCACTTCGGGCGAGGCGATGCCGTTGGATTGGTACCCATACGCGGACGGCATGGTCATCGTGGCATTCGAGATTCTTCCCAAACACTTCCTGGGACCGACCGACCACGAGCATCTGCTCACCCTGCACTTCGATCCAGTACCGCCGACGCAACAGTTGTGCCTGTCGCAGCGGGTCTTTCTGGAAAAGGACAGCGGCGAAACGCTCAGCACGGTTGTCGAGCCGGCCTGTATTTACATCACTGAATAGGGCCGGGCTTGAGTTAGCAATCGGCGTCGCAGTGGCACGAATCGCCTGTGCCATCTACAGCGGGTTCACAAACCCCTTCGATCTGATCGCAGATACAACCGGCCTGACAGTCAGCCTGCTCGCAGCCCGGTCCACCGCAGTCCGAGTCGGAGACGCATCGCTCCTCGCAAACGCCATCTGAGCCACAGGTCACACCGGCACAATCCTCGTCGCAGGTGCATTCATCCCGATCATCCGCATCGTCGCACAATCCCTGGTTCAAGTCGCAGGCGCATCCGCTCGAGCAGTCGGGGGCCCAGGTACAGGTCGGATCACAATCCGGATCGTAGATGCATGCAAAATCGCAGTAGCCATCCTCTCGACATGAGACGACCGGATCGCCACAATCCTCGTCGGAGGGGCAGTCGCGGTCACAGTATCC
>CAZDBH010000082.1:0-22184 GCA_964503485.1 uncultured Bradymonadales bacterium | reverse complement strand
TTCTCCCTGTTTTTCTCGCCACTGAGCAGGGTGTAGCACTCGGCGATTCACTTATCATTGACATTAGTGCAGCGCAACAGCACGCCCAGGACGCCACACCCTATCGGCTGGACCGACTCGACCAAACGGCGGACGAAATCACGGTTCTGCCGGTACCCAACGCGCCGGAGTGGCCACTGAGTGACAGCGTTTTGGACGGTCTGGGCGCGACCCAGAATACGCCAGCGACCGTGTTGGCCGAACAGCTGGCAGGAATACACGACGGACAGGGCGACACGGACATCGTCGCAGCACTCGACACCTATGGGTCGCAGGTTGCTGCGTCGTTAGGGACGAGTGTGGAGTTCGAGCTGCTACTCGCTGATGCTTTTCTGAGTTATTCGCGCGACATGTCGCTCGGCAACACGAGTCGCCTAACCGAGGGCGAACTCTTGGAACTGGGTGGGGCCGGACAGGTTGTTGCCGATCGTCTGCGTGAGGCTTTTCGATCGCTGGCCGAAATGGATGTGCCCGGGTTCGAGGCCTACCTCGAGGGGCTCATCCCAACTCATCCGCAGTACCCGTTGTTGATGGAGCAGTTGGCTCGCTACAGGAGTCTGGTTGAAGCGGGAGGTTGGCAGCGAGTCCAACCGCGAAGCCTCGAGCTCGGCTCCAACAACTCGCGCGTAGCTCGCCTCAAGGAACGGTTGGCTATCGAAGGCTTCTACGAGGGGCCAATTGACACCAATTTCGACGAAGCGCTCGCGGCGGCTGTGACATCTTACCAAGAGTCGCATCAGATGCCGGTGACGGGCCAAAGCCACAACATGTTCTGGGGCAGCATCAACGTGCCAGCCGAACGACGGCTGGCCCAAATCGAACTGACCCTACAGCGCTGGCGCGAGAGTCGAATCGGTGACGACCCGTATTATGTGTTCGTCAACGTCCCAGACTTTCACGCCGAGTTGTGGCGGGATGGTGAGCGGTTGACCCGATTCCGAGTTGTCACTGGCAACCGAGACCAAGAGTGCGATCCTGAGACCGGGATGATGCGGTACGTGAATGCAACGCCACTCATCAGCGCTCAAATCGATTACCTAGTCTACAACCCGTACTGGAATGTTCCGGAGCGAATTCGACGCGAGGAACTCGACCTCGAGCTGATGGAAAACCCGAACTGGCTTCAAGAGAACGGTTATGAGGTCGTCCTGACCAATGGGGCGCCGAGAATCCGGCAGTTACCAGGACCGACCAACGCCTTGGGCGCCGTGAAGTTCATCTTTCCGAACATTCACAACATCTATATGCACGATACACCGAGACAGCGGTACTTCGATTTCCCTATTCGGGCCTACAGCCACGGTTGTGTTCGGGTCCACGAGCCGCTCGCGTTTGCTGAGCTGCTGCTTCGACAGGACAACAACTGGGATGAAGAGCGGATCAATCGTATCCGAGAGGCGGCAGTTGAGCGTACCGTCCGACTCCAAACCTCAGTCCCAATCCACATCGAGTATTATGTGGTTCGGGTGGACGAGCAGGGCCGCGCCAACTTCTTGTCTGACATCTACCGCTACGACCGAGAATTGCTGGGCGACGTCAACCCAGAAGACAGCCTGTGCGAACCCCCAGTTCCCGTCGAGGGTGAAGAAGCCATCGTGGTCAACTGGGCCGGCGACGGTACCGCGAGTCTTCCCGACGGCACACTAGTCCATGCTCACGGGACAGTGGTCCTGTCCGAAGCACGACTCGCAGAAATCAACGGCGAAACTCCAACACCCGTTGAAGAGCCTGTCGCTCCCGTCGATGTGCCCACAGATGGGGAACCCGACGGAGAACCTGGTGATATTGGCCCATAACGGCCAACGCTCGACTCCCGTCAACTCCTATTCCGTAGCGTGAGAGGTATCGAGATCTCGCAGTTTCGTGACTGTTTTGTGAGCAAAACGTGTCAAGCGTTTCAAAAACCAGCACAACCAGCCAGAATATATAGACAAACACCAAACCCACACCGTTTCGAGGTGGTACCCAATGTACCGCGTCTACCTACACCAAATTCGTACGCAAATTACTGGATCCCTTCACTTTTTGAATGACAAACATCAGGACGTTTGCTAATGTCCCGGCTCCGTGGTGAACCGTAAATACTCCGCGCACTTAGGAGCAAACTGGATGAATGAAGCAAAGGAGCAGGACGCACCTATGGAAGGGGAGACTTCCATCACAGGGGTCCAAGGTCTTACACTTGTGCCACCTGTTGCATCTTCTAACAAAGGTAGGGGAGCTTTCAACCCTGTTGATCGCATTAAGGGGATGCTTTTGGGTTGTGCTATCGGCGACGCGCTTGGAATGCCCGTCGAGAGCAGCGATAACAGCAAAACACTCACAGCGATTCGTAGGTTGGGCGGAATCAGGGACTTCCTGGCGCCGCAGCACCATGTGTATCGCTCTCTCAGGCGTTTGAGGCCGGGTTGTTGGACAGATGATACCCAACTGACACTGGCAATCACGCAGTCTATCATTCGCTGTCAGACAACTGACTACGACGATATTGCGGATGCCCACGTCAACGCCTTCGAGAACCTCGAAATGCGCGGTTGGGGCGGCGCAACGAAGCAAAGTTGTCGACGACTAGCTCAGGGAACGAGCCGAATTCGGTCCGGAAAAAGGGCAGGCGCTGGCAACGGCGTTGCGATGAAGATCTCTCCGGTAGCGGCATACGCGTTCCTGACGAGCGAGCCCAAAGAACAACTGCTCCGCCATTGTAAGTTTGTTGGCGTGATGACTCATCTGGATCCTCGACCGATCGTCGGGGCATACATCATCAGTCGTCTGGTTCAGTACGCGCTTACCCAGCCACGAAAATGGGAGCCGGAAGCAGACTTGCTCGAAAAACTGATTTTCGAGGCTGAATGGGCCGAGAATCTGCTGGTGACAACCGCAAAAGAGGGAGCCGATCGTATCTCCAAGAGCCTCAAGGCTCTGCGCGGCAAGCTCAACTCTGACACGAACGAGATTGCGGCGGTGTGCGGCGGAGCGACCAGCTACGTATGTTACTCCGTTCCCTTCGTAGTCGGCACCCTTCTCTCCCAACCGTGGGAATTCGAGGAAGGTGTGCTCGCTGCGGTCAATGCCGGTGGCGACACGGACTCCAATGGCGCAATGGTCGGCTTCGTTTTGGGCGCTGCATACGGCCTCAGAAAGCTTCCCAAGCGCTATGTCGATAAAGTTGAAGAGGGTGAGATGATTCGAGACATCGGAGCGCGTCTTGCCGACACGATCGTAGGAGCAAATCGGGCCGCGGCGGCAGCCTAATTTTTGCCCGGACGTGACCTGGTCACGACCGTGTTGAGGGGCGAGTCAGCCTGCTGACTCGCCTCTTGCATTTCTTGTAGAAGACCTGGGGTCATTGACCCTACGGATGACTCGCTGCCCGTCTGGCATCAGGACCCTTCACGGCTAAAAACCGGGCCATCTCGTGTAGGCGGCTATAGATTCGCGGTCCCACCCGATCCTCGACTGTTACCTGCTCGAGGGCCTTTCGCAAACCGGAGCTATTGGTCGATTCCCCAACACTCTGATTGGCATCCAGCGGCAAGTTGGTGGTGAAATAAGTGGTTAGTTGTTGATTGTAGCGACGACTGATCACCTCATCGAGAACGCTGATTTGCCAGTCCGTAGCCGTGCCCTTTCCCAATTCGTCGATACCTAGAACCGGTATCTGACTGATCGGTCCCAGAACTTCAGCCTCGCTCTTTCTCTGACTGAAGCCTTCCTTGATGTCACTGAGCAGGTGGGTGAACTCGACAAAACGGCTTCGGATTCCACGCTTGAGGGTAAGTTCCCTCAGGATGGCCGTCATGAGGTGGGTTTTTCCGGTGCCGACGTTGCCCGATAGAAGCAGGCCGGGCGACTTGGGATGGAACCCCTGAAGGTGTTTCTCGACCTTTTGGTGAATCTCCCGTTGATTCCCACCTTTGACTTCATAAGTTAGGAGGGTGCAATGGCAATAGCGCGCCGGAATATGAGCGGCGTTGAAGGCATCGATCCGGTCAAAAGCCGCCTTGCAACGGCACGGTCCGAGGTATTGATATCCGTTTGCATCCGTCGTTGTGATGAATCGTTCGTTTCGGCAGATATCGCAGTTCGCCGCGCAGCCGGGACAAGCCACTGCGAGTGCAAGATCTCCAGAAGCGGTCACCGCGCACCCGGTTTCTGGCTGATGCATACATTGTTCGCAGCTCGTGGGACTCACGTGTCCTCCTCCGACAGCAGATCGCTTGGAACGGCAAGATGATACTCCTCGCGATATGTACGTTCCAGCAGCGCGACCGCCAGGCCTTCGCGCGCCTGTTTGGTGGCTGCTTCGGGCAGCAATCGCTTCGCCTGCTGGCGGGCCGACCGTCGGCGTTGACGCACCTCGTGTTTCTCCAAATGTTGTTCCAGCAGGGTCACCGCTTGTTTGTCGAGTCGAGTCACTTCTTCTGCTGACAGCGTCTTTTCTGGAAGGGCTCGAATCCACTGATACAGGCCCCGGTAAGCCAAAAGCAGAGGACCTTCTTCTGTCGCCTTGCCCACTGCTTCGAGACGTTGCAGCAACAGACCAGTAGTCCATTCAGGCCCCGTCTCTGCGCTTTCTGCTCCCTGCGAACGCGGCAGCTTCCTCACCGCTTCGTCACAGTCCGAGAGAGAGAACCAATCCTGCCCTCCGGCCCTTCGGTAGACGCTTCCGATGGTGCGGCATACCGCGTGCGGTTGAAATCCTGCCGACTCCCATTCGGATATGACCTGAATATCTCGACTCGAAAGAGTGAGCCCTCGACCGACTAGGCTGACGAAATAGGTAGTCACATGCTCGAGGTAGGTCACGGCATCAAATCAAATATCGAGATTTCTGACCTCGAGCGCGTTGGTTTCGATGAACGCCCGGCGCGGTTCGACTTGATCGCCCATCAAGATGGTGAAGACCTTGTCAGCTTCGATGTCGTCATCGACGCGAACCTGCAGAATCCGGCGGGTTGTGGGATCCATTGTTGTTTCCCACAGTTGGTCCGGATTCATCTCACCGAGACCTTTGTAACGCTGGATGTACTGGCCCTTCTTCGCAATCCTGAAGAGGTGTTCGAGTAGTTCCGCCGGCACCGAGAGCGTCACGGGCTCTTGGTTTCCGTAGGTCACCGTGAAGTCCTGCTCGACACCGAGTGCGTCTTGAAGCGTACCCGCTGCGGTGAGCAGCTCTTGGTAGTCGAAGCTGTGTTCCAATAGCTCGTGATTGAGCACCGAGGTAATCCAACTGCCAGATAGGCGGCTCTTCCATTCGGCGTGAAGTACGCCGGTGTCGGTGTCAGCGATCACTTCGGGTGTTCCGAACAGCTCTTCTGGGTGGGCCTTTTCAACGGCCACTTTACAGGCCGCGAGGCGATCCTCGAAAAGTGCTCGATTGGCCGCTACCGTTCCGTCGATGCGGCCGACCCGAATCAGGACGTCCAAAAGTCGGGGGTCCAGCTTGTGGCTGAGCGCGTCGATGGACTTGGAATAGGTGATCTGTGCTCGGAGAACTGCGGCGAGTTCCTGACCGATGATTACCCTACCGTTGGCGGCCTCCACCTGGGCGTTGTCTATGACCATGTCGATCAGATAGTCCTCGAAGGCCTTTTCGTCCTTGAGGTAGGTCGACTTCTTGCCCTTCTTCACTTTGTAGAGCGGCGGCTGAGCGATGTAGAGATATCCGCGCTCGACCAGCGCCGGCATCTGCCGGAAGAAGAAGGTCAGCAAGAGCGTACGGATGTGTGAGCCGTCCACGTCAGCATCTGTCATTAGGATGACGCGATGATATCGAAGTTTCTCGATGTCAAAACCGCCCTCTTCTGGGTCGGCAGTTCCGATGCCGGTGCCGAGCGCTGAGATCATCGTGATAATCTGGTCGCTGGTCAGCATGCGCTCAAAGCGAGCTTTTTCGACGTTCAGAATTTTGCCGCGAAGGGGGAGGATGGCCTGCCCCTTTCTGTCGCGCGCTTGCTTCGCTGAACCACCCGCGGAGTCACCCTCTACGATGAATATCTCGGCGCGTGAGGGGTCTCGTTCCTGGCAATCGGCGAGTTTGCCCGGTAGGGCGCTCGAGTCGAGTGCTCCCTTCCGCTTGACTAGGT
Organism: uncultured Bradymonadales bacterium; assembly: GCA_964503485.1. Lineage (GTDB taxonomy): Bacteria > Myxococcota_A > Bradymonadia > JAFGEP01 > JAFGEP01 > CAZDBH01. Next base: position 16,059 of record CAZDBH010000082.1, on the reverse strand, counting down.
CACGCGCTCTTTTCGCTGCGACCCGGCCGCGAGCTGCGATCAAGGCATGGTCCACAATGGCTTTGCCAACCGCGGGATTCTCTTCGAGATAGGTATTGAGCTGTTCGTTGATGATACCTTCGACGATGCCACGAATCTCACTCGACACCAGTCGATCTTTGGTCTGGCTATTGAACTTCGGGTCGGGCATTTTCACGCTCAACACCGCGGTCAAGCCCTCGCGAATGTCCTCGCCAATCAGCTCGACCTTTTCGTTCTTCAGCAGGCTTTCTCGCGTTGCGTAGCTCTTTAGCGTCCCGGTTAGTCCGGCCCTCAGGCCGGTAGTGTGGGTACCACCGTCGCGGTTCCGAATGTTGTTGGTAAAGGAATATAGATGGGTCTGAACGAGGTCGGTCCACTGCATGGCGATCTCGACTGAGACGCCCTCGTCTTCTCGTTCGCCACTCAGGTAAACCGGTTCTTTGTTGATCAGGGTCTTGTTTTCACCGAGTTGGTTGACGAACTCCGTCAAGCCACCCTCGAAGGCAAAGATGCGTTCCTTGGCGTCACGCTCATCGTGCATCTCGATGGTCAGACCGGAGTTCAAATAGGCAAGCTCCCGCAACCGGTTGGCGAGCTGGTCAAAACTGAACTCGGTTCGACTGAAGATGGAGCTATCGGGCTTGAAGCGAACGCTTGTCCCCGTCTGTTCGGTCGAACCAATGACCTTCAGGGGTTCTGTGGGCCGCCCAATTTCGTAACGTTGGTGATGCCGCTTGCCGCTTCGGTTGACCTCGAGCACCAACCAATCCGACAGGAAGTTGACGACCGAAACACCCACACCGTGCAAACCACCTGAGACCTTGTAACTGTTCGAGTCGAACTTACCGCCCGCGTGGAGGACGGTCATGATGACCTCTGCGGCCGATCGACCCTCCTCAACGTGTTCGTCGACTGGAATACCACGTCCGTTGTCAGCCACCGTGACGCTGCCATCACGGTGAATCGTGACACTGATCGTATCGCAATGGCCGGCCAGATGTTCGTCGACGGAGTTGTCGACGACCTCGAAGACCATGTGGTGCAGTCCGCTTCCGTCGTCTGTGTCACCGATATACATGCCGGGACGCTTTCGAACGGCTTCGTGGCCTTCCAAGACCTGGATGGCGCTCGCATCGTAGCTTCCGTCGTCGATTGCGGGGTTTAGTTCCGCACTTTCTTGTGGATCCATTTCAGTCATCTGTACCTGCAGTAAAACGGCATCTCGAGTTGGTGCCGCAGTGTAACGGACTCCGCCTCGAAAGTCACTCCTTTCACGCACCAATAAACCACCTGCAACATATTGATTTTAAACAATTTTTATTGGGGTTTTTCCGGCCTCTGCGCGGGCGCGAATCGGGGCGCGCCGCTGACTACTTTCCGACGCAGAATTCGGAGAAAATCCGGCCGAGTATCTCGTCTGGCGAGACGGCACCAATGACCTCGCCAACGGCGTCTAGCGAGAGGCGCAGATCGAGAGCTACTAGCTCATAACCGGCTCCAGCCAGATTCGCGGAACGGGCGGTCTCGAGATGGGATAGCGCCCGTTGCAATGCATCTCGGTGGCGCGCGCGGGCGATGGTAACCGAGTCGCTCGAATCAACCAGACCCGAGCGTTTCGAAACCGCTAAGAGAAGCTCGTGCAGCTCACTCGAAATCTCAGCACTGTTCAGCTGAACATTGTGTTGCGTAATCCGCGAAGAGGACAGTACCGGTACCTCGGCGCGAGCTGGCAGATCGCGCTTGTTCAGGAGCACCAGGGTCGGGCATGTCAGCCGGTTGAACATTTGTGTGTCGATCGGGTCCCACGCAACCGAAGCGTCCACGACATAGAGAACCAGATCGGCCGAATCAACCCACTTGTGAGCTCGCTTGACCCCCTCGGCCTCGATTGCGTCCCCGGTTTCGCGCAAGCCGGCTGTGTCTATCAAGGTGAACAGGTTGCCTTCCAGCGAGAAGCCCGCGTCCAGATAGTCTCGGGTGGTTCCCGGCACTTCTGAGACGATCGCCCTCTCCTCGTCTAGCAACGCGTTGAGCAAACTCGACTTGCCGGCATTGGGACGCCCGGCGATGACACAGCGAATCCCCTCGCGCTGTGTTCGGCCCGTGTCGTAGGTAGACAACAATCCCTCGATTTCGAACCCTATTTTCTGGAGAGCGCCCTCGAGTTCGTCCGAATCGACGCTGAAGACATGTTCTTCGAGGGAGAAGTCGATCCCGGCCTCAACCAGTACGAGCGCCTTCGCCAGGCGTTCCCGAAGTGACGTGACTTTGCGACTCAGACTGCCCTCGAGATGGCGTCGTGCGAGCTTGCAGGCCACTTCACTTCGGGCATTGATCAGGTCTGCGATTGCTTCGGCCTGTACCAGGTCGAGCCGACCGTTGAGGAAGGCCCGTCGCGTGAATTGACCGGCCTCGGCCGGTACTGCGCCGTTCGCCAAGATGAGGTCCAACACCGCTCGCAGGTGGACCGGACCACCATGACAGTGGAACTCCACGACATCCTCGCCCGTGAAGGAGCGCGGCCCTTTCATGAGAACGACAAGGGCTTGGTCGATGACCTCTTGGCCGTCGACCAGGTCTCGAAGATAGAGGTGGTGAGTTTGAGGATCGGTCGGAAAACTGGGAACGACTCGTCGAAGAACTGCGGCGGCTTCCGGGCCAGAGACCCGAATTATTCCGACTGCCCCGACTCCTCCAGCGGTTGAAATCGCGGCAATGGTTCCGCCGTTCATTTCTCGGGATTTCTCTTCTTCTGTGGTTTGGTGACGATCAGGTGGCGTAGAGCCCCGTAGCCAGCGCTATCAGTCTTCGCCTCTCGGCTCTCCTGTAGGCGAACATGAATGCCGCGTCGGTCGAAACTGTTCATCCCGTAGATTTCCACACTCTCGACAACACCGGCGACCTTGGCGATTCGGTCGGCCACGCCTCGCAGGCTCTCGAGTCGGTCCTTGCGAAACCCACCGGCATCGATGATAACGGTCCGGCCTCGGTCAGATGAGTAAAGGGTGCGAGATACAATCAGCTGCAGGGCTTCCATCACGTCGCTACGCGCCGTGGCTCCCTTGCCCTGAATCAGTTCGAGTGAGTCGTCGCCGGTCAGATTGAGTCGGAGGAACTTTCCATCAAGAGTGGCGTGGGTCTCGATCGCCAAGTTCATTTTCTCGAAAAGAGCTGTCAGGTACGCAGTAGCCCGTTTCGCATCATCTGTCTCCCTGGCGGCTTTCTTCTCCGTGACCTCTTCTGTCATTACCCTACCCTTCCGTTCTTAGGATTGCTGGCGTCTGGCTGCTTGCCGACGCTGCTGTCTGGTCTGTTTTTCTGGTGCCGTCGCCAGCGCGAGCGTGTCTTCTTTCTTCTCGGCGGCGAATTGTCGTCGAATATGCCACTGCTGCAAGATGCCGAGCAGCGAGCTGACGAAGATATAGAGAACGAGTCCCGAGGGGAGCACGAGCATGAAGATACCGAACATGATCGGCATCGTGCGCATGACCCACTTCATTTGTGGGTTGTCAGTTGCGGTCGGCGACAGCAGCTGCTGGCCAACCATTGTGACGGACATCAGCACGGGAAGAATGTAGTAGGGGTCGCGCGCTGATAGGTCGGTGATCCACAACATGAATTCAGCGTTGTAGAGTTCGACCGAGTTATAGATAGTGCGGTACAGGGCCAGGTAAATGGGCATCTGCAACAGCATGGGCAGGCAACCGAAGGGGCTGACGTTGTGCTCTCGATAGAGCTTCATCGTCTCCTCGGTCATCTTGGTCTTGTCGTTCTTGTATTTCTCCCGCAGCTTGGTGAGCTTGGGTTGAATCTGCTTCATCCGCTCCATGGACTTGAATGACTTCTGGGTCCACGGGAACATCGCGCCTTTGACAATCAGCGTCAGGAGAATGATCGCAATACCCCAGTTCCCGACGACGCTGAAGAGCGTCTTCAGAATCCATCGCATCGGATAGGCCAGGAAGCTGAACATGCCGAAGTTGATCGAGCGGCCCAGGTTCGAGCCGGCAACAGCCAAAGCGTTTGAATCTTTGGGCCCTGTGTAGGCGGCGAGTGTGAAGGTTGCAGCTCCGCCTGGGTCTACGTCTCCGCCCTCGACGATCAGCGTCGTGGCCAGATAGGTCGATAGCTGCTCAACGCCTTGTTGGTTGGCGCCCGTGTGAACGATTTTCCCGAGCCGACAGCCGGCCGCGATGGTCTCACCGCGTGGGGAGAGCCCCACCAGGAAGTAACGATCTTGGACGCCTGCCCATTGCACGGCCCCCGCGTGGCGGTGCTCTTCGGCGGGTGGTGCGGAGAGGTCTCCCTCACCCTCCTCGTGGACATCGTCTCCGACCATACAGGCTGTCTGCCGTGTGTTCGCGATCGGATTGAAGACGCCACCCTCTTCACCGGTGGTATTGTCCGTCAACATGAAAAATTCCAACGTTCCCAAGTTGATCGGAGTCGCGCCGTTGTTGTGGACAGTAACGTCGAGGTTGGTCGTATACGGTCTTTCGGGGTCCACCTCGTAGACCTTGTCGACCGTTACGACACCGTTGGTCCAACGGTAGGTAACTTTCGAGTAAAGGGTTTCGCCGTTCAATCCTTCGTGAACCAGGCTTTCTTCGGCCACGAATTCGAAACCGCTGGTCAAGCTGAGTTCGGGGATCGCGCTGACCGTCAGGGCGTAGGGCCCTTCCGGATAGGCTTCGTGCGGAAAGATCGAATCCTCTTCGGGAACGTACTGTTCGGGTCGGTTGATTTCGACGGCAGCAATGCTGCCACCGCGGTTGCTCAGCGAGAGTGAGAAAGCGAATTCGTCACCCTCTTCTCCGTACGAGCTGAACAGGGTTTGAGGCGGTAGTATCTCAGCTTCGGGGACGCTCGGTGTCCGGGTTTCGATGACTGCCGCTTGGCCCGTCCCTTCGGCGACGGAAGCGGTCATAGCGGCACCCGAACCGTCGGTAGCCTGGACTACCTGTTGAGCAGGCGGCTGTTCAGCCGGTTGCTCTTGGGTCTGTTGGGTTGGTTGTGCCGGCGGGGCCGGTTGCGGTGGCGGAAACAAACTCGGGTAAGCGAGAACAATTCCGGTGCAGAGGAGCAGCGCGATAAATAAGCGCTTTTGTTGATCTTCCATCAGTTCCCTTAACCTTCCTGGCGCTCAGGCATGACAGGATCATGCCCACCGGGATGGAATGGATTGCATTTGGCAATCCTGCGAATTCCCAGAAATGTTCCCTTGACCACACCAAACATCTCAATTGCCTCGAGGGTGTACTGTGAGCAACTGGGAGTGAATCGACATGAGGGAGGCAAAACCGGGGAGATCCATTTCTGGTAGCATCGGATCAACCAGGTAAAGAATCGCCCCATGATCGTCCCTTGCCTCCCTTCGAATCCTTCGTCCAACGAAGAAGGGCGGCTTCCAGCTCAGCGTACGTTGCGTTCACCAGTGTTGGCTTCGCAATGATCACAACGTCCGTTCCTTTCAGAAACGTCCCTTTGTTTCGCCGGAAGACTTCACGAATCAAGCGTTTGGCTCGATTTCGAGCCACCGCGTTGCCGACCCGTTTGGAAGCAGTTATCCCGAGTCGAGTCCACGGGTGAGGTCCAGGTGCCCAGATCAGCACAAAGAGCTTGTCGTGATGACGTTTTCCGCGGCGGTCGACCGAAAGAAACTCTGGACGTTTCAGTAGTCGCTCCGTTTTTGGAAAGCTCAGGCTGCTCCTGGCCTGGCTCAATAGGCGCGTCGAGGAGTGACCACTGCCAGGTGCTTGCGCCCCTTGCGGCGTCGGGCCTTCAAGACCTGACGACCCCCTCGAGTTGCCATACGGGCTCGAAAGCCATGAGTTCGTTTGCGGCGTCGATTACTCGGTTGATACGTCCGCTTCACCTTTTCCCCACTAATTCATTGGGAGCAAGTTCGCTAACCGCTCCTGGTTTCTGATTTGCTTCGGCACAGCGACTCCGTCGGCCTCCGGCTGAGTAGTCTAGCCTGGGCGACAGGGGCCAAATCTGGCGCGCGACATTTACCTGGAGACGGTTGGTTGTCAAGCAAAAAGCCCAGGCAGCCCCCTAAACTGGGTAGCCTTTTCCAAGATCGCGACAAGCCCTGTCGAGATCGGTGGGCGCCGCAATCTCTCGACACGCGATGCCAGTTCCGGTAGACCGTCCTCGATGTTGACTCAAGACGAATATCGCCGACATCGGGTCCGCCTGGTCGATGTGACTACCGCAGTCGCTCTGGTCATCGTTCACTTCGGTCTGCTCATGTCGACGATGGGAATGGGATTCACGCGGGACGAGGGTTATTACTTCCACGCCGGTGAAAGCTACCAGGGCTGGTTCGAGAACTGGGAAGAGAATCGAGCCGAGAACCTTGGCGACGAGAGTTTCACCCAGGCCAATATCGATCGCCACTGGAGTTACAACCCCGAGCACCCTGTGCTTATGAAGTCATTGTTTGGGTTGAGTTGGCAGGCATTTGCCGTCGATCGGGATTGGGTTTCCCCTTCAACCGGAATGCGGCTACCCGCAGCTGCCTTCAGCGCGCTGCTCTCGATGTTGCTCTTTCTGTTCATGATCGAGGCGTTTGGGTCGCGGATGGCCGCGTTCTTTGCGGTCGCTGCGCTGATCTTCATGCCGCGCTATTTCTTTCACTCCCATCTTGCTTGCTTCGACTCTCCGATTTCTACGGCTTGGTTCTTAGTGATGTACGGCTATTGGAAGTCGCTCAACAGCCGCGCCTGGGGGTGGGCGACCGGGGTGTTCTTTGGGATCGCTTTGATCACAAAGCTAAACGCTTTCTTCATTCCTTTCGTGTTGCTGACTCATTGGGTGATCGCAGGCCGACGAGAGTTCGCGTTCAAGAAACTCGAGGGCAAAAGACGCCTCAGGCTGCCCTCTATTCCGCTCGCTTTCGTAACGATGGTTCTACTTGGACCCATCATTTTCTACTTGGGTTGGCCTCGCCACTGGTTCGACACATTCAATCGAATCACCTGGTACATCGGCCGGCACGTGAACCACGAGCACTACTTCGTCCAGTATTTTGGCGAGGCTCTCATCCGCCCACCGTTCACTGCAGCGTTTCCTTTCGTCATGATGCTGATCACAGTGCCAGTCATCACCCTGCTGAGCGGCCTGCTCGGCGGCACGTCGGTCGCGGGTGAGGCTGTTTCGAACTGGCGCAAGTACAGACGGGGAGACGATAGTGCCCTGTTCGACCGACGGGCGACGGGTGTGTTGATCTTCCTCAATATGCTCATCCCGATATTGGTGATCTCGAGGCCCGAGACCCCGGTTTTTGGTGGCACCAAACACTGGATGCACGCGATGCCTTGGTTGTGTGCCTTTTCGGGTGTGGGCGTTCTGTGGGCGTTCAAACTGGTTTGGTCACGACCCAGCAGCACCACGGGCAAAGTCGCTCACAGCTTCGCAGCCTTCGCTTTCTCGGCATTGCTCGTATTGCCGATGGCCAACGCTACTCTGTCGATGAAGCATGACGGGACAGCCTACTACAACCAGCTAATCGGCGGCGTAAGGGGCGCTGCTGACGCCCACCTGATGCGGCAATTCTGGGGGTATTCGACCCGCCACGGCCTCGAATACCTGAACGAAATCGCTGAACCCAACACCCGGTTCTTCGGGCACAACGCAAACGGGGATGCCCTGTGGTGGTATCGCAATGACGGCCTGATCCGAGAGGGGCTGCGCGATTGGGGGGATCCCTATTTCTCGGATTATGCGTTCTTCAACCATCAACGCGCCTTCATCCCAGTCGTGCGGGACATCTGGGGTGCCTTTGAGACCAGCGCGCCCATGCGGGTCTGGACGGTCAACGGTGTGCCCGTCCTAAGCCTGTATGCAGATGAGGATCGAAGGCCCGGCCCTGATGACTAGATGAACGCTCAGTCTTGCGATTGGCGATGACAGCACCTGGGGTTCGGCACCCCGATCTCGATCCCGACCCCGTGTCCCTGCACCAGGCCCCCGTTCTCATCCCCCGACCGGCGACTTTTACCCACTTTCTCCAAACAGCTCACGGGAGTTGGCCCTCGACCGCAGAGGCTGGTATTCTCTTCGTACTCGACTTTGCCCATGTCGAGAGGAGCGTGACATTCTATGATTCGATTTTGCTACCCGTCGTTGGTTCTCTCCGCCCTACTTGCGTGTACCCTATTCGGCTGCGGTCGCTCCTCTTTGGGCGGTAGTTGTGAAAACGACGCCTGGTGTCGAGATGGACAGGTTTGTCGGGCTGGTCTGTGCGTCTGGAGTCCGATGGAGTCGTGTACCAGCGACAGCGAGTGTGGTTCAGACGGTATATGCGTCGCGGGGAGCTGCCAATATCAGGACACATGCGCTGACGATAGCGACTGTGGGCCCAACTCGACGTGCGTCGGGGGGTCTTGTGTCGTTTCAGGTGCCTGTGTCAGCGACGAAGAGTGTCAGCTCGGCGAGTACTGCAGCGACGCCGGTCGCTGTGAGGTGAGCGAACGATGTGTAGACGACGACGATTGCGAAGGCTCTTGGATGTGCGACGGGTTCGAATGCATCCCACCGGACTGTGTCGGTGACTTCGATTGTGCCGATCCCAGACCGATCTGTCGGGACGGCGAGTGCTTCGCCGAGTGTGTGAGTGAGGAGGAGTGCGGACCTGAACAGGTCTGCGAAGACGGAATCTGCGTCGACCAGGTTGAGTGTCGAGCGGACTTCGATTGCGATGTGGGCTTCGTGTGTCGCGACGGTGCTTGTCTGATGGACGTCGACTGCGAGCGCGCCGGTGGATGCTCCCCCGAACAGGCCTGCATCGACGGTGTGTGCGTCGGTCAGGTGTGCCGAGCGGACGAGGATTGCGGCCCCGCCGAGCTATGTGTCGAGGGGAGTTGTCTGTTTGTCGGTGAGTGCCGATCCGATGATAGCTGTCCCGAGTGGGCATCGTGTGTCGACTTCTTCTGCCAGCCCAACCAAGTGTGTTTCTCGGTGTTGGACTGCCCTCCCGGGACAATCTGTCAGGACGGCGTTTGCGTTGACGTCGTGGAATGCCGAGACGCCTCAGAATGCCCCCCCGGGGCCGAATGCGTCGCGAATCAGTGTGTTTTTGACCTGTGTCGTTCTCCCGAGGACTGTCCTGAGGGCTACGACTGCATCGGTGGCGAGTGCATCCCGATTCCCGAGTGCACCGAAGACTCACAGTGCGGCCTGGGATGGCTTTGCGCCGATGGATTCTGTGAGCCTGGTTGTCGCTCTGATGAGACCTGCCCTGCCGGGATGTCCTGCGACCGCGGACAGTGTGTGCCGTCGGACGAATGCACCAGCAACCGGGACTGCCCGAACGGATTCTGCGAGAACGGTTTCTGCGTGCCCGGCTGCCAGTTGGATCCGGACGATTGCCCGGACGGTGAGTATTGTGTTCCTGGGCTCATGACCTGCGAGCCGGGATGCAAGCTCGAACCCGACCACTGCCCTCTCGGGATGCTCTGTGACCCAGATAGTCGAGTTTGTGAAATTGTCGACTGCCGAGGAGACGACGACTGCCCCGAGGAGTGGTTCTGTGAAGATGGCGACTGCATCGAGCCCGGTGAGTGCCGCTCTGAGGTCGACTGCCCCGAAGGCGAAGTCTGTATCGACCGATTCTGCGCTTTTACAGGCGACTGCCGTACCAACCGGGAGTGTAGGCCCGGTGAAGAGTGTATTGACTTTCGGTGTGTAACCGACGGTTCCTGCACTGACTCAGATGACTGTCCTCCGGGAGAGGTCTGCGACCCAATCACCCGCCAGTGTCACGAGGATGTCGAGTGCAGCTCCGATCGGGACTGCCCAGATGGCCTGCGCTGTGTCGGCAACCTCTGCACGGACATCAATCGATGCAACGGCGACGCGGACTGTCCCGCAGGGACGATCTGCAACGGCCGAATCTGCGTAGCGCGTCCCTCATGCACCGTGGATGAGGACTGCGAGGACACCGAGCGATGTGATGGCGGGCTGTGTCAACCGGTTGAGTGCCGAACTGATGATCAGTGCGAAGGGGATTGGCGTTGCCTGGCTGATCGCTGCGTTCCCCAGTTCTTCTGTCGGTTCCCGCGCGATTGCCCCTTCGATGAGATGGAGTGCATCAACAATCGCTGCGAAGTGCCTGGAGGATGCGAATCGGACGCCGACTGCAGCTTCAATGAAACCTGCCTAGACGGACTGTGTATCAACGTGCCGCCGCCTCAGTGCGAGCGAGATGAGGACTGCCCGCCCGACGAGGAATGCAATATCGGTTTCTGCAACCCCAGGCCCGAATGCCGCTCGGACGACGAGTGCGAAGGTGGGTTCCGTTGTATTCGCAACCAGTGCCGCTTCACTGGCGAGTGTCGTGACGATCGGGACTGCCCGAACCCACAGGAGTGTCTTGCCGGCTTGTGCGTCGACCCGGGCGACGAGTGTCGTTTTGATCGGGACTGCCGCCCTGGGCAGAGCTGCGTCGGCGGGGAGTGCTTCGACAACGAAGTGTGTCGGGTCGATAGTGACTGTCCCGAAGGCTCTGAGTGTGACGGTGGCGAGTGCGTACCGACCGAGGAATGTGAGCGAGACCGCGACTGTCCAGCCGGGGAACAGTGTATCGACGGAGAGTGTATTTCGACTTTCGAGTGCATCGTGGACTCGCAGTGCGAGGCTGGCTTCGAGTGTAGAGAAGGAAGCTGTTTCCCGATCGAAGCCTGTCGTTTTGACAGGGACTGCCCCGAGGAACACCTGTGTGACGCTGGTGTTTGCATTCCAGAGCCAGACCGTTGTGTCAGAGACGAGGAGTGCGGACCAAATGAGTTCTGCAACGTCTTTGGTGAATGTGAGTTCATAGACGAGGGCTGTCGAAACAATCTCGACTGCCCGACGGGCTTCATCTGCAACGAGTTCCGCGAGTGTGAGGAGGAGGAAGTCGAATGTCGACAGGATCGTGACTGTGGGCCCGACTCCGAATGTGTCGCAGGTCGCTGCTATGACGCGCCTGAATGTAGGGACGATGGCGATTGTCCGTCCGGTCAGATCTGTGATCCATTCTCGGGTGAGTGCCAAAGAGACCTGGAGTGTCGCGACGACAGTGATTGCCGCAGCGGCTTCACCTGCGTCGGCAACGAGTGCTTGGACGTCAGGGAATGCCGCTCTGACGAAGACTGTCCCGAGGGGACCTTCTGCATTGGCGACGTCTGTTTCCTCAATCCCACATGCTCGAATGACAATGAGTGCGCGGACGACGAACGGTGCGAGTTCGGTTTCTGCCAACCGATTGGCTGCAGCTCCGACGCGGACTGTAACGACGGTTGGACCTGCGTGGCCGATCGATGCATCGCTGGCCCCTATTGCGGAGACGACTTCGACTGCCCCGAACCGAGCCGCTGTATCAATTTCACTTGCCAGAACCCGGGCGGATGCGAGAGCTCCGACGACTGTCCACCAGGTCAAACCTGCTACGCTGGATCCTGTTTCAGCGTGCCGCCCCCCGAGTGTGGCCGAGACGAAGACTGCCCTGATGGCTTCTACTGTGACTACGGCTTCTGTAACGAAGACGAAGAGGGCTGTGTGTTCAACTCCGACTGTCCTGCCGGCGCAGTTTGCCTGGACGGGATCTGCGAATACGGCGTTGAGTGTTACGATGACCGGGACTGCCCAGGCAGCGAACGCTGCATCGCAAACCGCTGCGAAGGCGGGTCCGACGACTGCTTCGACGACGACCAGTGTGACTACGGCTCGTGGTGCCTGGATGCCCAGTGCCAGGAGGTAGGGGTCAACTGTAGTTTCGACGCCGAATGTGGTGCCTTCCAGCACTGCCGAAACGGACATTGCGACGACGGCGGGCCAGAGTGTTACGGCGATGAACACTGCCCCAACGACTTCACCTGCCAATTCCAACAGTGCATCCCGCTGGATGAGGGCTGCCAGGTTCACTCCGACTGCCCGCGGGGCGAGCTCTGTTTCGACGAAGAGTGCCACTTCAACGAAGACCTCGTGTGTCGCAGCAACCGCGACTGTCCCGAACCGTTACTGTGCGAAGACGATGGCAGGTGCCGGCTCGACGAGACCTGCGAAACCGACGAAACCTGCGGCGCTGGGGACATCTGCGAAGCGAACGAGTGCATCAGCGAACAGAACGTGGCATGTGCGGACGAGAGCAACTGTCCTGGTGGTCAGGAGTGCTGGCGAGCGGCGTGCTTCAACGGATTTGCCTGCAATGGCACTCGCGACTGCCTTATCCCGGGCGCGCGGTGCGTGGACAACCTATGTCGCGGCTCCCAGTGCACCGATGACTCCGATTGTGGCGGGGGCTGCGTCTACGGCTTCTGCCTGCCGGGCGACAACGCCGAGTGCGCGCGAGACGACCAATGCGATGACGGTCGCATCTGCGAAGGTGGAAGCTGCCGCTGACCGCCTGAGAGGCCGGTCAGACGCCCTGGGTGGCCTCGGGCCAGATGAACTTGTGTAGCTGCATTCCCAGTCGCACATCCAGTTGATCGTCGATCAACCAAGCGGACAAATCCACGGGGTCCAGCTTCCCGTGCACGGGTGAAAAGGTGACTGCTTTCACTTTCTGGGTGAGTGAGTTCGAGAGGGTGATGTCGCGTGACCACTCGTAGTCTGCCCGGTCTGCCAGGACGAATTTCACCTCATCGTGGGGCTTTAGCAGGTCGATATTGGCGTACTCGTTTCTCTCGACCTCCCCGCTTCCGGGGGGCTTGAGGTCCATAATCTTGTGAACCGCCTCGGGCACCTTGTCCAGAACCACCGCACCGCTGGTTTCGAGTAAAACCGGGCGGCCACGCTCCAGCAACGCGTCCATGAGGGGGTAGACCATCGGTTGGAGCAGAGGCTCACCGCCTGTCACTTCTACGATCGGTAGGTTGGCCGATTCGACCTCCTGAAGGACAGCCTCCAAGCTCATCCGGTCACCGCCCGTAAAGCTGTAGGTCGTGTCGCACCAGGTGCACCGCAGGTGGCAGCGGGCCAGGCGAACGAAGGTACAAGGGACCCCGGCCCACGTACTCTCACCCTGAATGGAGTGAAAGATCTCGGTGATGATGAGTTGTTCAGATTCGCCCAACGCTCCTCCAACGGACCCGGTTCATGGATCCGCTGGGGTTGTACTCGTTGATCACAAACGAACCAACAACAATTTTAGAATCGCGGGAAGGCTAGAAGCCGGCATCGAAAAGGCGACGGCCTTCTTCGGAGAAGAAGACGAGGTGGTTAAAGCCGCGGCGTCCTGAACCGAAAAGGAGACCGACCTCATCGAGGTGATCACCGGGAATCTCGCCCAAGAAGGTGCCCCATTGGGCCGATGACAGGGGCACGAGACCGTCACTCGGATCGTCTGTGAGGAGCTGTAGCAACCGATATGTTGGAATGAGGAAGGGGGTGACTACTTCGCCATCCCACTCGCGGATGCAATCCCTCTCCAAGGCACCGCAGGTGTGGCCGTTCCACGAGAAGTAGGCGACTCGCTCATCGTCCGGGTTGTCCACGTTGAAATGATTGAGCATATAGTCCGAGGTCATTTCGTGAACCGGCGCGTCCAAGTCTTGGTCCCAACCTCGGCCTAGGAGCCAGCCGTATAGATCCATGGCAGGCTCTAGGATGTCGAGATTGATGCCGGTGGCGTCCATGGCGCCCACGCCGAGATCGGCCAGCGGTGTACCGCGGTGCGGCGTGGCAAGCGTGGTCATCGATGCGACCCGATCACCCCAGCCGTGGGTGGCGATGACGGCCCTGCCGTCGAGTCCGCCTTGGCTGTGTCCGATCAGATTGAGCTTGCGGGCCCCCGTCTGGTCGATGATCTCTTGAAGCTGGGGTACCAGCTGCTCGGCCCGCTCGTAAGCCGAGTTGATTGGATCGACCACGGTCACGAACACGTCGTAGCCCTCGTCTTCAAGGGCTGCTTGGACCCCGTAGTAGTACTCGATCAAGTTGAGGATTCGGTCGGATCCGCCCATCCCATGCAGCAAGACGATCGGGTAGCGGGTCATCGCTCTGTCACATTGTTCGAGACATTCGACGAGCAACGAATAGTCGCCTGAACCCTCGTGGTAGGCCGCATCAATTCCCAGGGCAAACTCGCCGGTGTTTTCGGCTGTCCAGGTCATTGTCGCTATGCCGTCGCGTGCGATCTTTCGTCCATCTGGCAGAGCGTAGTCGGCAGCGTTGGGGCCCGAAAACCGAAGTAACCTCGCCTCTAGATCGGCATCGACATAGAGTGTTGCGCGCAGTTTCATGCCGTTTGATGCCACCCCACGGTGCACCGGTACCTCACAGTGGCGGAGCGTGCCCGCAGCATCGCCTTCGGGGGCAAATGCGTCCGTCTCACCGATCACGAGCTCGGCGAGGGGCGTATCCTTGCAGTCGAACACGGGTTCTTCGGTGGCGGTAACAACCGGTTCGAAGGTGGAAACAGAGACGCCGAGTGTGGGATCGAAGCTGGGGGAATACGAATTGTCCTCTACGGCGTTCGTCTGGATGGGATCTTGCCCACACGAAACCAACGCTACCGTGAAGGCAAGAACAAGAAGTGCAGAAACAGACCCTGCTGGCTTCATAACGTCCTCCAAGACTCGGAAAGTCGCGGAATATATGCTTTGAACGCGCTTCACACTAACACAGCCCCGCTCGACCGCCAAGCGCACTTCAGGCTGGCTTGCTGGGGCTCTATGAGGTATAGTACGTAGCCTATGATTCGAATCGTAAGCGCATTTGGTACACGCGCTGAAGCGATCAAGTTTGCACCCCTGATTCGTGAATTGAAACGCAGACCGGATCGGTTCGACGTGCGGGTAGTGGTGTCGGGAGTTCACCGGCGCCCCATCGACAAGGTGATGGATCTCTTCGAGATCCAGCCTGACTTTATGCTTGCGCGCGATGAGAGCCAGGAGGACTTAGCTTCTCTGTTCTCGGACGTGTCGAAAGGGTTGTCCGAAGCATTTGCTCAGTTCGAGCCCGATTTGGTGCTCGTTTTGGGCGACACCGTCACCACGCTGGCAGCCTCACTCGTTGCCTACTATCGGCAGATTCCGGTCGTACATATCGAGGCCGGTCTTCGGGTGGATCACAAGTTCACCACCTTTCCCGAGGAAGGACACCGGCTCATGGTGTCGTCGGTCGCCGATCTGCATTTTGCCCCCACCGAGCTCTGCAAGAGTAACTTGCTGGCAGGAGGTATCGCGCCTGAAGCCGTGTACGTGACTGGAAACCCCGGAATCGACGCCGTACTGTGGGCGAAACAGTCGATCGAGTCGCTCCGCCGAACCAAGGAGCTTCGGCTCGTGACACTCTTCAAGCGTCACGAAGAGGAGAAGGTCTCCGCCCGATTTCTGCGCGCGATGCGATCCGTCGAGAGTGGAAAGAGGCGAATGGTGCTGTTTACGGGCTCTCGGCGAGAGAGCTTTGGAGGGCAGCTCCAGTCGATCATTGGCGCCTTGGCGAGGCTTTCTGACGAGTTCCCGGACGTTATCTTCGTGTATCCGGCTGAACTGCCCGAGAAGCTCCGACTCCGCGTCTACAGCCTATTGAGCGAGCACGACAACATCTTCCTGTTGCCTGCGCTCAACTACGTTCCCTTTGTCTTTCTGATGACGCTCTCTCACTTCGTCATCACCGATTCGGGTACGATCCAAGAGGAAGCCCCCGGATTGGGCAAGCCCGTCCTCTGCACTCGCCGCACCACAGATCGGCCAGAAGCCGTGGACGCCGGCACCGTCAAACTGGTCGGCACTGACGCGGTCACCATTGTTACTGCTGCCCGGCGTTTGTTGAACGACGAGGTCCACTACAAGCGTGTCTGCGAAGCGGAGAACCCCTACGGTAAAGGGAACTCCGCAGAGGCGATTGCGCTCGTTCTCGAGGACTACGCCCTCGAAATGGCGGGCGAACAAGCCCGGCTGCCCGCCTGATCGGACTGCTAAACCAGCTCAACTCGTATTCTAGTGTTTCTGGAAGACGTCAGATCTAGCCCGATCTAGCGCGATCTAGCCGATCTAGCCCAGGCTAGGAGCCTGTCGCGCATAGCGCTCCAGGCTCCGCCATTGGCTT